>NZ_MQWC01000004.1:1983074-2302241 GCF_002954405.1 Salinibacter sp. 10B | reverse complement strand
AGCCCGGCCGAGACGCACCTCAAAGTGCCGACTGCGAAGCCCTACGACGCCGGTGGCCTCGAAGAAGTTGTAGGGGTCGCCGTTGTCGTAGAAGGAGATGTGCCCCACGCGCGGCGCCGTGTTGTTGGCGAACGACGGCCAGACGGGCCGCCACTGATTCTCCGACACCCGGCTTTCAAAAAAGAGGTGATCGCCCACGTGGCCCGAGAAGCGGAGGCCGCGCGTGTTGCGCCAGGCGAGGTCGTTTGCGAATCGGGACGACGACTCGCTGTGGACGGACGGCCCGAGAAAGCCGTAGTACCGCGGGTTGAGCTGCAAAGCGTAGTCTTCGCCTGCGAGTGAGATCAGGTCCCGCCCATTCTCGTACAGCGAAAATGTGCGCTCGGCCCATTCGGCGCCGGGACGATCCGTGGTTCCCCGAAGCCAGGCGAGGTGTTCTCGATTTGCCGGCGTGAGGATCTGCTCGGCACTGTCGCGAACGGCAAGGGAGTCGAGGTAGCGACGGGCCTCGTACACCGACAGCGGCTGGTGGGAGAGGAAGGCGTCTGGCAGATGGCCCTTCGTCTGCTGCGACTGGAGGAACCGGTGGGTCTCGTCGTCGATCTGGAGGAGGCCGTCGGTTTGTGCCTGGGCCGTTCGGGCCGTGCAGAGTCCAATCGTGCAGAGTCCAATGAGGAGCAGAAGGGAAGGAAGAAGCCGTCGAGTCACGGGGGAACGTTGAAGGTTGGAAGGTTGAGCGCTAGGACCGGGGACTCTTCGTGGACGTAAAAAGGAAAATTCCAAGGGTAGAGAAGGTCCGTTAGGCGATGCTGGTATGCGGTTTTGTCAGCAGAGGCGGTCGATATCACGTACACCCGAATTCGCCCGTCCTACGAATGCATCGCCTCACCGATCCACCCCTCCAAGTCGTTTCCGTTGTAACTGCAGGGTATCATCCGCCTTCGACATCCGAACATCGTTTTCTGTCAACGTTCGCACCTTCACGCTTTCACCCTCCGCCAGCATCTTCAGTAGGCATTCTGATTCGGTCTTCCGACTCCACTCGGGAGAGCCACAGGAGGTCGAACGGGTTCATAACGAAGCAATCCCGAGCTCGGCCCGTTTACCCAAACTCCTCAACGAAACTCGGCACATCCCTTCTGCTCTATGGAATCGATTGATCCCGCTCGCGGGCTCTTCTGCAACCGCACGCTCAACCTGCGTGGCATCCGGGCCATCGGATATGACATGGACTACACGCTCGTTCACTACCACATGCGCGAGTGGGAGCAGCGGGCATACAGCTTCATCAAAGAGGGACTGCTGGCAAAGGGCTGGCCGGTGGAGGACCTTGCTTTTGATCCTGATCTCGTCATTCGGGGGCTCGTGCTCGATACCGAGCACGGCAATGTCGTAAAGGCCAACCGCTTTGGGTACGTGAAGCGGGCCTTTCACGGGACCGAACCCCTCAATTTTGATCGACAGCGAGAAGTATATCAGCGGACCCTGGTTGATCTGGGGGAGGATCGATGGCACTTTCTGAATACCCTCTTTTCCATCTCGTCGGCCTGTATGTACATGCAGCTCGTCGACCTGCTCGACGCCAATAAATTGGGCAGTTCAATGGGCTACGCCGACCTTTTCGAGGAGGTACAGCAGACGCTTGACGAGGCGCACATGGAGGGGCGCCTCAAAGAGAAGATTGTGAACAACCCGGGGCGCTTCGTGAACCTGGACCCGGAGATGCCGCTCACGCTGCTCGATCAGAAGCGCGCTGGTAAGAAGGTGTTGCTCATTACCAACTCGGAGTGGGACTATGCCCGCCCGATGTTGGAGTATGCCTTCAATGACTTCCTGCCGGAGGGCATGACGTGGCGTGATCTCTTCGATCTATCGATTGTGGGCGCCCGCAAGCCGGATTTCTTCTCGGTGCGCATGCCTGCGTTTCGGGTGGAGAGCGAAGACGGACTCCTACGCGAGCACAAGAATGGGCCGCTGGAAGAGGGGCACGTTTACGTAGGAGCCAATGCGCCGCTGGTAGAGGAAAGTCTGGGCCTACGGGGCGAGGAGATTCTCTACGTGGGAGATCACCTCTTCGTCGACGTCAACGTTTCGAAGAAGGTGCTGCGCTGGCGCACGGCGCTTGTGGTGCGCGAACTGGAGACCGAAATTGAAGAGTTTCAGGCCTTTGCCGAGAAGCAGGATCAGTTGTCGGGACTCATGGAAAAGAAGGAGCAGCTGGAAGCGGAGTTCTCGGCCAAGCGGCTGCAGCGGCAGCGTCTCAAGAAGGACTACGGCGGCCCGAACGGGCCGGATGCGAAGACGCTGGAAGAAGAGATGCAAACGCTCCGCACCCGCCTCACGGCGCTCGATGAGCGCATTGCTCCTCTCGCCAAGGAATCGAGCCGCCTCGTGAACGAGAACTGGGGGCCCCTCATGCGCACCGGCAAGGACAAGAGTCTATTCGCACGGCAGGTGGAGCGCTACGCGGACGTCTACACGGGCCGCGTGTCGAATTTCCTCCACCATACCCCCTTCACGTACCTGCGCTCGCATCGTGGCAGCCTGCCTCACGACGAGGCCGCTGAGCGGGAGCCGAAGTACTCCTCCCTCACCTCTGGCTATGAGTGGGACGAGACAACAGCCAAGGAGCGGGGGTAGGGCAGGACAGAAAGGGCTTTGATTCAAGGAGAGGGGCTGTCTGGCGAAATCGACCTAATCTGTGTGCGTCTGGGAGTGTGGGCGTATGGGGGGGGCACCCGGGGACACAGGTAACAGAAGAGACCGGCAACATGGGGGACAGTTCAGCAGAACCAACGGCTCCTCCCCACTCCCACACGCACGTCCCTCATCGCACATCCGGAAGAGCAGCGGCATGCGAGCGGTCGTCGGCTAATTTGAGCTTCCAGCGTACGGTTGCCCAAATCCCCCACCGCCCGGCGTTTCGATGCGGAGACGGCTGCCCACGGGAAGACGCCGGGAGAAGTGAGCGGGCAATACCTCTTCCTGGCCGTTGGGATGCACGAGGACGTTGCGGCCGGGCGCGCCTGGGTCACCGCCGTCGCGTCCCCACGGTCCCTCCGTTCGGCGCGTGCTGAGCATGGTCACGGTGACGGGCACCAGCACCTCGTACTCCCGCACGAGCCCGTCGCCGCCTCGGTGCTTGCCCCCGCCCCCGCTTCCGTCGCGGAGCCGATAGGCGACGACCCGAAACGGATACGCCTGCTCCAGTGCCTCAATGGGCGTATTGAGCGTGTTCGTCATGTGTACGTGCACGCCGCTGAGGCCATCTGCTTCGGCACTCGCGCCCATTCCGCCCCCAATCGTTTCGTAGTAGGCAAACGAGGAGCCGTCCGCACGAGTCCCCCCAATCGTAACGTTGTTCATCGTGCCCTGACCGGCGGCAGGGACCCGAGTGGGAAGGGCCTCCGCGAGCGCGCCGAGTACCGTGTCCACGATGCGCTGCGAGGTTTCGACGTTGCCCCCGGCTACCGCGTGTGGGGGATCGGCGTTGACGATGGATCCCTCAGGGGCGTGTACCGACACGGGCACGAGGCTCCCAGCATTCATCGGCATGTCGCTGCCCACGAGGCCCTGCACCGCGTAGTAGCAGGCGGATTCGGTGATGGGCAGCACGGCGTTCAGGTTGCCATCGTCCGCCGGATCCGTTCCGTCAAAATCAAACGCCACGGATGTTTCCCCGATCATGGCAGTGACGCGAATCGTGGCGGACGTGTCGTCGGCCAGCTCCAGCGTGTCCTCGAATGCATAGGTGCCGTTCGGCCACTCGGCCAGGGCCGCACGGACTCTACGCTCGCTGTAGGTCTGCAGATGATGGGCGTAGGCCGTGACTTCTTCGGCGCCATGCGTTGCCGCGAGATCCTGAAGGCGCCGCTCGCCCACGGCGTGAGCTGCGCGCTGGGCCGACAGGTCGCCGCGCCGCTCCTCCGGCGTACGGACGTTGCGGAGGAGGAGCCGCAGGACGCTCTCGTTTGGGGAGCCTTCTTCGTACAGCTTGACCGGGGGAATGACGAGGCCCTCCTGCACCAGCTCTGTCGCCAGCGGGAGCGAGCCCGGCGTCATGCCCCCCACGTCGGCATGGTGTGCGCGGCTGGCCGCAAAGAATGTTGGCGTGTCGTTGTTCGCCACAAAGACTGGTGAGACCATCGTGACGTCCGGGAGGTGCGTGCCCCCCTCGTACGGGTCGTTGAGGATCACGATGTCGCCGGGGGCCCAGGCGTCCACGCTTTCCAGGGCGGCGGCCACGCTGGCGGGCATGGCGCCGAGGTGGACGGGGATGTGGGCGGCCTGCGCCACGAGGCGGCCCTCCTCGTCGAAGACCGCACAGGAGAAGTCGAGACGCTCCTTGATGTTGGGCGAGTAGCTGGTACGCTGGAGCGTTCCGCCCATTTCATCGGCCACGCCCTCGAACCGGTGGCGGTACAGCTCCAGCAAAATGGGATCGGCGTCGCTCATAAGAAGCGGGAAGTGTGCGTGTGCGATTCGCGGGCCTGAAAGATGCGAAGGCGAAGGGAGAGAAGAAATGCCATTTCCCCAAACGCTCTTAAGCGTGAATCCAGGGCGAAGGGGGAACGAACGGCACGCTCCTGCGGATAGAGCACGATATTTCCGTTCATTCTCACTCCCGTCCGCATTCACATGTCCACTACCCACCTCCTTGCCCGCGCCGTCATCCGCCGAGACGATAGAGTCCTCGTCGTTCAGGCGAAAGGGCAGTCGCACACCTTTCTGCCGGGCGGGCACGTAGAGAACGGCGAGGGACTGACGGGATGCCTCCGGCGCGAGTTGCGGGAGGAGTTGGGTGTGGAGTCGATCGTGGGGGCATACCGGGGCGCCGTGGAGCATCGGTGGCACCGGGACGGGGAGCCGCAGTACGAGCTCAACCACTGCTTCGCCGTGGAGGCCCCGGCGCTTCCGTCCGGCACGGCCCCGGCGGCGCAGGAGGGCTACCTCTCGTTCGCGTGGGCCCCGGCGGATGCGCTCGGCGAGGTCCACCTTCAGCCGGCGCCGCTCCGCACCCTTCTCGCCGGGGAATCGGCCGCAGAGGCACCGTGGTGGGCGTCGACGATGCCGTAACGAGTGCGAATCGATGGAATCGGGCGATGGGGTGGGCGGTAGAACTGTACCGGTGCTCGTCCGAACTGCCTCTGCCTCGTCCATGCCCGACCCGGTCCAGGTCGTCTGGTACAAGCGGGATCTGCGGGTGGACGATCATCGTCCGCTGGCCCGGGCCGCGGAGCGGGGACCGGTCCTGCCGCTCTACGTGGCCGAGCCGTCGATTACGGCGGCGGACGACTACCGCTCACGACACTGGACGCTCATCCGCGAGGCCCTCATCGAACTGCGTGCCCGTCTTGCAAAGCGGGGGCAGCCGCTCGTGGTGCGCTGTGGCGAGATGCCGGAGGTGCTGGAGGCGCTGCGACGACAGGTCGGGCCCTTGAGGCTCTGGGCGCACGAAGAAGTCGGCAACGGGCGGACGTTCGAGCGCGACCGTCGGGTTCGTGCCTGGGCCGAGGAGCAGGGCATTCGCTTCACGGAAATCCCGTGCCGGGGCGTCGTTCGGGGGCCGCACGACCGCGACGACTGGGCCAATCACTGGGAGAACGCCATGCGCCGCCCGCTCGTTTATCCGCCGGATGCTCTGACGCCGGTGGACGGCATAGAACCGGGCCCGATGCCCTCGCACGCCGAGCTCGGGCTGCGGCCGTCCACTACTGCTCTTCAGCGGATCGGGGAGGCGGAGGCCCACCGCACGCTCGACGCCTTTCTGCGCAAGCGGGGACAGAACTATCGGCGTGCCATGTCGAGCCCGCTTACGGGAGAGAGGGCCTGTTCGCGGATGTCGGTGCACCTCGCCTTCGGCACCATCAGCCTGCGACGGGTGGTGTACGAGCTGCGACAGCGGCGGGCCGAACTGGACGAGCGCCGCGACCCGGCCGCCACCGATTGGCGCCAAGCCCTTGACAGCTTCGACAGCCGCCTCCACTGGCACAGCCACTTCACACAGAAGCTGGAGGATGCCCCTCGCATCGAGCACGAGAGCTACATTCCGGCCTTCGACGCGCTCCGGAAGAACGATTGGGATTCAGCCCTCTACGAACAGTGGCTCCACGGCCGGACGGGATTTCCCATGGTCGATGCCTGCATGCGTTGTCTCCGCACCACCGGCTGGCTCAACTTCCGGATGCGGGCCATGCTGTGCTCGTTTGCCGCGTACGACTGCTGGCTCGACTGGCGCCGCTTCGCCCCCACCTACGGCGGCCTCATGGCCGATTACGTGCCCGGCATTCACTACCCGCAGGTGCAAATGCAATCGGGCACCACCGGCATCAACCAGATCCGCATCTATAATCCCGTGAAGCAGGGCAAAGAGCACGACCCGGAAGGCACGTTCATTCGCCGCTGGGTGCCGGAGCTATCTCACCTGGAGACCGATGCCTACGTCCACGAGCCCTGGCAGATGTCACCCATCGAGCAGCAGGCCGTGGGATGTGTGATTGGGGACGACTATCCCGAGCGGGTCGTCGATCATCTTGAGGCCTATCATCACGCGCAAGAGACGATTCGGTCGTTTCGCGAGCGGCCGGAGATTCAGACACAGGCCGAGACCATCCTGGAGCGGCACGGCAGCCGAGGGTAGTGGCGAGGGGCGAAGAGAGAAGGGCGAGAGGGGAGGGACGAAGAGCGAGGGGCGTGTATCGAATGGCCGCACGGTGTCGTTCGCCCTTCGCCTTTCGCTTCTCAACAGGGATTATATCGATGAAGGGGACTCGAAGTCACTGCACACGAATGGGGTAGTCCCCTATCCATCCCGCTGCACCACATCCACCCCGAGGCGGTCCTGTAACTCTTCAATGCGCCCCCGACTCACACTGAGGGTCGTCCCGTCTTCGAGCCGCACGGCATAGTTGCCGCCACCACTCCGCAGAATCATTTCCACCTCATCGAGATGAACGATGGCCGAACGGTGCACGCGCACGAATTCCTCTGGGTCGAGGCGGGAGGCAAGGGCCTTCATTCGCTCGCGAATGACGTGCGTGCCGTCTGCGGTGTGAAGCTCTGCGTAGGAGCCGTCGGCCGTGATGTGCGTGATGTCGTCGACCGAGACGATCCGGGCCTTCCCGCGTCCCTGCACGGCAATTCGTTCCAGGTACGGCTCGTCCGACGTCTTTTCTTTCTCCTCTTCCAGGAGGGAGGGGTCCTTCTCCTGAAGGAGTCGCAGTAGGCGGCGTGAGATGGCATCGGCGTCCTGGTCCACAATCCGGTCACGGGCTCGGGCAAAGGCCTGCTCGAACCGCTCGTCATCGAACGGCTTGAGCAAATAATCGACAGCGGCCAGGTCGAAAGCCTTAATTGCGTACTGGTCGTAGGCCGTCACGAAAACCGTGACCGGCATGTGCTCCCGTCCCACCTCTTCGATCACGTCAATGCCGTTCATTCCCGGCATTTGCACGTCAAGGAAGACAAGGTCGGGCTCCTGCTCGCGGATCGCTTCGGCCGCATCGAGTCCATCCTCGGCTTCACCGACGACGCGCACGTCCGAACGGTCGTCCAGCAAGCCGCGCAGGCGCTCGCGGGCCAGCGGTTCGTCGTCGACAATGAGGGTTCGAATCGGGACGTTGGAGGCAGGCATGGGCCGGTTGCGTAATGAGCAAGACTACTCGACGGAGGAGGGCAAGGCGGCGGTGAGAGTCGACTCGCCCTCGGCGGTGTAGAGGGCCGTGCTGGAGTGGTACGGAATCTCGAGGATCGCGTGGGTGCCCTTGTCCGGATCTGATTCCAGGCGAAGGGACTGATTCTCGCCGTAGAGTTCCTGCAGCCGGGCGCGTACGTTTCGGAGCCCCAGCCCGTCCTCCTGCGAAGGCGGCAGTCCCGGCCCGTTGTCCCGTACCGAGAGCACGAGCCGATCGTCCTCCCGTCGGCCGTGAATTTCGATGCGACCGACGCCGCGGACCTGGCTTGCCCCGTGCTTGATGGCATTCTCAACTACGGGCTGGAGAATGAGATTCGGCACCTGTGCCTCGTGTAGCTCGGAGGGGACGTCGATCTCGGTGTCGAGTTCCCCCTGAAAGCGAATGGTTTGAATGTCGAGGTAGTCGTTCAAAAAGTCGAGTTCCTGAGAGAGGGGGACCTCTTGCGGTGCATCCTCGTCGAGCACGTGTCGCAACAACTCGCTGAGGCGAGCGATCATGCGTCGCACCCCGCTAGGGTCGCGGTCCACAAGAGTGCTTACTGCATGCAGCGTGTTGAAGAGAAAGTGAGGGTTGAGCTGCATGCGGAGGGCCTCCAGCCGGGCCTCCGTAAGCTGCGCCTCTAGCGATTCGGCCCGCTCCTCCAGTCGCTCGGCCTCCTCTTGTTGCTTCTTCTTCTGTAGATAGTAGATTCGGGCGAATCCGGCCATCAGCACGATGAGATAGATCCCCAATTCGTCCAGAAACCAGAGGTTTTGAATCTGCTGGAGGATGGTGGGGGGAGAGCCGGCGGAGGCTCCGGGAGGAGACGGGCCCATGTGGAGCCCGAAGAGGTCTTCACTAACGTCGACCAGAATGGCCGTGGCGAGGCCCGTTATCGTGTGCAGGCCCACGTTTCGTACGGCCCGCATCGTGTCGTCGGAGAGCATCTCGATAACGGGAACGGTTCCCACGAACCAGAAGACGAACGGGGTAATGAGGGTCCAGGCGCCGTATTCGAGGAGATCGCCGAGGGCGTCGGTCCAGTGAAAATGGCCCGCGTGTTCCCCAATGAATCCCTGGCCAATCGAGATGAGCGCAAAGGTGCCCCAAAAGGCGACAATAATGCCCCATTCGGACCGGCTCGGCCAATTGGGGATTGAACGTTCCGTAGTCACGTCGTCAAAGGAGACGAGGGTTGGGAAGGCGAAGGAGGCGTACCGGAGGCCGGAGGAGGAATAAGTATTCCGAGGTTTTCCCAAAATCCACGTATAGCGCCGGCAGTTCCGGATACGGGTCTTTCGATGAACGCAGTTCTCTCATAGAAGTGCACAGGTGCACAGGGTTCAAGGCAGGCGACGAATGGCACGCCTGCGTTATGAAAAACATGCCTTGGACCGCGGTTCTCAATTTGGGACGGGCGGCCGATTGGGAGAGGCAGTCGGTGTCCAAGAGGGAGACAGCGCTTGAAATGAAATCAGCTTGCTAGAGGGAATGTCCAATATGCGTGTTCGAATTCTCCTTGTTGTTTTCGCGATGAGTGTGGTGGGGCCTGCAGGGGTTGTGGCACAGAACGCCCGGTCCACGTCGGACACGGTAGAAGTGGCCCAGTCGCGCCGGACGGCCATCACGCGGGCGGTGCAAGCAGTATCGCCATCGGTCGTTACGATCAATGTTGAGGAGACGAAGCGTGTGCGCGATCCCCGCTTCGACGCCTACGACGATGCCTATGTCCGCTATTTTCTTCGCCAGTCGCCCTATCGCGAGGAGCGAGTGCAGGGGACCGGATCCGGCTTCATTGTGTCGCCGGATGGATATGTCGTAACGAACGAGCACGTGATTGGAGCGGCGGACGAGATTGAGGTGCTTTTTCCCGACGGGCGCTCCATGCCGGCCACGCGAGTGGGGAGCGACGAGGCCACCGATCTGGCCGTGCTGAAGGTGGACCCGAAGGAGGCCCTGCCGTACGTCGAATTCGACACGACCTCCTCCCCGATCGTCGGCGAGTGGGTCATTGCGTTCGGCAACCCATTCGGACTCTTCGAGGCCTCGCAGCCCTCTGTCTCGGTGGGGGTGGTGAGTGCCACCGGTCGTGACCTGCGCGCCGAGAGTGACGGACGGCTCTACCGCGACATGATCCAGACCGACGCGGCCGTCAATCAGGGCAATTCCGGCGGTCCCCTCGTAAATGCCGAGGGGAAGGTGATTGGGGTCAACACCGCCATCTATAGCGAGTCCGGGGGCTCCATTGGACTCGGCTTTGCTGTGCCCGCCAAGCGCGCGGCCCGCATTGTGTCTGAGATCCGGGACCGGGGCGCGGTCGATCGGTCGTACTACACGGGGCTCGCCACGGTGTCGGTCACGCCCCGCATTGCCCGTGCGCTCAATTTGAAGCGCAGCGGCGGGGTGCTCGTGCACGACTTCGATTTTGGGTCGCCCGCTGCGGCGGCCGGCCTTCAGATCTACGATGTGATTACTGAAATTGAGGGCACGCCCATCGAGACGCGGGAGGACTACATCGCCCGCATCTACGACTTCCGGCCCGGCGATACACTGCGCATGCGCGTTCTCCGAGACGGGGAGCCCCGTGAGATTCAGCTGACCATCGGACGGCGGGAGTGATACCAACTCCGGAAGCTCTATTCCGGTAGGAAGCAGGATTCCGTAGCGCCGTTGGAGTGTAGGATTGCAAAATTATCCGCCGGACGAGGGAGATGGCCCCGTTGTAGCGTCGTTGGACTATAGGATTCCGAGATTGTCCACCGGACGTGATGGATGCCCTTGTGTAGCGCCGTTGGATCCAACGACGCTACACAGAGAATATTGACCTTTGCAGAAGACGGTAAATCCAGTGCCGGGGTGTGTCGCCCCTGCGGTTAAACTCGTAACGTCACAGTTCAACGGCGCTTCTGATGCATCCTTGACGGGGGGCATCGGTAACCCCGTGCTGACGGTGTGGGAACCAGAGACGCCAGCGGAGGATCTAAGTGTTGAACGAACGTTCATTCCGCATGCTGGAGGCTTGTATCGATGCCAACCGATCGTGCCACCGACATCCGCGATGCTGCCCGCAGCCTCTTCGCCCGGCGCGGCTACGAGGCCACCTCCATGCGCGCCATTGCGGAGGCGGCGGACGTGTCCCTCGGACTGGCCTACAACTATTTCTCGGGAAAGGAGGATCTGCTTCGTGTGATTGTGGAAGAGGGGAGGGCTCAGGTCGAGACGACGTTCTCCGAGCTCGAGCCCGATGGGCCTCCGGGGGAGCAGGTCCGGCACTTCGTCACTGCCTGCCTAGACACCGTACGCACGCACCGGGCCTTCTGGCAGCTGCTCTACAGCCTGCGCCAGCAGCCCGAGGCGGTGGCTGCGGTTGGGGATACGCTCGACGGACTGTACGACGAGATCCACGCTCGGCTCCGATCCCTCTTCGTATCGCTGGACGACGAAGCGCCTGACGTAAGCGCTCGTCTCCTCTTCGCCACCCTCGACGGGGTGGGGCAGCACTACGTTCGTGATCCGGAATCCTACCCGCTCGACAATGTCATCGAGCAAATCATCGGCCGCTTCTCTCCCGCGGCTTGATGAGTCCGTCCTTTCTGTTTTTCTCACTCCCCCCACCTTGATGACTGCTCCCGACTGGCTGGACCGATCGGCATATCCGTTTCCCTCCTCTTTCTTCGACGTCGGCGCCGGCCGGATGCACTACGTTGATGTAGGCAAGGGGCCCGTGGTAGTGCTCGTGCATGGCACGCCGACGTGGTCCTTCCTTTATCGTCGCCTCATTGACGATTTGCGGCAGGACCATCGCGTGATCGCGCCCGACCTGCTCGGCTTCGGCCTTTCGGACAAACCGCAAACGGAGGCCGTGGCGCCGCCCCAACAGGCCCATCACCTTCGCGCCCTTCTCGACCATCTGAAGCTGGATCGATTCACGTTGATCGTGCACGACTTTGGCGGCCCGATTGGCTTGTCCTACGCCCTTAACCATCCGGAGGAGATCGATCGTCTCGTGCTCTTGAATACGTGGATGTGGCCGCTTGAGAATACGGCCACGCGTTGGGCGAGCCGTTTCTTTGGGACGCGCCTCGGACGTTGGGTCTACACGCACTGGAATTTCTCGCCGGACGTGATGCTGCCGGCCCTCACGAATCAGGCCCTTTCCGCCGAAGTACACGCGCACTATCAGCGGCCCTTTCCCACGCCGGACACGCGGCACGCTCCGTGGCTGTTTGCGCGGGATCTGGTCGGGGCAGACGACTGGTACGCGTCGCTTTGGGAGCAGCGCGACGGACTGCGCTCGATTCCGGCGCTTCTGTTGTGGGGCGAGCAGGATCCGGGCTTCGGCCTGGAGGCCCTTGCGCGCTGGCAGGCGCTCTTCGAGACGGCCGAGACGAAGACCTTCCCGGACGCGGGTCATCTGCCGCAGGAGGAAGTGCCGGATGCCGTGCAGGTTGCTCTTCGGTCGTTTCTGTAATCCGCTCCGAGTGTGGGGCGGGGCGCTCGGTGAGCACGGGGACCAGGGAGGAGCCCATAACTGTATCGGTTGTGAGTCCGGTATCTGGGGGGGAGGGCGGCTCTCACCTCTCGTTTCTCGCTGACTCTTCTCGTCTCATGACTGTCGGCAAGCGCATTGCCTCGCTCTTCCGAATGGACGACGATACGTGGGCACGCCACGCGAATCCCTGGAGCGTGTGGAGCCGTACCACGGTGCTGCCGCTGCTCATTCTGGCCGCCTGGAGCCGGGTGTGGATCGGATGGTGGGCGCTGGTGCCCGGCGCGGCGGCCCTGCTGTGGACGTGGTTCAATCCGCGCCTCTTTGGACGCCCTCACTCGTTCGACCACTGGGCCTCAAAGTCGGTCCTTGGCGAGCGCGTGTGGACGAACCGCGACGAGAATCCTGTGCCCGAGCATCACCGGGTCGTGCCGAATGTGCTGAATGGGGTCAACGGCGTCGGCACGCTGTTCGTGATCTGGGGCGTCGTGCAACTGTCGATTTGGCCCACGGTGTTCGGGACCGCGCTCGTTTACGCCAGCAAGCTCTGGTACCTGGACCGGATGGTCTGGCTGTACGAGGATACCCATCCGTGAACGGGAGGAGCTCAAGTAGGGGGGCACAACCGTGCGTCGATTTTACAAGACACCGCACGGCGTGTGATTCACCTTGTGGGCGAGCCGCAGACGTTCGATCCGTACGTGCAATCATCCATCGACCCCCAATTGGTTATGACATCCACACAGTCGCGTCCAACTCACTCGGTTTCCAGAGTATCGCATCGGACGTTTCTCGCGTCATTGAATCGCGTGCTCCGCGATGCCGGGGTTCGGGCTAGCCCCCGAGTCACGATGCCCGTTGCCGGTTCCTCTGCGGCCGACGAAGCGGCGCCCAACCCCGTGGTCGGGCAGGTCCAAACGTTCGTCGACGAGCACCTGGCCGCAGACCTGTCGCTCGATCGCATGGCGGCGGTCGCCGACGTGAGTCCGTCATCGCTCGTGCGGCGATTCAAGGCTGCAGCCGACGTGACGCCCTGGCGCTATGTGATGGAGGCGCGCGTTCAGAAGGCTAGGCGCTTGCTCGCTGAGACGGATCGCCCAATTGCAACGATTGCGATCGACGCCGGCTTCTACGATCAGGCCCATCTCACACGCACCTTTAAGCGTCTTGAGGGTCAGCCCCCGGGGGCGTTTCGCGAGCAGGCCGACTGAGCACGCCGACGGGGCGGCAGGAGGTACAATTCCTAACAGCAGAGGCAAACTTATGCCTACCTACGACTACTCGGATCACGTCGTCCTCGTTACAGGAGGAACCTCCGGCATCGGTCGCGCCGTTGCCGAGGCCTTTGCCGAACATGGGGCGTCGGTCGTGATTGCTGCCCGTGATGTCGATCGTGGAGGCTCGGTCGCTCAGTTTATCGACGGCGAGGTAACCTTCGTTCAGGTCGACGTAGGGAAGCCCACGCAGATCGCGAGTCTTGTGGAGCAGACCGTGGCGACGTATGGGGGGCTCGACGTGGCGGTGAACAACGCCGCGGGCCGAACGGGGACAGGCAAGCCGACGCATGCGTTTGACCTGGAGGAATTCGACGCTACTGTTGACGTAGCACTGCGCGGGGTCTGGGTGGGAATGAAGCATCAGATCCAGCAAATGCTCTCCAAGGACGAGTCGGGCGGGACCATCGTCAACGTATCCAGTGTCAATGGCTTGGGTGGAGCGCCCGGGGGATCGATCTACTCGGCCTGTAAGGCTGGGGTGCTGTCCCTCACCAAATCGGCAGCACAGGAGTATGCCCCCCAGGGCCTCCGCGTCAATGCACTCGTGCCGGGGGCTTTCGACACCCCCATGCTGCAGACTGTGATGCAGCAGGCGGCCGATGCGCAGGGCACCGACGTGGACGCCGTTCATCAACAGTATGCGGATCGTAGTGCCGTGGGTCGTATCGGGACGCCCGAGGAAGCGGCTCAGGCCGTGCTCTGGCTCGCCTCCGGCGCCGCTACCTACGTCCACGGCCACTCGATGATCGTCGATGGCGGAACGACCTGTGCGGTGCGCTGATCGGTCGAAGCGAGGCGGGCCGCCTCCATCGCGCATCACAAATCACGCGTCGCCATGAGAATTCTCGTCATCGGTGCCACCGGCTTCATCGGGACGCCTCTCGTGCATCAACTCGTCCGGAAGGACCACGAGATTGTCGTCTTCCACCGGGGAGAGACGGACGCCGACCTGCCTGAGTCCGTTCGACATCTTCACGGCGACCGAAATGCCCTGGCAGAGCACAGAGACGCATTCGAGCAGGAGAGCCCGGACGTCGTCATCGACGTGGTGCCCTACACCGAGGCGCACGCGCAGCGGGTGGTTGATGTGTTCGGGGACATTACCGATCGTCTCGTTGTCGTGAGCAGCAGCGACGTGTATCGTAACTACGACGGCTGGCGCGGTGTGAGCGATCACGATCCGGATCCTGTGCCGCTGGACGAAGAGGCCCCGCTGCGCGAGAAGCTCTATCCGTACCGCGGCCACGAGGGGCTCGGCTTTGACTATGCCAGGGACTACGAGAAAATTCTGGTCGAGCGCGTTGTGATGAGGGCACCGAATCTTGCAGGGACCGTGCTTCGTCTTCCCGCCGTCTACGGGCCGGGGGATACGCAGCATCGCCTTGTGCGCCACCTCCGCCGCATGGACGACGATCGTCCGGCCATTCTGATGGACGAGGGGGAGGCCGACTGGCGGTGGACGCACGGGTACGTTGAGAACGTGGCGGCGGCCATTGCCTGTGCTGCGGCGGACGGACGCGCGGACAGCTGCATCTACAACGTCGGCGAGGTCGAAACGCCAACGACGGTCGAGCGAATACACCGACTGGCGCGGGTCGTTGGATGGTGCGGCGACGTGGTGCCGGTGCCCTCGAAAGAACTGCCCGAGCATCTGCAGGGGCCGGGCGATTGGCGGTATGAACTGGCCACCGACACCCGTCGGATGCGTGCCGAGCTCGAATACGAGCCTCCCGTAACGAAAACAGAAGCGCTTCGTCGGACTGTCGAATGGGAGCGGGACCACTGGGACGAGGACGAAATGCCTGATCCTGATTATGAGGCTGAAAATGCCGTGTGGAAACGATGGGCCTAGCCTCCGGCGTGTCGCCCACGTGAAGGGTTGGCGGAAACGCGACAGTCGCGTACCTTTCGACGGCATCGTCCCGTTAAGGGTACAGCGCGTCACACGTCGCCTGCGTTCGTTTGCCTGCCGCACACTTGCTTTCGACTTTCCACGCCTTTCCCGATGACCCGCTTTTCCCTTGTTCTACTCGTGGTTGCTGTTCTACTTTCGGGCTGCTCCCCCCCCGAGACCCCAGAAGAGCGAGCCGACGTGATTGCATCGATCGTCAATCAGGCCCGCAGCGAACACGACGTGCCCGGGGCGTCCGTCGCCGTTGTACAGAACGGCGAGATCGTCCAACAGCTCAACTACGGTGTGTCCGATCGGGCCACCGAGCGCGCGGTGACTGACTCGACCATGTTCCAGCTCGCCTCCGCTACGAAGATTGTGGCCGGCACTGCCGTCATGAGGCTAGTACAGGAGGATGCGTTGGCCCTTGCCGATTCCGTACACACGTATCTGCCGTCGCTTCCGGACGCGTGGCGGGGCGTGACCATCCGGCAGGCGATGTCTCACACGTCGGGGCTGCCGTCGCTTGTCGATCCGCAGACCGGCGATCTCCGCGGCGGGGGGACGATGGACGCGGCGTGGCAGGCCGTGCGGCAGAAGCCGCTTCGGGACACGAGCACGACGACCTGGCGCTACAACCAGACCGGCTTCGAGATTGTGCGGCGCATCATTGAGCGTGTTTCGGGGCAATCCTGGGAGGCGTTCGCCCAGGAGCACATCTTTGCGCCTGCCGACATGGAATACACGTTCTTCGTTGGGCAGCCGGTGCCCGATTCAAGCCGTCTCGCCACACCGTATCGGGAGGACTACGCGGCGTTCGACTTCGCGGAGGCCTACGAATATTACATTCCCACGGCGGCGGGGCTCTTCAGTACGACTGGGGACCTTGCACGCTTTGCACAGGCGCTCTCGGGGGGGCGGCTCCTTGCAGCAGAGTCCCGCGAGCAGATGTGGACCTCGGTGCCGTTCGAGGAGACGACGATCGACGCCGTCGAGGGCTACGGCATCGGGTGGACGGTAGATGCGCAGGACGGTCACCGGCGCGTGTGGCATTCGGGCGGCGGCAAGGCTGCGTTCATGCACTACCCGGACGACGATCTCACGGTGATCCTTCTCACCAACCGGGCGGGGTTCGACGTTTTCACGCCGACGAAAGAGATCGCGGAGCTGTACCTGAAGTAGTCCGGAGACGGACGTTTTTTCCTTAGAGACTGGTATGTTGATTTTTGAGCGGGTTGAGAATCGACGAGAAATTTCGCAGGGAGTGGAGGGCCGTCCGTTGCTCAGAAGGCGCCCCGTTGGATCGCGACGATCTGCAGTCGTCGCGCTCTGCCTGAACTGCCATCGTGTGACATCAGAACAGTCTCTGGGGTCAGGTGCCCAGAGAAACCGTAGTGACAGGGGTGAAGGCTTTGTCGTCGTGCCGGAACAGTTTCCACCACCGTCCCTCGTATCCGCGCCCGTGGAAGAGGAGCACGAAGGATCCATCGAGGCGGAGCACGTGCGACAGGGACGTGTGCCACTCGGTGGTCGTTATGGTCGCATCGTGGGGACGCCATTGCGTGCCCGAGATGTCGCCGAAAAAGGCAGCGGCCTGTGTGCCGCCGTGTAGGCAGGCCCGCTCGGTCGTATCGGGATCCAGGCCGAAGTTCGTCAGCGTGGAATCGCTGCGAGTGCTGAAGACATCGTCTTCCTCGTGGAAGGGGCGGTCGCAGGGACAGGGAGACGTCCGCTTCGCGGTGTGAATGGAGTCGGCTTGGCCACGCCTGTTGACGTGCCATACGGCGTTGTACTCGTGGTTCACGACGACGAGGTAGTCGGTTGCGTCGTCCGTATCAAACTGGCCAGAGGCGACGTCGATGCTCAGGTTCGAGATCGGCCTTGGATGGGAGGAGGGAGTGTTCGGCGGAGAAGCAGCGGGGGAAAGGCCGGACTGTATGTGTCGGGTCAGGACGGATCGCCGCCGCGAAGGGATCGGGTGTCCGGTTTTTTTGGCGTCCGTGATGGGAGACAGAAGTTGGCGACCGACATAGGTCGCTATGGCCGTGCGCTCGGCGTCTGTGAGTATGGTATCGGCTTTCGGAATCCAGGTGCTGGGGGCAACGATCGAGTCCGGAGGCAAACTGATGGCAATGCCCCCGTGGCTGCCCACATCAAGGCGCGAATGCGCCGGCGGGGGCGAAAGAGAGTCGGTCACCCTGCCGTTGATGAAAGGAGCAGTGTGGACGGGAGACGTCCGCAGGCCGATCGTCTGGGCCGTGAGGAGTCGAGGGGGCGCATCAATGAAATACCGGGTGCGCTGCGCCAGGGTGGAGTCTCTCCACGTGACGTGTGTTGTTCCCCCTTGACGAGTGGTGTCCCTTTGGAGGGACAGGTCCTGAAAGGTCCCGTTCTCATACTTGACAAGGGGAAACAGCCGTTCATTCAGGGCGTCGCTCGTTTGGGGAAAAGCGGCATCGCCGGTGAGGCCAACGACCGTCGGGGTGGCATCGGAGGGGGGCGAGGACGATGGGGGAGAAGATTCCTCAGAACAGCCCCCGAGCAGAAGGCACATCCCAAAGGACAGAAAAAAGATGAGACGACATGCAATCATGTTGAGGGAAAGTGCAGCGGTGACGCTGAAACGGGAAAGTGGTATACTTTCCAAAAGGAAGGATTCAGGCGTGAGGAATGTCAATGATTGAAGGGACGGTCAATCGCACGTTCGTTTGACGTCGGAGTCCGTCTGCGGCCGGATGATTCTCAAGCCGGGGGCGCCGGGCAAATCGCCTGTGTTCATGTCCACGTAGATTCTGATCGACTCCGTCGGCCAATGGCTGGCGAGCGCCCATCGTCCGGATCGAAGCTGAAAGAGAATCGTCCCGGACGTTCCGTTGCGGTTTTTGTTTTTGGGCGGGGGGACGGACAGCTTGGATTTTAACGTACAATCGCCCCACGGGATGGACGGCAAAGTTGATTCCCCCCGGTGTTCGGTGCTATATTGAATTCGAAAATGTAGGGGACACCTCCAAAGAACAGTCCCTTGCGATGCACTTACGGCCCGAGTTGGGCCTCGCCTCTTCCACACGTCCGTCGTTGCAGTCGCTATGGCCGATCGGGACTACCTCGTTACCGCGCGCAAGTACCGGCCGTCGCTCTTCAAAGAGCTGGTTGCGCAGGAGCACGTGGCCGATACGCTCAAGAACGCAATTAAGCTTGACCGGCTTGCGCACGCCTACCTCTTCAGTGGGCCGCGTGGGGTGGGGAAAACGACCTCGGCTCGGATTTTGGCGAAGGCCATCAACTGCGAGACGCCGCGGGAGGAGCGAGAGGACGGCGCCGAGCCCTGCTGTGAGTGCGACTCGTGCACCTCCTTCGAGGAGGGGCGCAGCCTCAACGTGTTCGAGATGGACGCGGCCTCCAACAACAAGGTCGACGATGTGCGCGAGCTGCGTGAGAAGGTGCGCATTCCGCCGCAGGGCGACCAGAAGAAGGTGTACATTCTCGACGAGGTCCACATGCTGTCGAAGCAGGCGTTCAATGCCCTGCTGAAGACGCTGGAGGAGCCGCCGCCCCACGCTCTCTTCATTTTTGCGACCACGGAGCCGCACAAGGTACTGCCCACCATTCTCTCGCGGTGTCAGCGCTTCGACTTCCGCCGCATTCCGGTGCCCGACATCGTAGATCGGCTGCGCGAGGTCTGTGACGAAGAAGGAATTGAGGCGGACGAAGAAAGCCTCATGCTGCTGGCCCGGAAGGGCGACGGAGCGCTTCGGGATGCCCTCTCGGCCTTCGATCAGGCCATCTCGCTGTGCGGGTCGACGCTCGAATACAGCGAGCTCGCCCAGGCGATGGGGGTCGTCGATCAGGACCTCTACTTTGACCTCACCGAGCATGTGGCCACGCAGGACACCGCCGGCGTGCTGGAGCTTGTAAGGCACGTCGTTCGCAGCGGGTACGACCTGCAAGAGTTTCTGGTGGGGCTGGCTGAGCACTTGCGCAACCTGCTGGTGGCGCACTCGCTAGGCGGGGAGGCGTTGGAGGGCGTGGCGGAGAGCACACGTCGCCAGTATGGGGAAGAGGCCGAGCGCTTCGGCGAGGCCGATCTGCTACGCTTGCTGACGGCCGCAGGAGAAGCGGAGGACGACGTGAAGAATAGTCCGCAGCCGCGCCTCAAGCTGGAGACGACCCTTCTCAAGATGGCTCAGATGCGCCGGGCGGCCGACCTGCGCGAAGTCATTCAAAAAATCGATCGACTGGAACGACTGGCCGAGTCGGGAGAGCTTCCCGAATCGATTCCCGAGGGTCACGTAGAGGGCGGGTCGGACGCTGCGTCGGCATCGCACGACGAGCCGCAGGCGACCGCGGACACGGCGTCTGAACCGGCATCATCGTACGAGCCCCCCACCGAAGAGTCTCCTTCCGAAGACGACTCTCCGGCCCAGACCGATTCTTCCAAGCCCGCAACAAAGACGGACGACGCCGCGTCCCGCTCCTCCTCGTCCGGTTCTGCGGAGGCGACGCCGGAGGAATCGGAAGGCGAAGAGGCGGAGCGCGCGCCCTCCTCCCCAGAGGAATCGGCGGCCGAGGACTCGGGATCGTCTTCCTCGACGGACGACGATGCCAGCATGGACGAGTCCGACGATGAGTCCAGCGTTGGGTACGACGACTTGTTTGGCAGTCCCGCCCTCGACAAGAGCGCGTCTGGGGGCGATGGGGCTTCCGGCGACGGCCCGACGGACGCGCAGGGCGGGTCCTCTGCGTCCAGTGGAGGAGCCGGGGCTGGCCCACAGGCTGCCGTGGCTGAACCCACCGTTGAGGCGTCCGGGACGAGCGTGGACGGACTGGTACAGGAGTGGCCGCAGTTCGTGGACGCCGTCAAGGAGGAGCGCATTCGGCTCGGTTCGCTTCTCGGAGAGGCCGAGCCGATCGAAATGATGGGAACGGAGCTCACCGTTGCGGTTCCCAAATCCTTCCACCGCGATTCGCTCCGCGACGAACACAACTTCTTGTTGGAGCGTCTCACCGACACATTCGACGTTGCCGTAGAGGAGCTTCGGTTCGTCGTGGAGACGTCCTCCCCCGATCCGGAGACGACGAATGAGTCCGGCGATCCGATGAGTCCGCGCGAGCAATTGCAGGAGCTCCGGGATACGTATTCCGCACTGGACGTGCTCTTTGAGGAGTTCGGGGCCGAGCCGGTGTGGTAGTCCCCGACCCTGCGCGTTAAAATACGGAAAACGTTGGGTTCGCGGGAAAGGGATCGCCCGTTCGCTTTGTACGTTGGAGCTACCGATCTACGATCCAAGTTCCTGAGGATCTTCTCTGCCCATCCGGCGCGGCCCGTTGTGCTTCGGAGGGCGAGATTGGGAGGTATGGGTCGGGAGATTGCATAGATGACCCACTGGGGGATGAAAGCTCCCCGGCGATTTCACGAATCGATTCTTTTTTGGTACGAGACCACGACCAAACTTATGGCTAACGGACCCGGAGGCATGAACATGTCGGACATGTTCGGCAAAATGATGGAGATGCAGGAAAAGATGAACGCCGCCCAGGAAGGACTGGAGGACGAAACCGTGACGGCGGAGGCCGGCGGCGGCATGGTAAAAGTCACCGCCAACGGCAATCAGAAGATTACCGGCATTGAGATTGACCCGGAAGCGGTGGATCCGGACGACCTGGAGCTGCTGGAAGACCTGGTGATTGCCGGGGTGAACAAGGCCCTTGAGGATGCGTCGGACATGGCGCAAGAGCAAATGAAGGAGTCGATGGGAGGCATGCTGCCGCCGGGAATGGACCTGAGCCAGCTCGGCCTCTAGCGAATGGGGAATGCGGAGTGGGGAGTGTGGAGGGGGGAGCGGTTCGATTTGAGAACAGCCGTAACCGCCCGACAATTGCTTCCACATTCCGAAATCCACATTCCGAACTCCGAATTCCAAACTTCACATTCCGATGCAGTTTACCTCGGAGTCGGTCGAAGCCCTGGTGGAGCAGTTTTCGAAGCTGCCCACCATTGGGACAAAGACGGCGCGGCGACTGGCCAACTACGTGTTGAAGATGCCGCGCGAGGAGGTGGAGGCCATTTCGGATGCCCTGATGGCTGTGAAGGAACGAGTGCAGCGCTGCTCCACCTGTTTCGTTGTGGCCGACGAGGATCCCTGCCCCATCTGTCGGTCCGAGAAGCGCGACCACTCCACCATCTGTGTCGTGGAGGAGTCCAGCGATCTGTTGGCCATTGAACGGACTGGGGAATACCGGGGCGTGTACCACGTCCTGGGCGGCGTCATTTCGCCGCTCGATGGGGTGGGGCCGGATGATTTGCGCGTTCACGAACTGGCGAGTCGCATCGACCCGTCGTTCAGCGATACGGCGGCGGAGGACGATCCCAACGCAGCCTCAGAGGCAAAGGCCTCTGCCGGGTCCCCAAATGGAGTCGCTTCGGAGGAGGCAACCGAGGGCGACGCGCAGGTCGACGAGGTGATTCTCGCCGTCAATCCCAATGTGGAGGGCGATACGACGGCCTACTACATCTCTCAGCTCTTAGAGCCGTTCGACGTGCAGGTCACGCGGATTGCCCGGGGGCTTCCCATCGGGGGAGATCTCGAATACGCAGATGAGGCTACTCTGTCTCGGGCCCTGGAGGGCCGAGGGGGAGTGGAGGACGAGGGGAGCACGTAGTAGAGCAGAGGCGGCTCTGATTCCAGCGGGTGAGACGAGAGCAGTACGTGAAGAGGGGACGAACGCGCCTTGCGGTTTGAACTGAGGACGGGAAGAAGGCTGCACGTGTGCTTCGTCACGTTTCAGCCCCTCCGTCTGGACGCATTCATCTTGCCGGCGGCAATGGGCGGCCGCTGTATGAGGCGACGCTCAGCACGTTCAGCTTGACTGAGCACTATTTTCAACCGGATAGATCCTTCCGACATTATGAGAATCACGGTTATTGGCGCAGGTTCAATCGGGGGGGCCGTCGTGCGCGAACTGTGCCGTCGCACCGATGAGGTGGATCAGGTGCAGGTGTGCGATACCCGCTCCCGCGCTCTCCAGCAGCTCCACGAGGAGGTCGACAGCCAGTTTCTCCGTTCGTTCCAGGTCGACGCGCGGGATATGACGGTCCTCTCCCAAATTGTGAAGGGGAGCGACTGCGTCATCAGCTGTGTGCCGGCGGAGTTGAATCCGGACCTCGCCAAGCTCTGCCTCGATGCGGGCGTGCACTTTTGTGATCTCGGCGGCATCGATGAACACGTGCAGAGGCAGCTTCAACTGGCAGACGAGGCCCGCGAGAAGTCGGTGTGGATCGTGCCCAACTGCGGACTTGCCCCGGGGCTCATCAACATTCTGTGTCTGCGGGCCCTCGACCAGCTCGATCGAGCAGAGGCGGCGCACCTGCGGGTTGGGGACGTGCCCTTAGATCCGGAGCCGCCCTTCAACTTTCGAATTTCGTGGTCGGCCGAGCGAATACTGGACGATTACACCAATCCGGCGAAGCTTATTGAGAATGGGACGGTAGTGGAGGTCGATTCTCTGTCGCGGGACGAGGAGATTCATTTCGAGGAGGCGCCCTTCGGTACGATGGAGGCCTTCTGCACGCAGGGCGGCCTCTCCACGCTCACCGATACCCTGGCCGGACGCGTCAATGAACTCGATCACAAGACCATCCGATGGCCCGGCCACGCGCACCAGATGCGCTTCCTCATGGGACTTGGACTAGGCGAGGACCGGAAGATCGGTGTGCGCACGCACCTCACCTACCGCGACATCCTCGTTCGGCGCATGCGCGAGCGGCTTGGGGGCAACCATGAGGATGCAGTGCTCCTGCGTGTGCTCGTGCGGGGCGAGCGGGAGGGAGCGCCGACGACCATCGTGTACGAAATGGTGGAGCGCTACAACGAGGAGTCCCACCAGTCTGCCGTGATGCGCTGCACTGCCATTCCCACCGTTGTATCGGCTTTGCTTCTAGCCCGGGAGGGCGCGGTAACCGGGGGCGGTGCCGACGTGCCCGAAAATGTGTTGCCGCGTGAGCGTTTCCTCGACGAAGTGGCCCAGCGTGGGCTCAATATTCGTCACGAACGCCACGACGGCTTTCGGGAGATTACTGCGAAGCGTTCCCTTGAAGAAGAGCACGTGTAGGGACGCGTGCCCGGGGCCGAAAAGGGGCGCAATACCAGGCGATTGGAGGATGTGGGAACGCTAGACGCGCACTCTGCTAGAAGGAGGACCGCCCGCGGAGCGGCAACTCGCCCCACGTTCTACGCTCATAACTCGCTTTGTTGCGTATCGGCACTGATTGATACAGCACGCACCCTGCGTTGCGATGTTCGGGGCGCTTAACGGCGGCCCCGATCTGTATGATGGCATTTTACCGGTGTTGCTCGTTTCGTGCCGTTTGTTTTAGTCGCTTTTCGGTACTGTATGGATCAGGTGCGCCCGGGAGGGGGAGCGCGCCTCTGTCCGTGGAAGGGTCGGATCTGTGTCGTTGTGGCGTTGCTGTGTGGGGGGATCGTCGGGGGAGAGCCGGCGGTTGCCCAGGAGCGCCCGGCTCCCGACACAACGGCCGCCGACACGGCCGCGGCTGTGCCGCCCTCCCAGCCGAGGGAAGGCCCTCCCTCGCGCGCACTCACGTCTCCGTCGCTCGACAGTCTTGAGGCAGGGGGCGAACCCGTCGCTTCTCCCCCGACCGGGGCACTCGTGGCAGATTCCCTCACGGGTGTAGAGTCCTCCGCGGTGCCCGATACCGGGCTCGTAGCGCGCTATCTTCCGTCGTCGCGCCGCCCCTCCGGTGCGCTCTTTGGGGCGCAGTCTCCCTTTCTCGGCCCGCGGATTCGTACAGTACAGAAGCGTTCGGTCTCGCTCGACTCGTCAAGCCTCCACTACACCCTCGACGACGGCCCCTACACCCAAGGGCCGATGCGTGTAGATGCAGAGGTGTACCGGCGAGAGAGCTACCGGGCCAACGTGCGGGACAACTGGACCTCACTGGTAGAGCAGCGACGGCGGCAACGGGCCGAGCGGGGCGGCGTGGGCGTGCGCATGACGGTGCCCGGAGGGCGAGAGAGTGCGTTCACCACCATCTTCGGGAAGCCCCAGGTGGACCTCCGGGTCAACGGACAGGCCGATATCAATGCCGGGTTCAAGTACAGCAAGAATGACCGGCAGGGCGCGCGCACCGGCGACGCCACGCAGCTGGATCCGAGCTTTAAGCAGGACCTGCGGCTTGGCATCACCGGCACCATCGGCGACAAGATGCAGATCAACGTCGATTGGGACACGAATAATCAGTTTGACTATCAGAACCAGGTAAAGCTGGAATACACCGGATACGAGGATGAGATTATCCAGAGTGTGGAAGCCGGCAACGTATTTCTGGAAACGCCCTCCCAACTCATCAGCGGAGGACAGAGCCTCTTCGGCATTAAGGGGACGTTTCAGCTCGGGAATCTGAGCTTTACCACGATCGCCAGTCAGCAGGAAGGGCAGTCCAACAGTCTCTCCATCGAAGGCGGGGCCGAGACCACGGAGTTCTCGCTGCAGCCCACCGACTATGATGAGGGCACACACTTCTTCCTCGGCTACTACTTCCGCAACAGCTGGAATGTGGCCCACGAGGATCCGACGAGCATTCGCCCCCCCGTCGACCAGATCGAAAACATCGAGGTATGGAAACTGCAAACCTCCAGCAGCGCCAGCGAGGAGGCAGACGTGCGGCGTGTGGCCGCGACGGTGGATCTGGGCGAGTCGCCCCGGCTTCTTCAACAGGCCGACGAATACACAGAGCGTGTATTGCCGTCCCCAGAGGCGGATCAATACACGGAGAGCGACATCGCCGCGTTGCGCGACGGAGAGAATACGTCGGTCTCGAACTACGTCGAGTCGGGAGCGAATTTGGCTCAGCCCCTTCAGACGCAGGACTGGGAAGAGGGCAACTTTAAGAAGCTCGAAAAGGGACGCGATTACCGGCTCGACGATCGATTGGGCTTTATCTCCTTGAACCAGCGCCTGCGTCCCAACGAAGCGCTGGCCGTGGCGTACAAGTACCGCGTGAACGGACAGGTACGACAGATTGGCGACTTTGCGGCAGAGCAGGGAGGCACGACCGGCGGGGTGAAGGCCGATCGCCTCATGTTGAAGCTCATTCGTCCCACCAATCCCGTGGCGCCCGGCCCAAACGCGACCGACGAGCCGTCGTCCTGGTTCCTGGAGATGCGCAACGTCTACCGGCTCAGTGGGCGCGGTTTCACCGCAAACAATTTCGAGCTCGACGTCGAGTACAAGCCGTCCGGACAAGGAGCTACGACCACGCTTTCGGACATCTCGAACGCGCCGCTCCTCCAAATCCTCGGGCTGGACCGGGTCAATCAGAGCGGAGCTCCGACCCCGGACAATGAGTTTGACTTTACGCCTCAGGTCATTAACGAGGGGGAAGGACTCATCTACTTTCCCTATCTCCGGCCCTTCGGGGAGCGCATTCTCGACGTTGCGGCACAAGAGGGCAATCGCACAGACGGGCAGCCGTACGCGTTCGAAAATCTGTACCTCAAGAAAAAGAGCAATGCGGAGAAGGAGGATACCGAAAAGAACGTCTACAGCATGACGGGGTCCTACAAGGGGCAGGCGCAGGGCTTCTACGACCTGAAGGCCTTTACCGGGCTCGTGGAGGGATCCGTAAAAGTCACCTCGGGCGGACAGGCGCTGCAGGAAGGCACCGACTACGTGGTCGACTATCAGAGCGGCACGGTCAACATCACGAATCAGTCGTACCTGACGGACGGGCGCGAGATCAATATTTCGTACGAGCAGCAGAGCATCGCAAACCTACAAAAGAAGACGCTGCTCGGGGCGCGGGCCGATTGGAACCTGCAAGACCGGTTTGCCCTCGGGGCTACGGTCATGCAGCTCAGTCAAAAGTCGCCCGTCGACAAATATCGGATTGGGCAGGAGCCCATCAACAACACCATCTGGGGGGTCGACGGCTCCATGGAACTGGAGCCGCGCTGGCTCACGCAGGCAGTCGACGCGTTGCCCCTGGTGCAGACCCGGGCGGAGAGTCAGCTGTCTCTGTCGGGCGAGTTTGCCCAGCTGCGCCCCGGCCACACCCGCACCGAGGCGTTCGAGCGAACTGTGCAGGACGTGAAGAACAGTGAGACGGACAGCTACGCGCCTGATGAGCGGAGCGGCATCTCGTACGTGGATGACTTCGAGGGCTTTGAGAATACTTTTTCCCTCCGTCAGCAACTCAACTCCTGGCAGATCAGTGCCGCGCCGGACTCGCTCGGGTTTGGCGCCGACATGAGCGATCGCGCTCGGACGCATTGGCGCGGAAGCCTGGCCTGGTACCAGCTCAACCAGCAAATTGTCGAGGACCTCGAAGGGAAAGTCGCTCAGCGGGGGCCGGCGGAGGCCACAGAGCTTCTCGACGTGCGCGACGTCTTCGATCGGGACACCCGCGGCTCGGCCAATCCTACGCTCCGGTCGCTCGACTTCTATTTCAATCCCTGGAAGCGTGGGCCGTACAATTATACCTCGGATCTTGTGTCCTTCTTCCGCAATCCCACCCGTGTGTGGGGTGGGGTGACCCGACAGTTGCCGGAAGGATATACCGATTTTTCGGTGCAGAACGTCGAGTTCGTCGAGTTCATCGTGAAGCCGTATCCTCAAAACGGCCAGATCACCGACGGGGCGAAGCTCTACCTCAACCTCGGCACCATTTCCGAAGACGTGATTCCCAATGATCGGCTCAACTCCGAAAACGGACTCGCACTCACCTTTGACGAAAACGACCTCGATGAACTGAGCCGGATTGCGAGCGGAAGTCAGGCCGGAGCCTCCATTGACGTGCGGAATGGGCGCACGGAAGACCTGGGACTGGACGGACTGGTGTCGTACACCAGCGATCCATACGAGCCCGGGATGCTTGAACGCAATTTCTACAGCGACTTCGTGGCCCAGGCCGACAGCCTGGCGGCAGAGGGCGGGCAGCTTGGGCTGACGTCGGCTCAGCTTGACCGGCTGCAGGCTGAGGTGGCGCGCATTCAGGGCGACCCGTCGGCCGACGATTATCACTTCTACGGCAATGACCGCTACTTCGACGATACAGAGATTTTTCCGGACGGCGCGACCCTCCAGCAGCGATTTGCGCACTACTACGCCGGGCAGGAGCTGAATAGCTTCGAGGCGCAGAACCAGCTGGCTGAGGGGGTGTCCACGCGGCGCGGCATTACGGGCACGCCGGACACCGAGGATCTCGATGGAACCGGGGGCAGTGCCAACATCACCAACAACTATTACCAGTATGCCATTCCCCTCGACTCGCTGGACCAGCGGGCTCAATCCGACGAGGGGCCTACCGATTACGTCGTAAGCAAGGTGGGGCGGAATCGCGACTGGTACAAGGTGCGAATTCCGGTGAGTGCGTTCACGGATCGGGTAGGCAACATTCAGGACTTTACGCGGATCCAGTCCATTCGCCTGTGGACGACGGGCCACCGGGCGCCCATTACGATGCGGTTCGCGTCGATGGAGCTGGTGGGAAGCCAGTGGCGCAAGTCGCCGCCGGTGGCGCAACAGCCGGTGGACCGGGGGACGGTGATGGACCAAGGGGAGGGGGAGCTCCGCGTGGCCAGTGTCAATAATGAGGAGGACCCCGACTACGAGCCGCCCGTGGGGGCCATTGTGAGCCGGAGCCGGACCTCGACGGGCGTGCAGCGTGAAAATCGGGAGCAGGCGCTTTTGCTCAATGTCAACGAGCTGGAGGCGGGGCGGCAGCGGGGCGTGTTTAAAACCTATCAGCAGGGATTGGACCTGTTGAAGTATTCCAACCTGCGGATGTACACCCACGTCCACGGGGCGTCGAACAGCCCGCAAGTAAAAGAGCGCATTCGGAAAAACCTCCGGTTCTTTGTGCGGCTGGGGGCCAACGAGACCGGCGATTACTACGAGTATGAACAGCCCCTGACCCCGAATAATCTGCCGGGGACCGAAGGGGCCTCGGGGCTGTGGCAGGAGCAGAACGAGATGAATCTGCTGCTCAGTACCCTTTCGCAACTCAAGACGGCGCGCGACCAAAGTGGGGAGCAGATCGACACGACCTTTACGTCCGACCGGGTGGACCTGCCGCTTGACTTTGCCCCGGAGGGGACCCGGCTCAAGATTCGGGGCACTCCGTCCCTCGACGGCATCAACACGGTCGTGATCGGGGTGCGGCACGTAGGAGATCCAACCTCGGCTCCGCCTCTCCGAAACGTCGAACTCTGGGTGAATGAGCTTCGGGTCAGCGGCTTCGATGAGGAAGGCGGCTGGGCCACCACGACAACAGCAAACATCGGGCTGGCCGACCTGGCCACGGTGCAAGGGAGTTTCCAGCGCCAAACAGACGGGTTCGGATCGCTTTCCAGTACCCTGGACGAGCGGGAACAGGCCAACAGCACGAGCTGGAACGTGCGCACTGATGTGAATCTCGACGTCCTCCTTCCCCGCCGGCAGGGGTGGAGCATTCCCGTGACGATGCAACTGCAGTCGAGCCTCACGGCCCCGCAGTTCGATCCCGAGCGGGGCGACGTGCGCATCAGCGAAATTCAGGATCAGTTCGACATTCTGCCGGACTCCACCGTTCGGCGAGAATTCGGAGACAAGTATCCGGATCAGTCCCCCACCGAGATTCGAGAAACGCTGAAGGACAGCGTACGGCGGGCCTCGCAGTCTTATAACCTTCGCCGCACCGTTACGGCCAACGTGTCGAAGGACGGATCCAACTCCTGGTGGGTGCGGAATACGATGGACGCGACGACCCTGAACTTCTCGTATTTCGATCGGACGGCCCGCAGTCCGCAGAGACTGCTCAACGATCAGTGGAGCTGGTCGGGATCGTTTGAGTACCAGGTGGATTTCGGCCAGCCCCGCACGATACAGCCTCTCGGGTTTCTTCCGGGGATGCTGGGAGACGTGGGATTCAACTACGTGCCGACCTCGCTTTCCTTCAGTGGAAGCGCCGAGCGTGAATTGTCCACTACACGCAGCCGTCCCTCGGGCCGCACCGATCCGTCACAGCCGGTCCGCATTGCCAACCCGTTTCGCGAAACGCAGAACTTCACGCACAATCGCAACTTCAGCCTTCAATACGACCCCTTCGGGTTCCTCGGGCTCAGCTTTGATACCAACACGCAGCAGACGCTGAACGATCTTGCGTCGCGGACGCAGCGCAATCTGATTTTCTCGGAGCAGTCGGTGGTGGGGCGTCGGACCCTCACAGACGTAGACACCAGTGCCTTCTTCCGGAATCCGGGCGCCTTCCTCTCGGATTTACCAGACAGCACGGGGGTTCTTCGGGACCAGCTTGGCGAGACGATTTTCGTGGAGAATCGCCTGTTGGAGAAGTCGGAGGGGGAGATCTTTCGGGCGCTTGTGTTGGGGGACGTGAGCCCGCGCACAAACAACTACCGGCAACGGCTCTCGGCCACCCTCCGGCTCGGGATTCTCGATCGGAAGGCACTCAATTGGATTGGGGTGCAGGACGTGAACTACCAGTCGTCGTTTGACTGGCAGAATGGGGCCAAGGGAAGCTTCACCGGTGCCAGCGTGCGGAACTCCGTGACCCTGCGGACGGGGGTGAGCCTGCATCCGAACAGGGTGTGGGAGCGATTTGGGTTCTACGAGCGCCTGAAGCAGGCCCAGCGGGAGGCCGGTCGGGAGGAATCGGGCTCGGCGGAGGCCCGTTCCGAGGGAAGCGGGCGAAGCGAAGGTCCTACCCCTGGGACTGAGGAAGGGGCTGTGACCGACAGCACAGACGGGGGCGTTCAATTCAGTGATCTTCCGCTGCCGAATCCGGTCCGTATTCTCCGAGGGGCGGCGCTCATGGTGATGGACATTCAGGACCTCACGGTGAACTACAACGGGGAGTTTTCCTCGCGCTCCACTGGGGTGGGCCGTCCCGTGACCAACGCAACCGGGGTAGTGGATGTGCGCACCCATTACAGCTTGTTCGATGCTATTCAGGGGCAGGGGCCGCCCCTGGGCTATCGGCTCGGCCTTCGACGGTCGATCGACACCACCAATCGGGTGTTTCAGGACGTGCAGGTGACGGATAATCTTACGAACCGTCATCGGTTTGAGGCGCGAACGGCCCTATCGCCGAGCTCCGCTTTCAATATCGACTTGAACTGGAACGTAAGCTGGAGCACCCAGCCGCAGATTCAGTTTCAGCCAGGCGGACAAAACGGGCCGGTGCCCGGGGGGGGAGAGGCATCGTCGGGGCTGCAGCGGTTTCGGAGCGAGAGCGGCAATGCTAGCGCCTCGATCTGGGCGTTTGGGTCCTACCAATCATTCTTTGAACGACAACTGAACACCTTTCGACGCAATGTGGAATCGCCGGAGACGGTCTGGGAGGCCGATGAGGTGGCATTGATTCGGTCGTCGGTGGTGGCCGATTTTCGAGAGGCCTACCTCACCGGAGGGGGACGCATTGGGGGGAGCGGCTTTGCCCCCTTTCCCATGCCAGGGTGGACGGTTCGCTACTCGGGGCTTTCCAATTGGCCGTTCATCAAGCAGGTGACGGAGAGCGTTTCGCTCAATCATAGCTACAACGCTGAGTACCAAACGGGCTTCAACTCGCTCGCGACAGCGGGCGACTCGACCACCATTACCGTCGTTGGGGAGACGTTCAACTACATTGAGCCCGAGTACGAACCCCAGTCCATCCAGATTCAGGAGCAGTATCAGCCCATTATCGGCATCGATATTACGTGGCCGTGGGAGCTGCAGACTAGTCTCGAATGGAACCGGCGCATCACTACGGCCCTTCGCGGAAAAAATGTCGTGGAGCGGCAGACCGGGGAATTGTCCGGGCGCCTCTCGTTCAGCAAGCGCGGGCTCAGCCTCCCCTTCTTCCCGCGCATTCAGAATCGCATTCGGTTCTCCTTTACGCTCAGCCGGTCGGTCAGCGACGAGCGTGAGTACCTGGTCACGCAAGCCTTGCAGCAGGCCCGATCGGAGCTCGACAGCTACGATCCGACCCGAGCCACTCAGGGCGAAAATGTCGACATTCTGACGAAGACGACCCGTCTCACGATGACGCCGAAGATTTCTTACAGCGTCAGCAACCGCGTGACGGCCGATTTCCAACTCGACTTTGAGCGGTTCGACGTGACGCAGGGACAGCAGACCTCCTACACGAACGTCAACGGCACCTTCAATGTGAGTGTCAGCATCTCGCAAAACTAATCGGTCTGGGTCTGGGTACAGGCTCTGGTCGCTCGATCAGGAGCGCACGACGGCAGCCGATCCGAATGGTCGGGGGCATCATCGGGATTGCTGGAGAATGTTCGGGGTCCAATCCGTTGTCATTGAAAACGGTCCGGTAGCTGGATACGGACCTATTATTTTCGTTAAAGGTCACAGCACATGTCTGCGCGCGAAGAACTTATCGTCTGTCATCTGGGCCGGACGGCGTACACGTCGGCCTGGAGTCTGCAGGAGGCAGTACAGGAGCGGTTGATTACGGCGAAGCGCAGCCCGGACGCCGATCCCGTGCCACACGTCTTGCTGCTTCTGGAGCACCCACACGTTTACACCCTGGGCAAGAGCGGGGATGCTGAGAATGTATTGATGTCGGAGGAGCGGCTTAACGAGCTGGGTGCGACGTTTCACCGCATTGGGCGAGGAGGCGACGTGACGTATCATGGCCCCGGCCAGCTTGTCGGCTATCCACTCCTTGACCTCGATCGCCTCTTTACTGATCTGGGGCGCTACCTGCGCACGCTCGAAGAGATCATCATTCGCACCTGTGCCGAGTGGTCTGTGACGGGGACCCGGGTCGACGGGCGGACGGGCGTGTGGGTGGGGCCGGATGAACGGGGGCTGGAGCGCAAGATCTGTGCGATGGGCGTGCGCTGCAGCCGCTGGGTCACGATGCACGGCTTTGCTATGAACGTGACGACAGACCTTGACTACTTCGATCACATTGTGCCGTGCGGCATCAAGGACCGAGGCGTAACCTCGCTGGCGGAAGAGACGGATGCTTCTGTAGAGATGGCGGCGGTGCGGGCGCCGATTGTTCGGCACTTCGAGGAGTTGTTTGAGGTGGACGTGACGGCGCTGCGTGGCAGTGAGGCCCGCGGCTTTCTTCGAGGGTTTGTCGATACTGCCGAGGCGTTGGAGTCGACGCTTCAGACGGCCGACGACTGACGACGGACGGGCGTGCGTGCCGCTGAGATCGTATCGAGCATATTTCCATGCGCCCACGCTCCCAGTCTCCCGCGCTCTTGCTCTTTCGTTGACCGGAGACGAAAGCGTCTCCAAGGCATTGAAGAAGCGACAGACGGGCGAGTCATCCGGGGGCACTCTCCTCTTCCGTAATTGCGTCCACGTCTACGGGCGGCAGGTCGTGGTACCAGTCGTGGTGTGGCGACCACTCATGGCACTGGTGACACTGCGTCTCGCGCCACACCGTGCCACACTTCGGACATTGACCGTGCGTGTCGAATGTGTGCCAGGAGTGCCCACACTCGCAGGTCCACCGGGCGCCGGCAGGCGGTTCCCACTCGCACTTTGGGCAGTAGATTTTCATTGGGCTCAGAGCATTGGGACGTAAGGAAGAAGGTGAATTGAACGGGGGGCATGTGCCCACTGTTCATCAGAAGTACACGCACGCTCCCTTTTTTAGCCTTGACTAATAAATCTGTTAGCTATATCCATATGACTAGATAGCCAGTCAAAACAAAATGATTCGTCGGATGTACCCTTTTCGGTGGACGACGACAATTGGAGTTGCACTCCTTGGATTGATGGCAATGACGCCTCGCGTTGCTTCGGCACAGGCGACCCTTTCCGGTCGCGTCACAGACGGGTCGGGGACGCCGATTCCGGGGGCCAACGTGTACGTGAAAGACTCGGACAGGGGCGGGGCCACAGGCGAGGATGGCCGCTACCGCCTCTCGTCAATCGCTCCTGGCACGCACACAGTCGTCGTGTCCGCCGTTGGGTTTCGAACGGTGGAAAAGCGCCTGACGCTGGAGGCGGGGACGGAGCAGAGGTGGAACGTATCGCTTCGGGCGACGGTGCTGCAGCGCGACGAGGTGGTCGTGACCGGCACGATGCGCGAGACCTACGTGAAGGAGTCGCCAGTGAAGGTGAGTGTCGTCGGAACGGAGCGCCTACAGCAGGGAAAAACGAGCGCCAATCTGATGGACCTGATCGGCAGCGTGAGTGGGCTCTCGACGCAGCTCAACTGCGGGGTGTGCGGCACGAACGCGATTCGGGTGAACGGCGTCGAGGGGGCCAACACCGCGGTGCTCATTGACGGCATGCCCATCATGGGGGCGCTGGCGTCGGTCTACGGACTCAACGGCATCAGCCCGTCCATCATCGACCAGGTGGAAGTCATCAAAGGGCCGCAGTCCACGCTCTATGGCACGCAGGCCCTGGGCGGGGTGGTGAACATCCTCACGAAGGATCCGGCGAACACCCCCACGATCTCCGCCGACGTGTATGGAACGAGCACGCGGGAAGGGAGCATCAACTTGGCAGCTTCGCCAGAGATCGGGCGGTTCAAGGGCTTTGTGAGCGGAAACGCCGTTCGGATGGAGAATTACGTCGACGAGAACGATGACGGCTTTGCCGACCAGGCGAAGCGGTCGCGGCTGGCTCTTTTCGGAAAGGGAACGCTTACCGGTGTGAACGGAGAGGAGCGGCTCAACGTGGCGGCCAAGCTCTACGCCGAGGACCGGACGGGTGGCCCGCCTACCTTTACCGACGACCTGCGGGGCTCGGACGAGGTGTACGGCGAGTCGATCTACACTCGTCGCGCCGAACTGTTGACGGAGTACCGGCCCTCGGGCCTCGACGAGCGGCTGCGCCTGCGCGGGGCGCTCACGTACCATAATCAGGATAGCTACTACGGCCCGGAGCACTACGTAGGGACGCAGAAAATCGCGTTCGGGCAGGCCACCTGGAGCCAGTCGGTGACCGAGGGGCTGGACCTGCTGATGGGAGCGAGTGCTCGATATGACATGTACGACGACAATACGCCGGCCACGACGGTAGCGGACCGACGCTTCATCCCCGGGGTGTTCGGGCAAGGGGAATTCTCATTGGGCGACGTGACAGTGTTGGGCGGGCTTCGTTTCGACCATCACGACGAGCACGGCGTCGTGACAGCGCCCCGCCTCTCGGCCAAGTACAGCCCCTCCGATCATACCACATTCCGCACCAGTGCCGGTACGGGCTTCCGAGTCGTGAACGTCTTCACCGAGGACCACGCGGCGCTTACCGGCTCCCGCGAGGTCGTGTTTGAGGAGGATCTGGACCCGGAGCGCTCTCGCAGCGTCACGGCCAGCGTAGAGCACATCCTCCCCTTCGGTACGAACCCGCTCACCGTGAGTGTGGACGGCTTCTACACGCGGTTCGCCAACAAGATTATTCCCAACTACGACCAGAATCCCGAGCTCATCGTCTACGAGAATCTCGATGGTGTTTCCGTGACCCGCGGGTTTTCGGTGAGGGTGGACCAGAACTTTACCACACTTCCCATCTCCTATGATGCGAGTATGACGCTCTCGGATGTTTATACGGAAGAGGACGGGGAACGGCAGGCGGTGACGTACGCGCCGGACTATATGGGCAACGTGGGGCTTTCGTACAACATCAATGCCATTGGGGCAACGGTGGAGTACACCGGCAGCCTCACCGGTCCGAAGCGGATGCCGGACCTCTACGTCGAGACCTACGGGCGCGATCGGTGGTCGCCCATGTTCACGACGCATGACCTCAAGCTCACGAAAGAATTTCTGGGCGTGAATGGGCCGTCGGGGGTGGGGGTTGACGCCTACCTCACGGTGGAAAACCTCTTCGACTACACGCAGGGGAGTCCGCTCGTGGGACAGGACGATCCGTTCGGGCGGCAGGACGACACGGTGTTCGACACCATCTACACCTGGGGGCCGATGGTCGGGCGCACGGTCTCGCTGGGCGTGCGGATGACCCTGCGGTAGCATTCCCGCGCTCCACTGCATTGGACGTATTTTGAAAATATCTCACTCCTCCCATGTCCGTTCAGGACGCTCTCGACATCCTGATTTTTTCGATCCGGGATGGATTCGTGCAGGTCAGCGCGTTCGTCGCTATGACCGTGCTGCTGTTCAGCTACGTACAGTATCGCACTGGGGGCCGAATCGTCACCTTCCTGAAGAACCACAAGCGAATGCAGCCCATCGCCGGGGCATTGCTTGGGCTTACTCCGGGCTGCGGCGGGGCGATTGTGGCGATGCCGCTCTACATCCGCGGCACGATCAGCTTCGGGTCCGTTGTGGCGACCCTTGGGGCCACGGCCGGCGACTCTGCTTTCGTGATTCTCGCGATCGCTCCCGGGGCTGGGGTGTACGCCTACGGGCTTGCGTTCATCACGAGTGTTCTGTTCGGATACGCCATCGACTATTGGGGGCTCGGCATTCGTCGCATCGACGACGCTGTCGAGCGCATCGCCGCGTCGATGAGCTCCGACGGGTTTGCCACCCCGAGCGTTGCCACGAGCGGCCCCAGCGTACGCCCCGCCGCTCTACAGTCGAGCGTTATCGACGGCAGTCCTGAATCCGGGGTGTCCCGTCAGGCCGTTCAGTCCGTCCCCTCCCTCGGGGACGGTCCGGCGGCGAATGGATGGGGGGGAGGCGGAACGGCTGCCGAAGACCTGTCCAATTCTGATTGTAGTGTCGGTTCTGTCTGTCCGGCACCGGCGACGAATGCGACATCGGAGGCGTCTTCTGCGCCGGACGGGTCGGCCGGCATGATGAGCACCATCAGTCACGGGGTGCATCTCCTCTGGTGGTTCGTTGCCGTGGCAGGGCTCGTGGCGGGCGTGATGTATCTGGTCCGGGGGGCTCCGGAAGTGGCTCTCGAATTCGCCCCGACCTTCTTTGGGCTTTTCACCGTCGCGGGGCTGTTGGGCACAGCGCTTTCGTTTTACCTCTACTTCGTCGGGCGCCAGTACATGGACGAGGGGGGCGGTCGGGTGCGCGAGCGCTTCGGGAGCGCGTACGAGACATTCGAGCACGCTGCCATGGAGACATCCATGGTTACGGTGTGGGTGATTGCCGGGTACCTCCTGTATGAGTACACCATGGGCGTCTTTTCTCTCGACCTCCGCGCGCTGTCCGCGGCCGCCGGTGTGTTTGCCCCCATGGCGGGGGCGGCCCTTGGTCTCGTGCCGGGCTGTACGCCGCAGATCATCTTTGCGCAACTCTACGCCGTCGAGGAGGTCATTCCGTTTTCTGCCCTCGTGGCCAACGCGATCAGCCAGGACGGCGATGCTCTGTTTCCGCTCATGGCAATCGACATGAAGGCGGCCATCGTGGCCACAATCTACACGACGATTCCGGCGCTTATCGTGGGCGTGCTCGTGCATTACTTCTGGCCTTTTGCCCGCTTTGGATTTGGGGTGATTGGGGGATGAATGACCGTCGGAGGTGGAAGCGACAGCGTCTGTTTCTCGGAGTCTTGCTTGCGATCCTGGTGGTGGGGAGGGCTCAGGGACAAGAAGAGAACTGGCACGACTTTGAGGAGGCGATGGCCCTCGCGGATTCGACCGGCCGTTTCGTGATGGTCGCCGTCTCCGCTCCGTGGTGCGGGTGGTGTCACAAGATGAGGAAGGAGGTCTATTCGAGCGAGGGCGTGCGCCAGTGTCTGGCGGACGACTTCGTGCGCACGCGCCTCAACCGCGACGACACGGACACGACGTACCGGTACAAGGGGCGACGCGTCACGCCCCGGCAGATTGCCTCCACGTTTCGGGCCGATGGGGTGCCTGCCACCGTCCTGCTTTCGCCACGAGGCGAGTACCTGCTCCACCTGTCGGGATTCATCGAATCGGAGCCGCTTCAGGCGGTGCTTGGGTTCGTGTCGGCGCGTGCCTATCGGCACACAACGCTTGCCGAGTATCGGACACAGACGGCGGCGCCGTGTGGGGAGCCGCGCCGTTCCGAGTGAGCCCCACACGACAATTTGAGGCTGATCCTCGGGGGGACTGACTCCTTTTCCGCCGATGATCATCTGAGGTGCAGTCGGAAACTACTTCCTCATTGACAAGCTTTATAGGATTGCGAGATTGTCCACCGGACGTGATGGATGCCCTTGTGTAGCGTCCTTGGAGTCCACCGACGCTACACAGAGAATATTGACCTTTGCAGAAGACGGTAAATCCAGTGCCGGGGTGTGTCGCTCCTGTGGTTAATCTCGCAAAGGCACATGGCTTTTCTGCTTCGGGGCGTCGTAACGGTGCCGGCTCCATCATGTCCGGAGACCAACGGCGTCCGAATCGGCGTTTGAATGCAAGACGAACACCCGCACCCTCACACCCTCCGGGCACGCCGCGGGAAGATGACAGACGAGCCGTCCCCGCATGATCAATGCCTTCGCGATCGATTGCTCACCAGCGAACCGACGATCCGATGAGCAGTTGGAATGCCGACCGCTCACGTCTCATCATGCTCCGGTGCCGTGCTCTCGTCCCCGATGCAGACCCGCGCTCCCGTGCTTCGTCCTCGCATCTTTGCTGAGGTGCCGTCGGTGACGGCCGGGGTAAGCACGCGGAAGGGCGGGGTCAGCGGAGCGCCGTACGACACTCTAAACCTGGGCCGCCACGTGGGCGACGACTCCAGCAGTGTTGAGGAGAACCGACGCCGCTTCTGCGCCGCGTTGGATGCCGATCCCGCCTGGCTGGCCACCGCCGGGCAGGTGCACGGGTCTACCGTTCGCGTCATCGAGGCCCCGCGCCACGAGCCATTCTGCGACGGGCTGGTGACGACCACGCCGGAACTGCTGCTTGCCATCGCAACGGCGGACTGTGCGGCAGTCCTTCTGGCGGATCCAGAGAACATCGTGGCGGGGGCGTGCCACGCTGGGTGGCGAGGGGCCGTGGCCGGCATTGTTGCTGATACCGTGGACCGGATGAAAGAAGAGGGCGCTGAGCCGGCGCAGATCCGGGCGTACGTGAGTCCCTGTCTTTCCCGATCGGCCTTTGAGGTGGGGCCGGAGGTGGCGGCCCGCTTTGACGATGCGTTCGTGTACCGTCGGGACGAGGAGGCACGGCCGCACGTTGACCTCAAGGCCGCCCTACGACACCAACTGGAGAGGGCGGGCGTGCCGGGCGACGGGATTGAGGTATCGGATCGCTGCACACTGTCGGATCCAGAGACATTCTTTTCGTACCGCGCCTCCGGCGGCACCACCGGGCGCATGTTCGGCGCGATCGTTCTTCGAAACTGATTCTTTTGTCTTTTCAGTGCCGGTTGTCGCATCCACCTACACGCCGCCGCCTCTCCTTTCCGGGGGACATCGACAAACGCTTTACGCCTCGCTCGTACGACGGGTCGATTTCACCTACGATCGTCGGGAGCGGGTTGACACGCCAGACGGCGATTTTCTGGACCTGGACTGGGCGGCGGCTCGGCCGAACGGCGCATCCGAGGAACGGGGGCGGGCGGTCATTCTCACGCACGGACTGGAGGGGAGTGCGGACGGGACCTATACGCGGGGCATGTCGCGGGCCTTTGTGCGACGGGGGTGGGACGTGTGTGCCTGGAATCTGCGCGGATGCAGTGGCGAGATAAACCGGACGGCTACCACCTACCACAGCGGGAAGACGGAAGACCTGGCATGCGTAGTGGCGCACATCTTCGAGCAGGGGTATTCCACCGTGGCCCTCATTGGGTTCAGTCTCGGCGGCAACCTCACGCTCAAGTACCTTGGGGAGCGCGGCGAGACGATCGACGACCGAATCTGTGGAGCGGTGGCCTTTTCCGTGCCCGTCGATCTGGAGGGGTCGTCTCACCAGATTGGACAGCTTTCAAACTGGCACTACACGCAGTACTTTCTTCGCACCCTCCGGCAGACGATTCGCCAGAAAGCAGAGCAGCATGCCGAGGTGAGTACCGATGCGCTCCGCCACGTCCGCACCCTGCGCGACTTCGACGACGCCTACACGGCGCCGCTCAACGGCTTTCGGGGCGCCGATGCGTACTACCGGGCGGCCAGCAGCAAGCCGCTTTTGTCAGACATCGCTGTGCCCACGCTTCTGGTGAATGCGGCGAACGATCCGTTTCTGAGTGAGACGTGCTACCCGACGGAAGCGGCGAACGGCCATTCCGAGTTCACGCTGGAGGTGCCGGAGAGTGGGGGACACGTCGGCTTCGTCCGCTTCACCGAGAATGGCGAATACTGGTCGGAGCGCCGTGCCGCCTCATTCCTGGCGACGGCACTTCAGCTTCAGAAAAAAGACGGCAGGCCCGACGTGGAGGAGCCCCTCGATCGCTGAGGCACGCATTGCGTGATGCGTAATGCATAATGCGCGAGGTCGCCCGTCGCTCCTCGCTCATGCTCCCGCGCTCCCATGCCCATCGGGCAAAACGGATGAAGAGTGGAGCGAAGCGATCAGCTCGAAATCGTCATCCCCCCGAAAGGACGCCCCACGCCAGCAGTCCCCAGCCCACGATGAAGGCGACGCCGCCAAACGGCGTGATGGCCCCGAGCCAGCCCGTATCGGTGAGGACGAGCACGTAGAGGCTGCCGGAAAAGATCAGAATGCCGGCGATGAAGCAGTAGCCGGCCCCATGCAAGAGGCCACCCCATCCCTGCGCGGCTGCCCAGCCCACGACGAGGAGCGCCAGTGCGTGGTACATCTGGTACGTCACGGCGGTGCGGAACGTCTCCAGCCGGTCCGGCGACACGCTATCTTCGAGCCCGTGCGCCCCGAACGCCCCGGCGGCGACGGCGAGCCCGGCAAAGATCGATCCGGCGGCAAGAAAGAAACGCGTCATGTGAAGGTATGCCTGAGTGCAACGAATCGAGGTATGGACAGGTGAATAGAGGGCTCAGCCGTCCATACCACCTCTCGTCCAAACATCCGACCCACAGGATTCGGACTATTCCTCCTCCTCCGGCGACTGATTGAGGAGCTCCTGCAGAAGCTCCACGTCCGATACGTCGCCATCTTCAGGGACCTCGGCCCGGTCGGCCTCGCCCCAGAGTCGCTCAATGCGATAGTGGTCGCGCCGCGACGGCAGGAAGACGTGCACGACGAGGTCGACGTAGTCGACTACAGCCCACCGGGCATGGTCGAGTCCCTCTCGTTTCCACGGCTGCTCGTCGCATTCTTCCTCAATTCGGTCGATGACCCCATTGGCGATGGCCCGGACCTGAAGGTCGGATTCGCCGGTGCCGATGACGAAGAAGTCCGCCATATTGCTCACGTCGCGCAGGTCGATTACCGTGATGTCTTTGGCCTTCTTTTCGGCCATGGCGTCTACGGCATGGGCCGCCAGCACGTGGCCGGGGTTGCGCGGAGGTTGACGGACGGAAGGGTCTGCAGTCGATGTTTGGTCGGGGGAAGCCATACACTTAGAGCATTGGTTGCGGGAATGAGTGACGGAGTACGGAGAACCGTTTTGCCTCCATCCCGGCTGGGAGGGAGGCTACTGCTGGTTGTGAAAGGGGTGAAGCTGTTTGTAGTCGTGCCCGATGATGACGGAGGCATCGAGGTAGTACTGGCGCCGAATTTCCTGTTCCACGCGATCGGGCGGAAGGCCCAGCGCTTCGGCGACTTTTCGGGCGGCCTCGGGGTCGCCCACACGATCGATGACGACGGAGCGTTTCTGGGTAAAGGTCTTGTAATTGCCCACGTCGACCACGTCGAACCCACGATCGCGGAGGTAGTGCGTCGTTTCGGCGGCAAGGCGATCGACGCCGACCCCGTTGCGCACCTCGACCTGAATAATGGATCCCACAAGGTTTGAGCCGCCGGGCGACCGCCGCGGATCGGGTTGGGGAATGAGCACGCGCGTGACGAGGCCATAGAGGAGCACCGCTACACACAGGCCGCCAATCGCCAGAGCGGCGTTTAAAAGGCCATTCCGAACGCGGGACCACGAAACCATAGACGAGAGAAGGGGCCAGGCGTGCCAACACAAAAGCGCGACATGCCCCGGGGCATGCCGCGCCGTGATGTAGCGAATCGATTCGTATCATCCAGCGCGGCTATTTTTTCCAGAAGAGATCGCCGGTCGCTGTGGGCGCGGTGATGCCGCGGCTGTAGGGGCTGTGATAGCCGTACGGACTCATGTATCGTCCGTAGGGACTCTGTTGAAACTGCATGCGCACCTGGAATTTATCGGAGGGCTTGTAGGCCACCTCCGCGTTGCGGATAAATACCCGTGCCTGCTGTTGTCCAAAGCCGCTCGTTTGGGTGAACGGATGCGACACGCTCACGTCCATGCGGGCGGCCCAGTCGGAGTTGAACTGCCACATCATGGAGTTCGTGTACATTCCCATTGAGGCCGACTGGCCACCGAAGGAGGAGAACGACGCCGAGTAGCTATGACTCATGCGAAAGTGCTCGGCTCCAAACAGCGACTGGAGGGCATTGGCGGCCGCCGACCCCGAGTCGTACAACTGGGTTTGCACCGACCGGTTTTGTTGGGCCGTTTCGCGGAGCTGGGCGTCCGCCGGGGCCGTAAGGCTCAGCGTGAGAACAAGGCACAAGAGCGGGAGCGCGGTTCGCATGGGAGCCGAAATCGTCTTTGGAGGGGAGGCAGGAAGAGGGACGTTACGAACACATCTCCGTCGTTTCACAATACCCCAAACGACTCGATTTGTTCGCGATTGACGTGAGGGGCGAATCCACGGCGGTGCCGAGGCGTGGGAGAGAACGGCACGACGGTCCCCGCCCCCCGACGGCTGGGAAATTCTTTCACTAGCTTCCCCGATTCATGCGTGTTCTCGGTCTTGAAAGTTCGTGTGACGATACCGCCGCCGCCGTGCTGGACGATGGCACTGTGCGGTCGAATATCATTTCCTCTCAGCACGACCTGCACGAAGAATATGGCGGCGTTGTGCCGGAACTGGCCTCGCGCGACCATCAGCGCCTCATTGTGCCCGTCGTGCAGAAGGCGCTGTCCGAGGCCGAGGTGGGGGCCGATACGCTGGACGCCGTAGCGGTGACATACGGGCCGGGGCTTCCCGGGTCCCTGCTCGTGGGGCTCAGTTTTGCGAAGGCGTTCGCCCGCGGCCTCAACGTGCCGTTGATTGGGGTCAACCATTTGGAGGGGCACCTATACTCGGGCGATTTTGCGTCGCCATCGCCCCCGCGTCCGTACCTCTGCCTCATCGTCTCCGGGGGACACACCGAGCTCGTTTACGTCGAGGAGGATTTTTCGTACACCGTGCTCGGGCGCACTCGCGACGACGCCGCCGGAGAGGCCTTCGATAAGATTGCTCAGCTTTTCGGGCTTTCGTATCCGGGAGGACCGGCCATCGATCAGCAGGCGGCAGGCGGCGATCCCACGTTTCACGACTTTCCCCGCACTCGGCTCGACAATCTCGATTTTTCGTTCAGTGGGCTCAAAACCTCAGTGCTCTACTACCTGCGCAACTTTTCGGACGCAGAGCGCGAACGGGTGCTCACGGAGCATCTCGACGATCTCTGCGCGTCGGTGCAGGCGGCGATTGTCGATGTCCTTGTGGGAGCGGTGCGCCGGGCTGCGGAGGAGACGGGCGCTGAGCACGTGGCCGTGGTGGGCGGCGTGGCGGCCAACCGAGAGTTGCGGCGCCGGGGGGCGGTCGTAGGGGCCGAAGAGGGATTCGAGGTGTACGTGCCCGACCTCTCGTATTGTATGGACAACGCGGCCATGATCGCGCATGCAGGAGCGCTCCGGATTGCGGCCGGCGACGAGCATTCTTCGACGCTAGACGTCGTGCCGCAGCTGCAGATTGAAGAGTGAGGCCGGGGGTTGGATCAGTGGGCGGTGCGTCCAGTTGGTTCTGTCTCCCGTACGCACTTGTCTACACCATCTCAGTTGTGATGTCGTCGGATCCGTCGAACGAGTCCGTCGGGCCGGTCCTGGTGTTTCAGGGCGACTCGATCACCGACACGGGCCGCCAGCGAACCAAGGCGGCGCCCAACGAGCCATCCGGTCTGGGGAGCGGCTACGCGGCACTCGTCGCCTCCACCTTGCTGGGCACACAGCCGAAGCGGGACTGGATCTGCTATAATCGGGGCGTAGGGGGCGATACGGTGCACGACCTCGCCGCTCGGTGGGAAGACGAGTGTCTGGCTCTGCAGCCGGATGTTTTGAGCATTCTCGTTGGGGTGAACGACTTCTGGTATACAGTTTCGGGAGAGCACGATGGCACGCCGGAGCGCTACGAGCACCAGTATCGTAGGCTCCTGGACCGAACCTGCAGTGCCCATCCGGACGTAACACTGGTAATTGGAGAGCCGTTTGCCCTTCCGGGAAGCTCGACTGTAGATGAGCAGTGGGCCCTGCACTTTGACGAGTACCGACAGGTCGCCCGGCGGGTTGCCGTCGACTACGGGGCCACATGGGTCCCGTACCAGTCCATGTTTGACGAGGCACTCGAAGAGGCCCCTGCCGCATACTGGGCCAGTGACGGCGTCCATCCAACTGCTGCGGGACACTACCGCATGGCCCAGGCGTGGCTTGCCGCCGTCCGTACGGGGGAACGCACAGCCGCTTTTGCATGATTTGTGACACTGAGCCCGGTCTCGATGCGAACACAGTCTCTTCTCGTACTGATTGCCGCCCTCGTGTTCGGAGTTGGGGCCGGCGTAGGTGGAGCGATCCTTTTCGGCCCGAATACCGGTTCCTACGATGGGAGTCGGGATCTCATCATTCCCAATGGCGCGTCGCTGGATCAGACCGTCGACTCGCTTCAGGCAGAAAACATCCTCGTTGTTCCCTCTACCTTTCGCCTGGTGGCCAGGGCCACGGGATGGGGCGCCCAGATTAAGCCGGGCCACTACCGCGTTGAGGCGCATACCTCCAACTATCGCCTGCTCGACAAACTGCGCCGCGGCCTTCAGGCCCCGGTGCGGGTAATTATTCCGCCCGGCTCCCGCCCGTCGACGGTAGCAAAGGTGATGGCAAATCGACTCGAGTTGGACGCCGATGCGTTCCTCAGCGCCCTTCGAGATACGAGTCTGGCACAAGAGGTTGGCACCACGCCGTCTCGCCTCTTCGGCTATATGCTTCCCGAAACCTATGAGTTTTACTGGCAGACACCCGCAGAAACGATTGTGCGCCGCATCAAGACGTCGTTCGACCGCTATTATGAGCGGCGCCTGGCCCCCGGGGCCGATAGCCTCGGGCTCACGAAGCGAGAGGTGGTAACCCTTGCGTCCATCGTGGAATGGGAGGCCTTACAGGATCAGGAGAAGCCCCGCATTGCCGGCGTGTATCTCAATCGGCTGGAACGGGGCTGGCGCCTACAGGCCGACCCGACGATCCAGTACGTGCTCATTCAGACGCGTGGAGAGCGGACAAGTCGCGTCCTGTACCGCGACCTAGAGATCGATCATCCGTACAATACCTACCAGATCGACGGGTTGCCGCCCGGGCCTATCACGAATCCATCTCCCTCCTCACTGCGGGCCGCCGTCAATCCGGAGCGGCACGAGTACTTTTACTTTGCCGCCGATGGAACGGGCGGACACACCTTCAGCCGCACGCTCCGAGAGCACAACCAAGCGGCGGAAGAGTATCACGAGATGATGGACCGCCGGGCCCGAGAGGCGGACGGCTCGTCGCGGTAGAGTACTGAGGCATGGCCGCGGTGGCAGCGGGACAGCCTGTCGGGGTCATCAAGACGCTGCGTCTTCGTCGGCGGCATCGGACGACGCGTCCTCCACAAACTTATACCCGATGCCGTACACCGTCCGAATGTAGGTTGGATCGTCGGGGTCGGGTTCGATTTTTTTGCGGAGGGACGCGACGTGACGGTCGATGGTCCGGGTGGTGATGTCGCCGCTGATGCCCCAGACGTCGCGGAGCAGCTGTTTGCGGCTCACAGTGCGGCCGCGATGGTTGATGAAGTACTCCAGGATGTCGAACTCCAGGTCCGTAAATTCGATCTCCTCCCCGTCCTTCGTAGCTGACTCGTCCGTGAAGTCGATTGTATAGTCGTCGAACGAGTACACGTCTCCCACATCCGGCATCTCATCGGGTTCACGGCTGCGCTGGAGGACAGCCCGTACCCGGGCGGCCAGCTCTTTCGCGTCGAACGGCTTGGTTACGTAGTCGTCGGCCCCCAGGTCGAAGCCCCGGAGCTTGTGTTTTGACTCCGACTTGGCCGTGAGCATGATAACGGGCGAGTCGACCCCCGCCTTGCGCGCCTCGCGCAGCACCTCGAACCCATCCTTGTCCGGCAGCATCACGTCCAGAAGCACAACGTCGTAGGGCGGAAGCATCGTCATTTGCTGCACGGCGTCCGCACCGTCCGTGACCCGCGTGACGTCGTAGCCTTTGATGGAGAAGAAGTCTTCGAGACCGGTGCCTACGTCCGGATCGTCTTCCACGATGAGTAGGCGGGCATTTTCGGTGTCCGTTGTGGGGCCGTTGGGCGGGGGCATAAGGGCAGAAGGGCGGTGAGCGGGCGATAGGAGGGCAAGTCGATAGAAGCAAAAACCCAGCCTGCCTGGATCGTAAAGCGTGGGTGCGATGGGGTTCCGGGGGCACGCACAACTGGCTCTTCGTTTGCCAGCACAGGCTACTCAGGATGAATCGTCGAGCCAGTGGGAGAGATCGCGGTCGATCAGGTCTTGGAGGCGGAGGATGTCGTCGCGGTATAAGGACTGTAGATGACGACGCACCTCGGGGGGCATGGAGGGACGACGTAGATTATGGTGTACCAGGTGCTGTTTCCAACGATGGAGGGTTTGGGAAATGTCGGAGAAGTGGGAGGAGAAAAATCGGGTCACTGAAGGGGGAAGGAGAGACTTGAGAGTGGGGCGAAGGCCCGCGTGGTAGAGCAGCCAGTGCAGCGATTCGAATTGAGGAATGCCGGAGGGGTTGTGCCGTTTTAAGATGTCCGGCTGAAAGGAAGGGGCTGCACCAAGAAAAGAAAAGAGATCTGAAAGGAGTGCGGAGGGAGTCTGAACGAGGTCTCGGAAGAGGCACACGTATATTTGGTCCTTAGGAAATACATCGTAGTACCGAGACAGTTGGTTATGGTAGAACCCAAAATTCTTGTATCCCCAGAAGTAACTCCAGCCCGCCTCCAGACGAGGCTCCTCTTTTGCAAGGGCCGTGGCGAAGTCCCGGTGCGGCTCACGTCCTTGCTTGATCATCATGAGAAAGTTTGAGTACGCCCGATCCACGGGGTTGCGTAAAACCGCGAGGAGTTTTGCGTCTGGCACGTGCTCCGCGATTCGGTGTGGAGCGTGTGGGTAGACGAGCGACGAAGGAGAGGCCTCGCCACGAACCGGTGCGTCTGTATTCTGAAAGAGGGTCTTGTATTCAGGCAGAGAGGTGATGGAGAGCCGGTTGCATCGTTCGTCGCCGGGGCCTTGGAAACACACGTCCTGCCCCTTAAATGCGAAAAAGTTTGGCTCCTTTAGAGGACTAACGAAAATCTCGGGATGCTGTCCGAGGTATTGATACAGCGACGTTGTCCCCGATTTAGCGGCACCGATCAGAAGGAAGGTGGGCAGGCAGGACATCCTAGCGGGAAGGTTGCACTGCGAAAAGGATGGAAGGGGTGAGACCAAGGCGCTTTTGCACGACGTGATGCAGCCACGCATTCCAAACGAGAGCCGAACCGGTCGTTGCAGCCGCGGCCCCCCAGAGTCCAAAATGGTGAATACAGATCGGCGTGATAACAAGATTGAGTACGGTCGTGATTCCGTACACACGTGTACTGTCTCGATGGTGACCTGTCATGTTGAGAAGATGGCCGACGGACCCGGTGCCGGCATTGATGAGGTGACTGAGGATGAGGAGGAGAAGAGGGGCTTGGGCCGTTTTAAACTCGGGACCGAAGATGTTGAGGAAAAGCGGGGCGCCGACGGCAATCAGAAGGGAAAAGACGAGCGTGGGCCAGAAGAGCCAGTGGGCGAGAGTTCGGACAAAACGGCGGAGCTTCCGGTTCTGATTATTCGCGTGAAGCCGGGCAAAGCGGGGCGCGGCCACGGCATTGACGGCGTTGAGGATGAAGCCTACGGGGGCAGCAACGGTGACGGCGGCCTGGTAGAGGCCCGCTGCCTGCATGTCGAGCATCCAGCCAACGAAGAGGAGGTCCGTCTTTCGGAGAAGCGTGGTAAAGCCGGTCACCAGGAGCAGGGGCATGGCGACGCGCAGCCAGCGCCGGGTCTCGAATTGGGGGGCGACCGATGGGCTTTCCACGGTGATCAGGCGACGAAAGGATATCCGTTGAACAGCCAAAATGGGAAGGAGCGCAATCCCGAACAGTGCCGTCACCGACGGGCCGCTCAGTACGCCGACCGGAAGCCACGCTAGCATCGCGATGCCGGTAATCATGATGCCGGGACGAAGCAACCGTGGAGCCGCATATGCAGCGGCAATTTGATCGGCGGCCCGGCACGCTTCGGTATAATAGCGGACGAGGGCAGAGAAGGGGAGGGCCCAGAACGCAATGAGAATGGCCTGTGTGGTAGGCCCGGATGGGACGAAGGGCAGTCCCCAGACGCCTGCTGTCACGAGCAGGCTCACCGCTACGCTTATGAGGAGTGTAAGACGTTCGCCCCGCTGGACAATTCCGTGCAGGGGCTTCCAGTTCTCCGATTGGAGGTAGGTGGGAATAAATCGGAGCGAGGCTTCTGGGAAGCCGAGTCCCACGGCGATGGAGAGGGTGGCGACCCAGGCGATGGCGTAGCTGTAGGTGCCGTACACGGTGGGGCCTGCCCATCGGGCCAGGAGGACATGGAGGACGAGACTGAGTCCGGCCCCCACCACACGCGTCATGAATACGAGGCTCGCGCCGCGGGCTGCGATTGATTGTCTCCATCGGCGGAGCAGGGTCCGTACATGCTGAAGCATAGGGCGCGTGGCGTCATCAACGGGAGTTGGGGGGACGGCTGGACATGAGTCTGTGAAACTTATATACTGACAGCAGGAAGTTCATTGGGCATCACCTCTGAGCGACGCGGTACGGGGCACTTTGACGGTTCTCCATCGACTACGCACGTCTTTATGAGCGATTGTATCATTCTCGGTGGGGGCATCACGGGCCTCGCTGCGGGCTATGCCTCCGGCCATCCTGTTTGTGAAGCACGGGAGGCGCCCGGGGGCATCTGCGCGTCGTACTATGTGGAGCCGGGCGGCACCGAGCGATTGCACGAACGTCCGGCGTCGTGCCCCACCTACCGGTTTGAAATCGGCGGCGGCCACTGGATCTTCGGTGGGCACCCGGCGGCCAAGCGTTTCATGCGCCGCTTGACGCCGATGCAGAAGTATGAGCGACAGTCGGCCGTGTACCTTCCCGAGCGGGATCTACGGGTGCCGTATCCCCTGCAGAATCACCTGAAGCGATTTGACGAAGCGCTTGCCGCGGATGCCCTCACCGACATGATCCACGCGCCGGACGAGCCGCGGCAGAAGATGAAGGACTGGCTCTACTGCAGCTTCGGCGAGACGCTCTGTGAGGTCTTTTTCGATCCCTTCCACGATCTCTACACGGCAGGACTCTACGAAGAGATTGCCCCGCAGGACCCGTACAAGTCGCCCGCCGACGTAGAGGACGTGGTGGAGGGGGCCTTCGGGCAGGCCAAGGAGGTCGGGTACAACGTCGAGTTTCTCTACCCGGAGGAGGGGCTGAATACGCTCATGCAGCGCCTCGCGAGCCAGTGCGATGTGCGATACGGCAAGCGGGCGGTGGACGTGGACGTGGAAACAAAGACGGTGGCCTTCGAGGACGGCGCCACGGAGAGGTACGACCGTCTCGTCTCGACGCTGCCCCTCAACGAGATGATGGAGATGACGGACCTGTCGGTGCCGTCGCGGCCCGATCCGCACACGTCCGTTCTCGTCCTGAACGTGGGAGCCGTGCGCGGTCCCGAGTGTCCCGAGGATCACTGGATCTACGTTCCGCAAAGCGAGTCCGGCTTTCACCGGGTCGGCTTCTACTCGAACGTAGAAGAGGACTTTCTCCCGGACGGGTTGGACGACCGTGTGAGCATCTACGTGGAGCGCGCGTATCGGGGCGGCGAGAAGCCGTCGGCTGATGAGGTGGACCAGTACGCGGCGTCGGTCGTGGACGAGTTGACGCGATGGGGATACATTGAGGAGGCGGAGGTTGTGGATCCGACGTGGATCGACGTGGCCTACACGTGGTCCTGGCCACAGTCGACCTGGAAAGAGGAGGCCCTGAGCGTCCTGGACGATCACGACATTCTCATGGTCGGGCGCTATGGACGGTGGGTCTTTCAGGGCATCGCAGAGTCCCTGCAGGATGGTTTATTCGTCGGAGGGACGGTGCGCAAATGACTGATTCTGCCTCCCCGTCCGCTGAACCGAGGGTCGCTGCCGTGGTGGTGACCTACAATCGCAAGACGCTTCTGCGGCAGTGCCTGGAGGCCCTGCAGAATCAGACGCACCCGGTGGCAGAGATCATCGTCGTCGACAACGCGAGCACTGATGGCACCGCGGCGATGGTGCGGGCCGACTTCCCGGAGGTGACCTTGCAGTCGCTGGAGGAGAACCAGGGCGGGGCGGGCGGCTTTCACGAGGGGATGACGGCGGCAGTGGCGCAGGACGTAGACTGGGTTTGGGTCATGGACGACGACGCGGAGCCAGCAGAGACGGCGCTGGAGATGCTTTTCGATTCAGGAGTGCATTCGGCCCCCGATACGGTGGCACTAAGTCCCCTGAAGCGGTTTCCATCGGGGCGGCCGCAGTACGACCAGGCCGGCTGGTACGATCCGGTGCGCGCCGAGGTCGAGCCCGTTGCGGCTGCCGACGAGGACTGCACGGAAATCTCCTATGCGGCCTTCGTCGGACTCCTCTGTCGTGTGGATGTCGTGCACCGGGTAGGACTTCCGGCGGCGGACTTTTTCCTGTGGTACGACGACGTGGAGTATTGTCTTCGTCTCGCAAGCGAAGGACGCATCTACCTGGTGCGGAGTAGCCGAGTTACACACCACGTATCCGAAGAGAGGCGAAGCCAGGAGAAGGGCGAGGCCAAGCCCTGGCGGTATTTCAAATTGAGCTACTACTGGCGATATTACTACGGATACAGAAATCGCCTTCTCATCCTCCGTCGGCACGTTTCGTCCGCCCCCCAGCGGATGCGGGGATACGCGCGGGTGCTTTTCCGGGGACTCCGAAGTGCCGGGTCGGTGTTCCTGTACAGCTCCCACAAGTGGGGAAAGCTCCAGATCCTGTTCTGGGGAATCGTTGACGGCTTGACGGGGCGGACGGGAAAGCGGGTCGATCCGGAGCATTATCTCGACGCCTCCTCGGAGTGATCCCGCTTGCCCGTTGCACTGCCGACTCATTAGGGCATTCAGAATCGTGATGTCGATCTCGTCATCGGAACCGTCACCTGAGCAGCCCGAATCTGCTACGGTCGCTGCGATTGTGGTTACCTACGAGCGCAAGGCGCTCTTGCGGCAGTGCCTGGAGGCCCTGCAGAACCAGACGCACCCGATTGCAGAGATCATCGTCGTCGACAACGCGAGCACTGATGGCACCGCGGCGATGGTGCGGGCCGACTTCCCGGAGGTGACCCTGCGGGTGCTCGACGAGAACCGGGGTGGGGCAGGTGGCTTCCACGAAGGGATGAAGCAGGCAGTGTCGCGGGACGTGGAGTGGATGTGGGTGATGGATGATGATGCCGAGCCGAATCCCGACGCTCTCGAACGGCTCTTTTCATCGGGGCGTCATCGCGAAGAGAAGACAGCGGGACTCGCGTCGCTACGTGTAAATCCAGATGGGACGATTCAGAAGGGCTCAGTCGGGTGGTACGCGCCGTTTCGTATGACCTATGACCGAGTGTCTGGGACGGGGAGTGGAGTAGAAAAAATTGGTTACGCTACCTTTGTGGGGTTGATGGTCCGCGCACAGGCCGTTCGCGATGTCGGATTGCCGGAAGCCGACTTTTTTATCCGGTCTGACGACAACGAATACGTGCTTCGGCTGTCGAATTGGGGGCACGTGTATCTGGTGCGAGATAGCCGCATCGTCCATCACGACGCGTCGGAGAGTAAGGACATTCCCACGTCCCTTTGGGCTCGGTTCTGGGGGGAGCGGCCCATCGACAGTTACTGGCGACGCTACTACCTCCTTCGAAATGAGCTTCTGATTGTGCGCAAGCATGCTCAAACCCGACGGCAGCGCTGGAGGGGATATGTGGTGGGGCTGTATCGTTTCCTGCGGAGTGTCGTAGCGGTGCTGTGTCTCGATGATCACAAGTGGCTGCGGGTCACCGTTCTTGCCCGAGCCTTCTGGCACGGCATTTCGGGCCGTTCAGGGAAATACTATGATCCCAAACAGTTTCCCTCCACGCACTGACTTTTCTGATCACGGGCTTTTGGGACCGGCCCCTTCTTAGAGACTGTTTTGATTTTTGGCCGGAGTGAAAATCGCAGAGGTGTTTCGCCGACCTGAGGGGACCGTTCATAGTTCGGAAGCCCCTAACACAGAGAGATTTCGACGACCTGCGGTCGTTACGCTCAGCCTGAAATGCGATCGTGTGAAATCAAAACAGTCTCTTAGATCTTAGATGCAGCGTTCAGACAAGCGCATCGTACATATCACGACCGTGCATCATCCTCAAGATCCGAGGATCGTCCGGAAGGAGCTCTGCACGTTGGCGGAGGCTGGGTACGATGCGTACCTGATTGCCCAGAATGGTACGTCGGAAGAGAGCGAGAAATTCACCCTCCGGGCACTGACCGAGGGAGCCGGGTGGGGGCATCGTCTTCTTCTTCAATGGGAGGCCTATCGCGAAGCCGTGGCGCTCGACGCCGACTGCTACCACGTCCATGATCCGGAGCTCCTTCCGCTTGCTCGCTTGCTCCAGCGACAGACACAAGGGCAGATCATCTACGACATGCATGAAGACTACCGATGGCACGGGCCCATTGTGGGGCGGCTGATTCGGGGACTGGAGCGATGGTGCTTTCGGTGGGTCGATCACGTAGTGGTGGCCAACGCACCGCACCTTTCCATTGTGGAGACGGAGGAGGTGCCGACCACGCGGATCGCCAATTACTACAAGCCTCTTGATCGGAAACAAGACCAGCAGGGTGCGGAGGAGCAGCGGGCGCCGTGCTCCCTTCCGAGGTCAGGACCGATTCGGACACTCTACACAGGCGTTATGGGCGATGGGGGAGGACGAGGGCTTTCGCAACTGATCGATCTGGCGGGGCACATGAAGGCCGGCGGTCTGGATGCACGACTTCGGTTGGTCGGTGTGTGCTACGTCGAGGCGTCCCGTCGTCGGGCGGAGCGACGCATTCGACGAGAGGGTCTTGGCGACGTGGTCGAGCGCGTGGGGTGGGACACGTACGTCCCGTGGAACCAGCTCGTCCAGCACTATGCGGAGGCGCACGTAGGCGTTGTCTTGGGCACGGACCACCCGAATCAGGTCGAAAAGATCCCGACGAAGTTTTACGAATACCTGCACTACGGCCTCCCCATCCTCTGCACCGATTTTCCGGTGTGGCGTCGCTTTGTCGAAACGCATGAGTGTGGAGCAGTAGTGCCCTCCAACGAGCCCCGACAGGCCCTCGACGTAATTCAGCATTGGCACCAGCACCCAGGGGAGTATCGGAAACGATCCGAGGCTGCGCTACAGGCGGCGCAGGCGTATCGGTGGGAGATCATGGGACGGCGCCTTGTGCAGCTGTACGATGGTCTTCTCCGGAGCACTGGGTGAGCGCGCCGAGCCGTCTATCGGATCACGGCAATCTTTTCCACGTCGCCCTCAAACGTGCCGTCTTCCCCCTCCATCCGGACCCGGTAGAGGTACACGCCCGTTGCGACGCGGTCGCCGTCCTCGTCTCGCCCATTCCAGGTGAGCATATTCCATCCGGTCTTGCGAAGTCCTGCCCCCTCGTTCACGTCGGATCCTTCGAATTCACGAACGAGGCGGCCGCTGAGCGTGTAAATCCGAAGCGAAAAGTCGGTGGGACGTGTATTCCCCCCCTGGACCTGAAAGGCAAACTGGGTGTGGTCGCTCATTGGATTGGGGTACGGATACAGGTCCGTGATCACCTGTTCGGTTTGTACCCTGAACGTCACGGCGTGTGGTTCCCCCTCGTTGCCCTGCGCGTCCTGCGCCTCCACCTTCAGCGTGTAGGTCTGGTCCTTCGAGGGAAGAGTGGGCTCGTACAGAACGCGCGCTCGATTCTCTTCGTCGTCTTCGGGGGCCTGGAAGGTCAGGGTGGGGCCAGAAAAGGGAATCCGCTGATAGTTCGAGATGAGGTCCGGCCCATCTGAGGGAAGCCCCTCTTTTAGGTACACCTCCACGTAGGAGGTGTCCTTGAGCCGGAGGTAGGGGTTGTTGTCCCGCACCTGGATTTCGAGCGTCGGGTTTGTGGGGACGAACGGCAGGCTGGGATCCTGCAGGTTTTGGATGGCGTCGGGGGTTGGCGGGAGTTCCCGGCCTTCGGCGAGGACCTCTAGGGTGGGCGGCGTGTCGTCGGATTGGATGTAGAAGTTTCGGAGGGCCGTATTGTTGTAGGTGATTCGCTCGGGAGGACCGTCGGACTCGATCGTTACGGCAAGAAGAGTGGCCCCTGAACGACGATCCGCTGTGGAGAAGGAGAGGGAGCTCGTCTTTTCTGCCCCGGCATCAATGACGCCGAGGGTGTCGATGGCGAGGGTCGTTCGCGTGTTGGTTGCATCCACGAGGTCGTATCGGACGCGCACAGGGGCGGAGGCCACCGGTCCAAGGTTGAACACCGGCAGCGACACTGATTGCGAGGCGCCTTCCTGGAGGGTGTCGGGAATCGACTGCAACTGCGCCGGGTCGGTGAGAAGTTCGGGCACTCCGGTGTACCCTACGCTCCACCGCGAAAGGTTGGGAGCAGTGCGATTCGTTGAGTCGGTGAGGGTGGCGCGGAGGCGGACGTAGGGATGCGCAGACGGATCGATTGAGCTGAGGTCGCGCTCTCCGTTCAGGCCACCTACATCCGAAACGAGGAGCGTCGAATCACGAGCGAGAACGTCAATCTGGAGGTCGTCGCTCGCATCGGAGGGACTCGTCTGCCAGCGCATCGTTTCCCACGCAGTTACCGGACCAATGAGGGGGGTCGTAGTCGTGCCGCGTGGGTAACGGAAGGAGGGGGTAGAGGAGAGCTCAATTTCATTCACGGACGAGGCCTCGGATGGCGGAGACACCTGCTCGACAGTGGCGTCGGGGAATCCGTATCGAGCCTTCATCACCCAGAGGTGGTCGTATGTGAGGGTGTCGATGGCCGTCGAGTAGTCTTCTGGGGTGGGAGAAGAGCCTAGATTTTGAAAGAGGGACGTGACCTCATCGGGAACGGGAGCGCTCCCGCCGCCGGCGAGGTGTCGGGTTCGGGTGAAGACGTAGTCGCCTGATTCGACATGCTGGTCGAGGAAGTCGCGCAGACTGTTGATTGCCTGTTGCGTGTCGCCGATCTCTGGGTCGGTGAAGCGGTCGGGCAGCTCGTAGGTGGGGAAACTACTGGCCCCTTTTACGCGGCCTGTTTTTCCGTCTATCACCAGAACCCCGAAACCGAAGCCGAGTCGTACGTAGCGCTGGGTCCCCCCGACGACGAACCCGAAGTTTCTCGATCCGCTTCCTCGCTCGGAGAAGGTGATGATTTCGCGAGTGAAGGAGTTGAAGGTCCAGGAAGGACCCTGATGGGAGAGTCGGTTCTGTCGATTGACTTGAAACTGCCGATTCTGCTGCATCCACCCATCGGTTTGAAACGAGGAGCGGACCGTGAAGCTGGCCTGCGTCCAGGAAGAGGGCGGGTCCGAACGGTCGACCCGGGCTCGCCAGTAGTACGTGGTGCCCTCCTGCAATGCACTGCTCGGGGACCACTCGGTTACGGCCGACGATGCGTCAAGACGCGCTTCTTGCCGGGCCGGCGAACTGAAGTCAGGAACAGAGTCGAGTTGAATCTGCACGGGCACCGTCTCGGTCGTGCGCCGGAGCACACTGGTCCGGAGGGTAGGAGAGGGCGACTGCACGATGCCCTGATCCGCAGGTCGAATCAGATCGATGCCCGTGTCAAAGACTACTTGGGTCTGCTCGGCACTGTTATTCGTTTCGTTGGCTTCGTCGTAGGTGTTTGACCAGTCGGCAACAGCCCGGAACGTATTTGGGCCCAGGGCGCGCTCATCAGGGATGAAGGTGTACGACGTGTCCTGGTGCAGCGCGAATCGAGGGAAGCGAGCAGTGCGCTGCACCTGTGAGCCGTCGGGGCGCTGCCACGTGAACTGAAGGCCCACGCTGTCGCGGGGCACTAGGCCGTAATTGCGAAGCGTGACGTTGACCGAGAGCGGCTCGGCGGGGACGGGAGCCGATGGGGAAATCGAAATCTGATCCTCAGACAAATGGAAGTCGGGCTGTTCCGCAATTGCGATCCGAGTGGCAGGGTCGCCGAGCAGGCCGTAGGTAAGCAAGTGGCGTTGATAGAGACTGCTTGATCCAAAGTCGCGGGCAATTGATGCTTTGGCCTCTTGAATGGCCGTGCCCAGCACCCGCATAGTATCCTGAAAGACCCTGTGTGTGAGCTCGTCGCCCAGGCGAGCGGAGGGCAGCCGATTGCCCAGGGCCGACGTGCCCCAATGCGCGATACCTCCACTTCGGGAGCCGTCCACGGGGGAGGAGTCACTCCCGAGCGTTCCCACGACGAGCTGTTCGCCCAGAGAGGGGGCGCCCCGTTCTGAGTAACGCCCCCCCGCAAAGGATCCCGTTTTACAGCCGAGAGAGAGGATGACGGGGAGCCGACCGGCGTTCTCCCACTCCTTCGGCGCTTCGGTGACAATTTCCCACGTCTGCGCGGCGGAGTGCCCAAAGTAGCTCAACCAACCGGCGCCCCGCTCAAGGTCTACGGACAAAGAGTCCTGGAAGCTCGTATCGAGTGCATCGTCTGCCTGCTTATAGTAGCGCAAGGTATCCATCCCGGCGGCATAGAGGGTGTCGGCCGTGCCGGTGGCCAATTCGCCCCACTGGTTGGAGTAGAACTGCAGAGAGCTCTGTTCGCTCTCGCTCGTGCCCCCGGCCAGCAGCATCATGCGTTTTTGCCAGGCCGCGGGGGCGGCATTCTCGTAGGTCGACAGCTTATCGACAAAGAGCTCCCCCTGCGCGTTATTTCGGACCGGAATGCGGCCGACGGCCATGAACTCCGTCCAATCGCTGGGTCCGTTTGCCTGCATGACGTACCAGCCGTCGGAGGGCGAGTAGCCGAACGAGGGGACGGCCCACTCTGCACGAGAACGGGAAAGCCCCGGATCGATGGGATAGGGCGCATCTGCAAAAATGGTGAGGAACTGCGGGGCGGGCGACCAGGACTGCGTGGCGCGGGCGAAGCGCCGGATTGCGATGGGCGTAGGGCGCCCATAGTCGAACTCGTCGAACACGTTCTGGATCTGTACTACTGCGACCTCATAGTCGCTTTGTGTGCGTCGATACTCCGCCAACTCGCGCGCGGAGGAAAGCAGGGCTTCTGTGGTGAGGATCACGTAGTCGGCCCCGTGGGCCGAGGCCACCGACCAGTCGCTCGACTTGTCGGGACGAAGAGAGGCAGGCGACTTGAAGGACTGCTGGCCCACGGTCCAGAACGGTGTATTCGGACCTGTCGGGGAAGCAGACACTGTTCCTGTTCCGCCGGTCGTAGAAAGCACGTAGCGCCGGGCGTCGGCGGGATTGTAGACCTCTACGCGACTGCTCGAATAGCCGCTGAGCGAAAAGGTGTAGTTGGTGCCCGAGGGGGCAACGAAGCGCTGCGCGTCGTTGGCGGCCGCAAGCCGGCGAACGTAGTCGGCTTCCAGATAGTCGAGGAGGACGTAGTTGGGCGTGCTGCCAGGGGCGGGACAGTTGGAATCAGAGAAATTCTGGTTGATCGAGACGATCCGCACTCGAAGATCGCTAGGGACCCGATTCTGGTCGATGGAGGCGGTGACGGTTTGTCGTTGATACCCCTGCCATTCGACAGTGTCGAGTGCCTCGAAGGCCACCCCGCCCCCGCTCTGTTGAAGCTCTGCCTCGACTCGCACCCGATGGCACGAATTCGTCTCGGCGTCCAGCCGCACCGACACGTTCAATTGATCAGAGGTATTGGTGCGTCGGGACACCGGCAGCGTGTACGTGTCCTGGATGGTTCCGGTGTTGTTGTGAGAGAACCGGCGCCAGTAGTAGCCTTCCGATTCGGTGTAGAAGGCGTCGCCGCTCTCGTACGGGCGCCCGTAGTAGTACCGGTTGTCTTCTTCCACGTGAACCGTGTCGCGGAGTGAGGCTGTGGGCGTCGTGGAGGCAAACGACGGCGAGGTGTAGCGTTGGCCTGTCGTCTCTCCGCCCCACGTGAGCCAGTAGTGCGTGGTGTCGGTATAGAGGCTGCGGTACGGACTGCTCTGGTCGCTCGGGGTCTCGTACGCCCACAACTCGTCGGTGCCGCGGTTTCGGTGCCCGACGAAGTGAATTGCATCCGACGTACCGAAGGTGCCATCCTGCGGCCCGCTCACGTGAAGCGGGATTTCCTGGCCGTTTTCGTACAGGCGAAGGGTCGAGTCCGGAATTTCCCCGAGGGTCGTTCCGGCCGGCAGGGCCGATTGGAGCGCCGCCCCTGTGACGCGATACACTCCGTCTTCCACCACAGCAATGCGGACGTGGGGAGCGTCCGCATCGTACCACGACGCGTCGTAGGAGCCGGACACTTGTGCCCGGGCGAGCCCCGGGGCCAGGATTGTGCTGTAAACCAGTACGGCGAGTAGAGACGAACGGAGCATAGAGCGACGAGCGGAGCTCTCATGAAGAAGGCGTGCGTGGCCCGAGGGGCGTCTTCGGGCCAGCCTCGGTTCTCCTGTCAGGGCCGACCAACGAGAAGGGGCACGGGGTTTAGGGAGGAAAACAGTCGTCGGCTGTTACGGGTGGGGCACTGCACCGGTTCAGGGGGACAACGACGGTCTGCGGAATCAGGAGGCGGAGTGCGGAGAGGAGAACGAGGCTTCAGGAGAACTGCTCAGCAGGCGTTGACGAAGCTGTTCGCGGGCTCCTTGCGCCGGATCGCATAATGCCTGCAACTGGTGGAAGTGGGCTTCCAACGTGCGTCGGCTGTATGGGACCGGGGCATCGAGCCCGAGGATGCTGGGGTGGGACGTGGAATGTACGGTCTCGTTGGCGTGCGTTAGTTGCTCGCTGAGCTTTTCGCCGGGGCGGCGGCCCACGAATTCGATCATCGACTCGGGATCCACGTGCGGGTAGTAGCGCTCGACCAGCTGCTCGGCCAGCCACTGGATCCGTACCGGGTCGCCCATTTTCAGAATGTGGACGGGATGATCGTTGAACAGCAGCGTTTGCAGAATCAGGCGGCAGGCTTCGTCACTCGTCATAAAGTACCGCTCCATGTCCGGATGTGTCACGGGGAGAGCATGGCCGGCGGCCAACTTCTCCTCAAAGTGTGGAATTACACTTCCCTGGCTGCCGAACACGTTTCCGAATCGGACCGTGGTGCTGTGCATCGAGGGCGGGGCCGTCTGGACGTACCATTCAGCCAACTGCTTCGTGGCGCCCAGTACGCTGGTCGGCTCTACGGCTTTGTCGGTCGAGACGAACGTGAATTGCTCCACGTCATGCTGCTCCGAGAGCCGGAGGAGGTGAACGGTGGCCATTGTGTTATTGCGGAAGGCCTCGGCCGGGTGCCGTTCCATGAGGGGGACGTGCTTGTACGCAGCAGTATGGAGTACGACGTCCGGCTGCTCGCGGGTCATGAGGCCGTTGATGACAGTCTCGTCGCGCACGTCGGCAATGCAGAATTCGAGGTCGCCGTCGTAGGACCGGGTCCGAAGCGACCGTTCGAGATGGTAGAGGTTGTGCTCGCTCACGTCGACGAGTACCAGGCGGAAGGGGTTGAGGTCGAGAAGCTGGGCGCTCAGTTCCGAGCCGATCGAGCCGCCGGCCCCCGTTACGAGCACTGTTCGGTTCGAGAAGAAGTCCCGGAGGGCCGACCGGTCGATGTGGATCGGATCTCGGGCGACGAGGTCGCTCAGTTGAATGTTGGGGCGAGATGGGAGAGACGTTTTCTTCTCCGGGGCGGATGAGCGATGGGCATACTCAAGGGTGCGTCGCAGGAGAGCGCGGAGGCCGAGCACGCCGACGAGGGTGACGAGTCCGTGTGTGACCATCATGCCCCGCGGGGGCAGGTTGGCCGGATCCGTGACGTACGTAAAGGCGATGGAGGCTGTCCAGGCGCCCACAAGCCGACCGCCCACGTCGATAAACTCGTCGAGATGCATCTCCCGCGGGTCCATCGTGTAGAGCCCACTGGACCAAAGAGCGACTACGTACACCCCGAGAATGATGAAGATCGACAGGCTCCAGTCCGTGATGTGGGGGAGAAGCCACGTTCCGAAACGGAGTTTATGGCCGACGAGGAGCCCGAAATAGAGGATGAAAAAATCTGGGAGTAAGAGGAACGGGGAAAGTCCTCCCGGAGCCTTTTCGTCGAAAACGGAGCGGGTCAGATTGAAAGGACGAGACATCAGTTCGAGGCCGAGAGATCTGGGAGTCGGGGGGCAACGGGTCGTACGAAAACCGATGAGACCTTCAGGTCGACCCTCTCACGTTATCAATGAGGCTGGCATATTGGTTCATTAGTGCGGCCCGGTCGAACTGCTGATGGGCGACGGTTCGGGCATTTCTGCCCGCTTCTTCCAGACGGTCGGGGTTGTCGAAGACGCGCCGGAGCCGGTGGGCGAGGCGAGTCGGCGATTCCGGCGGGGTGTACCAGCCACACGCGTGCCGTTCCACGAGCCGTTTGGTCCAGCCGGGGTTGGTTACGACGACGGGCGTCCCGGTCGCGAGGCTGTCGTATAGCTTGCTGGGGGAGTTGGCTGCTAACACCGGGCGGTCGAGGAAGGAGACGAGCGACACGTCCGCCAGTGAAAAGAGCGCCAGGGTGTCCGGGTACGGAAGAGGATCGATGGCCCGAATGTGATCATGCTGATCGGCAGCCTGCTGAACGGCGGAGTCGTAATAGCCCCGTCCGGCAAAAGCGAAGAGAAGATCGGAGCGATCGGACAATTGTTGGGCCGCGTCGAGCAGGGTGGGAATTGCGTTGGCCCGGCCAAACTTCCCGGCATAGAGCACGAGAGAGGGGCGGTCGATTGAAAGATCTCGTCGCATTCTCGATCGCTGATCGTCCGTGATATCTGCGACGAGTTGAAGGTCCGTACCGTACTCCAGAGATGTCGTTGAGGCGTTTGGGGCAAGGGTGTGGACGTGGCGTTCCATGTCCGGGGAAACCGGTACGACGTGGGTCGCGCTCCGGTAGAGTGCGGACTCGAGTCCGTATAGAAGGGAGGGGAGCCCAGGGCCGGGAATTGCTCCCATCTGGATGGGGAATTCCGGCCAGAGGTCCTGCACTTCGAAAATCCACGGGAGGCCACGGAGAGAGGCCACTCCTGCCGCGACCATCGCTGCTGATAGGGGAGGGGAGGAGCCGATAATCAAGTCAGGAGGGGGCATCCGAAAGCCATGGGCAACGGCTCGAACGGCGTACGAAAGAAAGGCGCGGAGGCGCTCCAGAGACGACATTGAGTTGTGATAGGGCACGTCGAAGCGCACGAGATTGGCACCTGAAGGAACCCACGGGAAGTCTTGAGAAAGCCGTCTGGGCTCCCACGAGCGAGTCGTAATCACAGTTACGTCATGATCCTGCGCCAGACGCTTGACGAGTGCGTACGGCCGGGCGGCCGTGGGGCAGTCCGGCGTGTGGTAGTATTGGAGGAAGATGGCGATATTCATGCGCAAGAGGCATTAGAATTGCGGACGTGCAGGCACACCAACAGCGGTGCAATGGGGAGGAAGGTCTTCAGTGACGACCGCTCCAGCTCCGACGGTCGTATTTTGCCCAATCGTGACTTTGGGGAGGACGACGGATCCTGTTCCCATCGAAACGCCGTGTTCGAGGTGGACTCCCCCTGAGATGTGCGTTCCGGGATGCAGGGTGGCGAAGGCGTCGATCACGCTGTCGTGGCCGAGGGTGCATCCCATATTAATCACGACATGGGGCCCAATTTGGAGGTTCACGGCCAGGGCGGTTTCGGCGCGCACAATCGTTCCTGCGGCAATTTGATTCGTTCGGTGAGAGGAGGTGGAAGGGTGCGTGACGACAGCTGGGAACAGATCGGGTTGGTGGAGGCGCTCTGCGACCCGCTTCCGGTGGGTTCCGTCCCCAATCGCGATGGTGAAGTATATGTCCTGCTGGTGAGAGAGCCAGTCCGTATTCCCTAGTACAGGGTATCCCATCACCGAGGAGCCGAGCAAATCCTCGTTGTCGTCGACAAAGCCACGGAGGTCCCAGGACGGAGTCTCCGTATCGGCTGCCTCAACGAGAGCAGCGACGCCACGGCCCAACCCCCCGGCCCCAACGATGACAAGAGAGGGAGAGTCAGGCATGGGTGGAGTCCGATCTAGGGGAACGGACTGTGGGGTTGCGACCGTCCGGGCCGTACACCCCGATGCCCCGAATGAGTACGAGAGGAGTGCGGCCCAGGATGGTGAGGTCGAGCCAGAATCCTCGATGTCGGATATACCAGATGTCATGACTGATGCGTTCGGCCCAGGAAAGGACGTTGCGTCCGTGAATTTGTGCCCATCCTGTTAGTCCCGGGCGCACCTGGAGGCGGATGCGCTGACGGGGCGTGTATTTCTTCACTTGTCGAGGCAGAGCGGGACGCGGCCCCACGAGGCTCATCTCTCCCCGGAGCACGTTCCACAGTTGGGGACACTCGTCAATGGCCCAACGGCGGAGCGGAGCCCCCACTCGGGTTGTGTGAGCGGAGGGGCGGGTGGGGTCTTTCGGACCGGGGGTGAGGGTGCGGAATTTTAAAATTTGAAACAGGGTGCCGTGGCGTCCGGTGCGTTCTTGGGTGAAGAGTATGGGGCGCCCATCGTCCAGCCAGATGGCCGTCGCCACGAGGGCCAGAAGGGGAGACAGGATCAGCAGCAGAAGAGCTGCCCCAGCGACGTCGAAGAGCCGCTTCGAGACGGCATAAGGAGTATAGGGGGGCGACATTGCAGCAAAGCAGGATCTCTACAGAGAGGATAGTGCTTCTCGAAGCACCTCGACTACACGCTGGACGTCATCCAGCGTGAGTGCATCGTAAAACGGCAGCGCAATCGTTCGGTCCGACACGTGCTCACAAATTGGGAAGTCACCCGGCGCATGGTCCAGTCGGTCCCGGTGGTACGGCTGGAGGTGAATGGACGGAAAGTAGGGGGCACACCCGATCCCGTTGGACTGCAGGTGCTCCATCACCTGGTCCCGATCGTTTGCCTCGAAGGAGTCGCGGAGGCGTACGACGTACACGAACCAGCTTCGCGTGCCCTTCGGCTCCGTCGATGGGCGGTGGAGGTCGTCGGTGAGGGGGGCCAGGGCCTCTTGGTACGCATCGGCCACGGCGGCACGCCGGTCGAGAATCTCGCCAAGTCGGTCGAGTTGTGCACAGCCCAGTGCCGCCGAGAGTTCGTCAAGCCGGTAGTTGTATCCCAGGCGCGGGTGCCGCATTTGACCGTCGGCGGATCGTCCCTGGTTCCGCAGAGAACGGCACATCCGTGCCACGTCGTCGCGATCGGTGGTGATGCATCCCCCCTCCCCAGTCGTAATCTGCTTGTTGGGGTAAAACCCGAAGGCAGCGGCCTCCCCCCAGGATCCGATGGGCTGGCTGTCAATCGTCGCGCCGAGGGCTTCGCAGGAGTCATCGATGAGGGCCAAGCCGTGCGTGTCCGCCAAGTGAGTGAGGGCCGGCCAATCGACCGGCTGGCCGAACACATCGACGGCCAAAATCGCCTGCGTTCGAGGAGTGATCCTCTCCTCAATCCGCATGACATCGAGGTTGTAGCTCTGCGGGTCGATGTCGACGAAGCGAGGCGTGAGGTCTTCGTAGAGCAGAACATTGGTCGAGGCGACAAAGCTAAACGGAGTGGTAAGGACTTCCGCTCCGGGCTCCAGGTCTAGCGCCCGGACGATGCAGTGAAGGGCCGCAGTTCCACTGCTGACGCCGATGGCGTGGCGCGTCCCACACTGTTCGGCCATGCGGGCTTCAAACTGTTCCAGGACAGGACCGCGAGAGAGGCGAGACGAGTGGAGGACGTCTTGTACTCGTTCCAGTCCCGTTGAGGAGATCGACGGGCGGGCGAGGGGGATCGACGCGTCTGACTGAGAACGAGCGGACATGAGGGAAAACAAGAGAAAGTAAGACGACAGGCAACGTAAGCGTACAGACAGGGAACGGAAAGGTTGGAATTGTATGAATGTAATCAGGAGGGATGCAGGCCGGCACGTCTCCCGATTGAGAGGAGCCCTGTTGTCGCGACGCTATGTTGGCTGGACGCGAGGTGCATGTATGAGAGGAACGACTCGGGGATTTAATCCCACACGCTGCAGGAGAAGAGAAGTCGGGGGAGAGTAGCACGGAAAGAAGTCACAGGAAAGGGAAACCCGAAGGGGGATTTCCTGAAGAATCGATGCTTTTAGGTGGGACAGGAGGCAAAACGGGAGGCTAGGCGTTGTTTTTGTCACTACACTTCGAGTGATTGGAACGATATGCAGCTATCACTCTCAGTTCTTTACCTCTATCGATTGGAGACGCACCGTCTTCAAGAGGGCATTGAGCACGGTGCGCCAAAAGTCGTAAGGAAGAGCGCCGTTCGTTCGGTGGAGGGGTAGGAGAAGACTGAGCCTCCCGGGATTCCGAACAGGTATTCTGAGCCCGCTGTGAAGACAAACGGCCGTACCGGAATTCCGGAATCGAATTAGTTTTTTTTCTGTACTCATTTCTTTCTATCAGCGTCATGAATATAGCAATCATCGGGACCGGCTATGTTGGGCTGGTCACGGGGACCTGTTTTGCCGAGATGGGAAACCAGGTCACCTGTGTGGACATCGACCAGGAAAAGGTGGAGATGCTTCGGGAGGGCGAGCTCCCCATTTACGAGCCGGATTTGGAGCACTACTTCGCGCGCAACCGCAAGGAAAACCGGCTCCACTTCACCACGGAGCTCGAAGAGGCCGTGGCCGATGCGGAGGTCATTTTTATGGCTCTGCCGACGCCTCCGGGCGAGGACGGGTCCGCCGATCTCTCGTACGTGATGAGTGCAGCTGGGGACGTGGCGGATCTACTCGCCGCGGAAGAGGACGGGGACTACCGGGTCATCGTGAACAAGAGCACCGTGCCGGTGGGGACAGCGGACCGGGTTCGCGAAACGATGGAAGAGCGGGCACTTGTCGCGGGCGAGGACTTCGACGTCGTGTCCAACCCCGAGTTCCTGCGTGAAGGGGCTGCAGTGGACGACTTCATGAAGCCGGATCGTGTGGTGATTGGCACCTCCAGCGACAAAGCGGGCGAGATCATGACGCGCCTCTACGAGCCGTTTGTGCGGCAGGGCAACCCGATCTTGGTCGTGGACGAGCGCTCGGCCGAAATGATCAAATACACGGCCAACTCGCTGCTGGCAACTCGCATCTCGTTTATGAACGAGATCGCCAATATGTGCGATCGGGTCGGCGCCAACGTCGACAAGGTGCGCCTCGGCATCAGCAAGGACCACCGCATCGGGCAGCATTTCCTCTACGCCGGAATTGGATTTGGGGGCAGTTGCTTCCCGAAAGATGTGCAGGCCCTCCACCGGAAAGGACAAGAGCACGACTACGACTTCAAGATTCTCGACTCCGTCCTTGAGGTGAACGACCAGCAGCGTGAACTCCTTGTACACCGGCTCGACGAGTATTTCGACGGTGACCTGGAGGGCAAGAAAATCGCGATGTGGGGGCTTTCCTTTAAGCCCAACACCGACGACATTCGAGAAGCACCGTCGCACATCATCATCCAGGGCCTCCGCGAGAAGGGCGCCGAAGTGGCTGCGTTCGATCCGGAAGCGATCGAAACCACCCGAAACGTCTTCGGCGACACGATCGATTACGGGGAGAACATGTACGACATCCTTGACGATGCCGATGCGCTCGTCATCTGCACCGAGTGGCACGAGTTTCGACGCCCCAACCTTGCAGACGTGCGCGACCGGCTGGCCCGTCCGCTGATTTTCGACGGCCGGAATCTATACGAGCCGGGGCGCATGGCGGAGATGGGCTTTGACTACTACAGTATCGGGCGGCCGCACTACGCGCCTGAGGACGATCAGGAGGCGATTCAGGAAGCCATCGTCGAAAACGGTCAGCCTGCTGCGTAACGGCAGGCGGCCCCCCTTTCTCATCCTCTTCTCCTACTCTCATGCCACGCACACTCATCACCGGCGGCGCCGGGTTTCTCGGGTCGCACCTCTGTGACCGCTTCATCGACGAGGGCCATGAGGTGATCTGCATGGACAACCTCGTGACCGGCGATACCGAAAACATCGAGCACCTATTTGAGCTTGGACAGGATCGGTTTCGCTTCGTTGAGTACGACGTCACCGATTACATCCACGTCAACGGGGATCTCGACTACGTTCTTCACTTTGCCAGTCCGGCGGCCCCGGAAGACTACCTGCGGCTTCCCATCCAGACCATGAAGGTGGGGGCATTGGGGACCCACAAGGCGTTGGGCCTCGCGAAGGCGAAAGACGCACGGTTCTTGCTCGCCTCCACGAGTGAGGTGTACGGCGACCCGCTCGTTCACCCGCAGCCGGAAGACTACTGGGGCAACGTAAATCCCATCGGCGAGCGGGGCGTGTACGACGAGGCCAAGCGATTTGCCGAGGCGCTGGCGATGGCCTATAACCGTTATCACGGCGTTGAAACCCGCATCGTCCGGATTTTCAATACCTATGGCCCGCGCATGCGCATCGACGACGGGCGGGCCCTCCCAACGTTCATGTCGCAGGCCCTTCGCGGCGATCCTCTCACCGTCTACGGCGATGGCAGTCAGACGCGCGCGTTCTGCTACGTCGACGACTTGGTGGACGGCATCTACCGCCTCCTGATGAGCGACGAGTCCGAACCGGTGAACATCGGCAATCCCGACGAGATTACGATCAAGGAGTTTGCCGAGGAGATCATTGAGATTACCGGCACTGGAAGCTCCATCACCTACGAAGAGCTGCCCGAGGACGACCCACAGGTGCGGCAGCCGGACATTTCGCGGGCAAAGGAGATTTTGGGCTGGACCCCGGAGGTCGACCGGCGCGAGGGGCTTCAGCGTACCCTTGACTATTTCAAGAAGAAGGTTGACGCAGGGGTTGCTACCGAAGCGTAACTCGAAACGTTTGCTGCAAAGCCGCTTATTCGGCTGCAGCAGTTCTATTTCTTGCGGTTCTCCGAATTACCGTTCCTTGTATACTTATGTCCCTGTCATCGGACACCTCAGAACATCTGGATTGGCTGGAGTCGGAAGCCATCCACGTCATCCGAGAGGCGGAGGCGCAGTTTGATAATCCCGTCCTCATGTTCAGTGGAGGGAAGGACTCTCTTACGATGGTCCACCTCGCCCGGAAGGCCTTTTACCCGGGCCAGGTGCCGTTTCCGATTCTCCACGTGGATACGGGACACAACTTTCCCGAGACCATCGAATTTCGGGATAACCTGATGGAGGAGCATGGGCTCGAGCTCATCGTTGGGAGCGTGGAGGAAACCATCAAGTCCGGTCGGGCAAAGGAGGAGCAAGGGCCCGACGCGAGCCGCAACAAGCTCCAGATCGTGACGCTGCTGGATACGATTGAGGAGCATGGCTTCGATGTGGCGCTCGGCGGGGCCCGGCGCGACGAGGAGAAGGCCCGTGCGAAAGAGCGCTTCTTTTCCCACCGCGACCGATTTGGAAACTGGGACCCCAAAAATCAGCGGCCCGAGCTTTGGAATCTTTACAATGGCCGAAGCCGGAAAGGGGAGCACTTCCGCGCCTTTCCGCTGAGCAACTGGACGGAGCTGGACGTGTGGCAGTACATCCAGCAGGAGGACCTGGAGATTCCGAGTCTCTACCTCGCCCACGAGCGCACAATGTTTGAACGGGACGGTGTGCTTCTGCCGAAATCTCCGTACAACGATCTGCGGGAGGGGGAAGAGTACGTCGAGAAGATGGTTCGCTTCCGCACGATTGGGGACATGACGTGCACCGGAGCCGTGGAGTCGACCGCCACCACGCTCGATGAGGTGATCGCCGAGGTGGCCACCACGCAGCAGGCCGAGCGCAGTGCCCGTGCCGACGACCAGCGCGCCGAGGCGGCGATGGAAGACCGCAAACGCGAAGGCTACTTCTAGGCATTGGCGAATTGGGAATTGCGAATGTCGAATTGGGCAAGTCACCGATCGGACATTCCGCAGTTCTACTCCCCATTCGAAACTCGAAACTCGCAATTCGACACTGAGAGATGGACGTACTTCGATTCACCACGGCGGGAAGCGTCGACGACGGCAAAAGCACGCTGATTGGTCGCCTCTTTTACGACACGCAGCAAATCTTCGAGGACAAGCTGGAGGAGATTAAGCGGAATACGCAGCGGGACGATGACGATTTGGAGCTGGCGCTCCTCACCGACGGCCTGAAGGCCGAGCGGGAACAGGGCATTACCATCGACGTCGCCTACCGCTACTTTTCCACCCCGAACCGCAAGTTTATCATTGCGGACACGCCGGGGCACGAGCAGTACACGCGCAACATGGTGACGGGCGCCTCAACGGCGGAGCTGGCTGTGGAGCTCATCGACGCCCGCAACGGCGTGATCGAGCAGACGCGGCGGCACGCCTTCATCGCCTCGCTGCTCCAGATTCCGTACATGATTGTCGCGGTCAACAAGATGGACCTCGTGGACTACGGCGAGGAGCGCTTCCGCGAGATCGTGGAGGAGTTTCAGGAGTTCTCCGACAACCTCGACATCAATGACATCACCTTCATCCCGATCTCAGCGTTGAAGGGCGACAACGTGGTCGACCAGTCGGAGCGAATGCCGTGGTACAAGGGACCGACGCTTCTGCACCGCCTCGAAAACGTCCGGCCGGAGGCCGATCGCAATCAGGTCGACTTCCGCTTTCCGGTGCAGCACGTGATCCGGCCGCACCAGGACTTCCGCGGCTTTGCGGGCCAGGTGGCGTCCGGCAAGATTCGACCGGGGGAGGAGATCGTCGTTCTTCCGTCAAAGCGCACGTCGCACATCGAGTCGATCACGACGCTCGACGGCGAGGTCGAGGAGGCCGGCCCGGGCGATTCGATCGTGATCTCGCTCACGGACGAGATTGACGTGAGCCGCGGCTCGATGATCGTGCGGAGCCGCAATCGCCCCGACGTCACTCGTCAACTCGACGCCGACCTGTGCTGGATGAATGAGGAAAAGATGCGGCGGGACCGGCCGTATATCATTCAGCACACCACGCGGCGCACGCAGGCCAATGTCTCGAAGGTGGTCTATCGCACCAACGTTGAGACCTTTCACCGCGAGGAGGCCGATACCTTTGAGCTCAACGATATTGGCCGGGTGGAGCTGGAAACGGCGGACCCGCTCTTCATCGATCCCTACAAGATCAACCGGTCGACCGGCAACTTCATTCTCATCGATCCGGACACCAACGACACGGTGGCCGCCGGCATGATCCGCGGCGTGTCCGAGGACGTGGCGCCGTTCGGCCGAGATGAGGTGGTGACGGACAAGGAGCGAGAGACCTCGCCGAACGTTGTGTGGGAGGGGCTCAACATCCCGCGCGAGGACCGGGAAGAGAAGAACGGGCACAAGTCCGCTGTGGTGTGGCTCACGGGCCTTTCCGGCTCCGGAAAGTCCACGATTGCAAAAGAGGTGGAGAAGCGCCTCTTCGATCGGGACGTGCAGACGATGATGCTCGACGGTGACAACGTGCGGCACGGACTGTCCGGCGATCTCGGCTTCAGCCCCAACGACCGGAAGGAAAACATTCGGCGCGTCGGCGAAGCCGCCCGGCTCTTCTTCGAGCAGGGCAACGTGACACTCTGTAGCTTTATCTCGCCGTACCAGGAGGACCGCGATCGCATCCGAGAATTGCTGCCGGAGGGACGGTTCTTTGAGGTACACGTCGACTGCCCGCTGGAGGTCTGCAAGGAGCGGGACACGAAGGGGCTCTACAAGAAGGCGGAGGAAGGCGAAATCGCCAACTTTACCGGCGTCTCGGCCCCGTACGAGGAGCCGCAGGACCCGGAGATCGTCGTCGACTCGGATCAGAACGACGTGGAGACCTGCGTGAATCAGATCATTGAGGCGCTCGAAGAAGAGGGCATCGTGTAGGCGATCGGGGGCGTGGGAGAGGCGGGCGCGGGTAGAGTGCGTGGCAGATCGGGACGGGCGGGAAAATGATTTTCTCGGTCGTCCCTTGTTCGTGACCGGCGCACTCCTCAACACAAGCTCGATGACCCCCGTCGCATTCGTCGGGCGTTTGGGCATTTTCTGCAAGAACGATCGTGCTCGGCTTGACGTCCCGACCGTCGACCGTCCACTCTCTTCGCTATGGCCGTCCTCGCGTCCCTTAGTGCCGACGCCTGGATCACCGTCGGCGTGGTGCTGGGATTGGTCACGGCACTGGTGTCGGACCTTGGGCGGCCCGATCTAGTCCTGCTGAGTGGGCTCTCGGCCCTGCTCGTGACCGGCGTCATTTCTCCCCAGCAGGCGTTTGCGGGGTTCTCCAACTCGGCCGTCCTCACCGTGGGGGCTCTCTACATCGTTGCGGCAGGCGTGCAGCACACCGATGCCCTCGGTCGGCTCGATCGAGTGCTCTTCGCCAACACCTCGCGCCTGAGTCCGCTCCTGGCCCGCTTCATGGTGCCCACCGCGTTCCTGTCCGGCCTGTTAAACAACACGCCCATTGTGGCAATGCTCACGCCGCGCCTGCAGGAGTGGGCGGACGAGCAGAACATCCCGGCGTCGAAGCTCATGATCCCACTCTCCTACGCGGCGATTACGGGGGGCATGACGACGCTCGTGGGCACGTCGACCAATTTGATCGTGGCGGGACTGATGGAGGCGGAGGGCTATGAGCCGCTGCACCTGTTCGATGTGACGTGGATCGGCATTCCCTCCGCCCTCGCCGTCATTGCATACTTCGTCATGGGCGGGCACCGGCTCCTCCCGGATCGGGGCACTCCGGCCCCTGCTGTGGAGGAGGAGCTGGACGAGAATATGTTCGAGGTGAAGGTCACAGTGCAGTCGCCGATCATCGGGCAAACGGTGGCAGAGGCGGGATTGCGGGATCTCGGCGACGCCTACCTGACACACGTTCGTCGAGGGAAACAGGTGTTGCAGGCCACGCCGCGTCTCACGCTCGAACAGGGCGACGTGCTCACCTTCAACGGACGGCTCGCCGCACGGGAGCGGCTTCTCAAGCGTCCGGGACTCAAGCGCACGCTTCCAAGTCCGGGAGAGCGGACGGACGACCCGGTGCGGTACGAAACGCTGCCCCTTTACGAAGCTGTCATTGCCGAGTCGTCCGATCTCGTGGGCTCCACGCTCGGGGAAGCAAATTTTCGGGAGGAGTACCAGGGCGTGGTGCTGGGCATCCAGCGCGAAAATGAACCGGTCACCGGGCCGGTGGGGACGACAAAGCTGCAGGCGGGCGACTTGCTCATCGTAGAGGCGCCCAGTGATTTTGGGCAGCGGTGGAGCAGTGGCAGCCGGGACGAGTTCTACCTCGTGGCGCCGCGGGACGGGCGCGCGCTGACGTCGACGAACGGACAGGACGACGAGGGCGACGATGATCGAGAGGCGCTGGCACCTCTCGCGCTGGCGCTCACGGGGGCAATGGTCCTTACGGCGGCGGTGGGCCTTGCGCCCATCGTGACGACTGCGTTCGTCACCGCGCTCCTCATGATTCTTACAGGCTGTGTAACGGCGGCGGAAGCCCAGCGCGCGCTCAACGTGCAGGTGCTCGTCGTCATCGCCGCGGCGCTCGGCATCGGAAAGGCGATCGAGACGACCGGTCTCGCGCAACAGGCGGCGGAGGGAATGCTGGGGATTACGGAAGGATATGGCCCTGTTGTGGCCCTCGCGTCCATCTATCTCCTCACGAATCTCCTCACCGAGATTATCACGAACAATGCGGCAGCCGTGCTCATGCTGCCCATCTCGATGGCCACGGCGTCCACGCTTGGCGCGCCGCCCATTGCGTTCGGTCTCATTGTGGCCATCGGAGCCTCGGCCAGCTTCCTGACCCCCATCGGCTACCAGACGAACCTCATGGTAATGGGGCCGGGCGGGTATCGCTTCAGCGACTATGCGAAGGTGGGCTGGCCGGCCACGCTTCTCGTCATGACGATTTCCGTCATGATCATTTCGATCCTTTGGTTGTAGGTCTCTTACGACTCAGGTCGCCCCCCCTCGCGTTTTGAGGTGTGCTTTCTTCGCTTTCAGCTCTTTTGACTCACTACGGCACTTATGAATGATACCCTGTTGGTTACCGGCGGCGCCGGCTTCATCGGCTCGGCGGTGGTACGTCATCTGATTGATCAGACCGAGGCCACCGTGGTTACCGTCGACGCGTTGACCTACGCGGGACACCTGGAAAATCTGGCCCCGGTGAGGGATCATCCCCGTCACCACTTTGCACAGGAGGATATCACCGACGCGCCGGCCATGCACCGGCTCTTCCGTGAGCACGAGCCGGATGGGGTGCTCCATCTCGCGGCGGAGTCGCACGTGGATCGTTCAATCGACGGTCCGGCCGCCTTCGTGCAAACGAACGTGGTGGGAACGCAGGTGCTCTTGGAGGCAGCCCGCACCTACTGGGAAGAGCAGGGCACCCCGGAAGACTTTCGTTTTCTGCACGTCTCGACCGACGAGGTATACGGCGAACTCGGGGCAACGGGCGCCTTTACGGAGGAAACGCCCTACGATCCCAGCTCTCCCTACTCCGCGAGCAAGGCCGGGGCCGACCATCTCGTGCGCGCCTGGCAGCGCACCTACGGCCTGCCGGTGCTCATTACGAATTGCTCGAACAACTACGGCCCGTACCAGCATCCGGAGAAGCTCATTCCCGTGGTCATCCTGAACGCCCTCGACGAAAAGTCCATTCCGGTGTACGGCGACGGGAAGAACGTGCGCGACTGGCTTTACGTTGAGGATCACGTTCGTGCCCTTCTTCGCGTACTGCAGGAGGGACAGGTGGGGGAAACCTACAACGTGGGCGGACGCTGCGAAAAAGAAAACATTGCGGTGGTGCGTCAGATTTGCGACATTCTCGATGATCTACGGCCCGACGGGCCAGACGAGGGACATCGCTCCCTAATCACGTTTGTGGAAGATCGCCCGGGCCACGACTGGCGCTACGCGATCGATCCCCGCAAGATCGAAGAGGATGTTGGGTTTGCCCCCCAGGTCGATTTCGAGGAGGGCCTGCGCCGGACGGTTGAGTGGTACGTGGAAAATCGGGAGTGGGTGCGAGCTGTTCGGTGAGGGAGAGGGATGGGGGGGAGTTGAGGCGTTTCGGGGGGCGAGAGTCATTCCCGTGGCGCGGGGCGTCTTTACGATCCGTTTTTTAGCAGAAACCCGAAATCACGAAATGCTATGAGTGACGATTCTAGTCGGACGCGCAAGGGCATTCTCCTGGCCGGTGGGGCAGGCACGCGCCTCTATCCGGCCACCCGGGCGGTAAGCAAGCAACTCCTGCCCATTTACGACAAGCCGATGGTGTATTATCCGCTGTCGACCCTCATGCTGGCGGGCATTCGGGAGGTGCTCATTATCTCGACGCCCAAAGACCTGCCGCGCTTTGAGGCGCTGCTGGGCGACGGGCATCAGTGGGGGCTCAATCTGCACTACGCCGAGCAACCAGAGCCGAAGGGCATCGCGCAGGCGTTTACCATCGGGTCCGACTTTGTTGGCGACGATGACGTCTGCCTCATTCTCGGAGACAACATCTTTTATGGAGAGGGGCTGCCGGCACGGTTGCAGCGAGCAGCCCGGCAAGAGGGCGGGGGAACCGTCTTCGCTTACTACGTCAAGGATCCGGAGCGCTACGGGGTCGTCGATTTCGACGGGGACGGGCAGGCTCTCTCCATTGAAGAAAAGCCCGACGATCCGGCCTCAAATTATGCCGTGACCGGCCTATACTTTTACAGCTCGGATGTCGTTGAGATTGCAGAAGGGCTGGAGCCGTCCGATCGGGGAGAGCTGGAAATTACCGATATAAACCGTCACTACCTCCAACGGGGCGAACTCCAGGTCGAGACCATGGGGCGGGGCATGGCGTGGCTCGACACCGGCACGCACGACTCGCTGCTGCAGGCCGCCAACTTCGTACAGACAATTGAGAAGCGACAGGGGCTGAAGATTAGTTGTCCGGAGGAAATTGCGTGGCGTCAGGGGTGGATTTCCTCCGAAGACGTGCGGCGAATCGGGCACTCGATGGACAACAACGCATATGGGCAGTATCTTCTTCAGGTCATCCGGCGGGCGGAAGGAACGCCGGCGTAATCTTGAATGATGTGCTCAGCCATGGACGTATTTGACGGGACTCTTCCCGGTGTGCGCGTCATCGAGCCAGACGTGTATACCGACGATCGTGGGGCATTCCTGGAGACGTGGAACGCCCGCGACTACGGCAAGCATGGGCTCGACGTGACGTTTGTGCAGGACAATCTCTCGCGCTCCCGGACGCACGTGTTGCGGGGCCTCCACTTCCAAAATCCACGCCCACAAGGGAAGCTGATCACTGTTTTGAAAGGAGAGGTCTACGACGTTGTCGTCGACATCCGGGCTGGGTCGGATACCTTCGGAGAGTGGGAGGGCTTGAGACTCTCGGCTGAAAATGGTCGTCAGTTGTACGTGCCGGAAGGGTTTGCGCATGGATTCGTGGTGACTGGGGACGAGGCCCTCTTTCACTACAAGTGCACCGACTTCTACCACCCCGAAGCGGAGGGCGTCATTCATTGGAACGATCCAACGCTCGGCATTGACTGGCCAGTGGACGACCCGGTGCTTTCGGAGCGCGACCGTGAGGCGCCGGGGATAGAAGCCCTTTCCGAAGAGCGGTTCGCGTTCGGGACGGCGCACACGCCCATTTCCTAATGCGCTTCCTTCCGTGATGAGTATCCCCAAGGATTCGACTCTTCTGCTACTGGGGGGGACCGGACAGGTGGGACACGAGTTGCGCGCGCCTCTTGCGCGAATCGGATCGGTGGCGGCGCCCGGTCGGGAGCAGACCGATCTCACCGACCCTTCGTCCCTGCGGGCGGCTGTGCGGGAGATCGAGCCGGATGTGATCGTCAACGCGGCGGCCTACACGGCGGTCGACCAGGCGGAGCAGGAGGTCGAGTCGGCGCGGGTCCTTAACGCCGAGGCCCCCAGGGTGCTCTCGGAGGCAGCGGCCAAGGTAGGGGCGTGGCTTGTGCACTATTCCACCGACTATGTCTTCGACGGGACGCACACGGCCCCGTACGAGGAGACCGATGCCCCCAATCCAATCAATGTCTACGGCCGCACGAAGCGGGCGGGAGAGGAGGCGATTCAAGACGTAGGCGGTCGGCACCTCATCCTGCGCACGAGCTGGGTCTACAGCGACCGCCGCTCCAATTTCCTGCGGACCATGCTCCGGCTTGCCGACGAGAACGACACCCTCACGGTGGTCGACGACCAGACGGGCACGCCGACGTGGGCGGGGTGGATTGCCGAAGCTACTGCGACAATGCTGCGTCATGTGCAGGCGCGAGAGGCCCCGAGGGAGGCAAGCGGCCTCTATCATCTCGCCGCGTCTGGCCAGACGAGCTGGTACGGATTTGCCCGAGCCATCTTCTCGACGTTCGGGTGCGACGACGTGACCGTCGAGCCCGTGTCCTCCGACGAGTACCCCACGGCTGCCGCTCGTCCGAAGTACACGGTGCTTGATTCTGGCAGGGCGCGAGAGACCTTCGACCTCACGATTCCGACGTGGACGGAGCAGTTGGCGGGGCTGCGGGAGCGCACGTCGCAACAAGGGGGACGGGCCTCTGGGGTCTAAGAGATTGTTTTGATTTCACACGATGACAGTTCAGGCAGAGCGCGACGACTGCAGATCGTCGGGATCCAACAGGAGCTCCTTCTGGGCAACAGACGGCCCTCCAATTCCTGCGAAATATCTCGTCGATTCTCAAACCCGCTCAAAAATCAAAACAGTCTCTAAGTCCACGTCAACGACGCCGAGCTGCTTCCTTTACACGTCTTCCACTGCCCCTTTTGCAACTCTCAAATTGGCCTCTGGGTAGAGGATAGGGAAGAGGATGTCGAACAAATCCAGCCCAAAAGCGCATGAGCGACGAAACCACCACGCTGCTCGTGCAGGGACTCAACGGCGAAGGCCCCGGCGACATTGTCGGTGCCGTTGTGAACGAGGCCAATGTGGACCCCGACGCCATCGGGGCCATCGACATTGAGGGCGACACGGCCACGGTGGACGTGACGGCCGACGTGGCCGACCGAATTGTTCAGTCCCTCGATGGGGGGCGCATCGGTACCGCCACGGTGTCAATTGCGGCACTGGACGAGGAGACCAGGACCGCACGGGCGTATGCTGATCGCCTCACCGACCTCGTCGAGTTGGAGCGCGAGGAGGAGATGCGGCGCCACGAGCAAGAGATCGAAAATTTGTCGGGACGTGAACGCGAGCGGCGGGGGCGGGCGCTGCTCCGCATGCGAGGACGGGACGAAGGGGAGGGACTCGGGGGGCATCGCGTCAAGTTTATGCGCCAGGAGAAAGGCCAGCCCCTCCCCGATCACGAGCTCCGGGTGGGCGATCTCGTCATGGTGTCGAAGAAGGATCCGCTCCGGGACGACAATCCCACCGGCACCGTCACACAGGTCACCAACTATTCCGTGACTGTGTCCTTCGGCTCGAAGCCGGATGGATGGGTGTTCGGCAAAGGGCTGCGAGTGGATCTCTACGTGAACGACATTACGTACCAGCGGATGCAAGATGCGCTGGCTCAGCTCCCAACGGCCGAGGGGACGCTTGCCCATCTCCGCGACGTGTGTACGGGGGCGTCTTCGCCCGCCGAAGCGGACGCCGTGGACGTGGGCGACTGGCACAATCCGGTCCTCAACGCTTCTCAACGACAGGCCGTTCGGGAAGCCCTGGGGACCAACGATGTGCACCTCATCCACGGCCCGCCCGGCACCGGCAAGACGACCACCGCGATCGAGGTCATCCGGCAGTGTCTGGATCGGGGCGAGTCGGTGCTCGCGACTGCAGCGTCCAACACGGCCGTCGACAACATGGTTGAGTTGCTGGTCGAGCAGGGGGAGGAGGTCGTCCGCCTCGGCCATCCGGCCCGGGTTACGGAGGCCCTTCATGCCCACACGCTCGATGCTCAGATTGAAGACAACGACACCTATCGGCGCTCGCAGGCCCGGCGTGAGGACGCCTTCGATCTCTTAGAAGAGCAGGACGACCTCACGCATCCATCGGGCCGTTGGCGCCGCGGCATGTCGGATCGCAAGATTCAGGAACTGGCCGAAGAGGGCCGTGGATCGCGGGGCGTACCGCCGGAAAAGATCGAGGAGATGGCCGAGTGGCTCGACCTTCGCGACAAGGCCGATGACCTCTTCGACGAGGCCGAGCGGCTGGAGCAAGAGGCGATCGACGAGGTGCTGAGCGCCGCCGACGTGGTGTGCAGCACCAACTCGACCGCCGGCAGTGACCTTTTGCAGCATCAAACGTTTGATACCCTCATCGTTGACGAGGCCACGCAGGCCACGGCGCCGTCCTGCTGGATTCCGATGACGCACGCTCGTCGTGCGATTCTCGTGGGCGATCACAAGCAGTTGCCGCCCACCATTCTGAACCCGGAGGCGGCCGAGAGTGGGCTGCAGTACACCCTCTTCGAGCGCCTCGCTAAGCACCACGAGACGGATCCCGAGACGCCCAATTCCATCCGCAGTCTGTTGCGCACGCAGTACCGGATGCACGAGACCATCATGGGCTTTTCCAGCCGCACTTTCTACGACGATCGACTGCTGGCCGACGACGCGGTGCGGCAGCACACGCTGGCTGACCTCGGCGTACCGCCGGGCGACTTGCCACCGGAGCGACGTGAGATTCTCGATCCGGAGGCGCCCTTCGTCTTCGTCGACACTGCAGGCATTGAGGCTCCTGAGCGTCAGCGATCCGGATCGCACTCCCGCGAGAATCCCCGTGAGGCCGAGCTCGTGGCGCAGCTCGTCACCGATCTGCTGAATGCCGAGATGGCTCCGGGACAGATCGCCGTCATTTCGCCGTACGACGATCAGGTGGACCGGATTGAGCAGCGGCTCGATATAGACGAGCTAGAAGTCGACACGGTCGACGGCTTCCAGGGCCGCGAGAAGGAGGTCGTGATTGTCTCGCTCGTTCGCAGCAACGAGCGCGGGGCCATCGGCTTTCTGGATGAGCCCCGCCGCTTCAACGTGGCGCTAACGCGGGCCAAGCGGAAGGCCATTGTCGTGGGCGACAGCACCACCGTCACCCACGCCGACGTGTTTGCGGATGTTCAGGCCTATGCTCAAAACGAGGGCCGCGAGGTGCGGCTGTAGCCGCGTGAACCGTCACTCTTCCCACCGGAGCGCGGGGTAAGCGCCGTCGATCGGCATCCACATTTCCGTGAAGTCCAGTCCGGGCATGTGCTCGGCGGCCGCTGCTCCCGTCATCTGCCCAGTCGAAAGGCCGGTTGCCTCCACCGAGGTCTCTTCCTGGGTTCCTACCGGGCGGCTCTGGTTCGTGGTGTTCGTGTCCCAGTAGCTGCTGCTCACCGTGCTGCCCGCCTGTCGGCCCACAAGGCCCCCAACGTCCGTCGAGCCCGATACGGAGCCGGCGGCGTAGGCTTGCTGCAGCGTCCCTCCATTGCCACGTCCCACGAGCCCCCCGACGCGCGTGTCTCCCGCCACGGAACTGTGCGCGTACGAGGCCTCAATGACGCCGAGGTTGGCACCGGCCAGTCCGCCGACATTTGTTTTTCCCTGGACAGGGCCCCTTGCCCAGCAGCCGTGCACCTGTGCCCGGTTCAGGCCCACGAGTCCCCCTGCATTCCGGTCTGCGTCCACGCTCGCAGTTGCACTGGACGTCTGGAGGCGCCCCGTCACCGCGTTTCGGCCCACGAGTCCCCCCGCCCGGTCGGTGCTGATCACATTTCCGCTGGCTGTGGACGTCCGGAGGGTTCCGCCAGCAAAGTTGGCCCCCACGAGTCCGCCCGCACTTGCGAGAGCCTGCACGGTCCCGGCGGCGTACGATGCGTCCGCAATTGTGCCGCCCACGTTGCGCCCGACGAGCCCGCCGACCTGTCCTCGGGACCCGTTACTCGACACGTCGCCCTGGGCCGATGATCGACGAATTTCGCCCTGCACATTTCGACCTACGAGGCCTCCTACTTCACCCGCAGGTCCCTTTCCCTCCACGGCCCCCTCCGTGGTCGCATTACGGATGGAGCTCTCGTGGTTGCGCCCCGCGAGTCCGCCCACGAGCGCCTCGCCCTGCACGGAGGCTCTGCTCTGAACAGACCGGAGGGTCCCATTGTCGAAGTTGAGTCCGGCGACACCGCCCACGCCCACGTTGCCGTTCACGGTGCCCGTTACGCTCACGAATTCGATGGTTCCTCCCGCATTTTGGCCGACGAGGGCGCCGGTCTGGCTTCCGCCGGAAATTTCAACACCGCGAAGCGTCACATCATGGAGGGACGTGTTGCCCAGGGCCGCAAAGAGCCCAATTCCGTTCGTGTCCGACCGCCGGATCCAGAGGTCCGAGACGACGTGCCCCGCGCCGTCGAACGTGCCGGTAAACCGTTCGCCGTCGGTACGCTCCCCAATAGGAATGAAGCCGTCGCCCTCGTTCCAATTGCGCGTAACGCTGGCATCCACGTCCCCGACCATAACGAAGTCCTCGGTGCGCAGTCCGTTGTTGATGACCTGAAGCTGGTCGGGGCGTGCAATCTGGTAGGGAGCATTGGCGCTGCCCGAGCCGCCCTCGAAGACCACACCATCCCCTTGAAGGGGCACCGGAAGCGGGGTCTTGCGGTCGGTGTCGTTGTGGGTGATTTCCAGTTGGGCCCGGCTCGTCACGCGGTCCTTCTCTGGGTCAAACGAGACGAGCACGTCCAGCGTATCGCCCGGCGCCAGGGTGAATGAGCCGTCCCCCGATTCGATTGTGAATCGCTCCGTATCCGTCCCGGCAAGGGCAACGTCGCCCTCCAGTGCGCCGGTCCGGTTTGCCGAGTCTGGGGGAGGCGAGCCGTTGTTGATGAGGGCAACGGTGCGACGCTGCGGCGTGTCTACGTGCACGAAGCCGTAATCGTAGGCGGTGCGGCCAATCGAGAGCGCAGGGGCTTGCCCGCCGCCGTCGTTTTGGTCCGGAGCCTCGCGGTCTGGGGCTTCGCTCGTGCCAATGCCGTCACACCCGGTGAGGAGAAGCGGGCCGAGGAGAAGGAGGATCGCAAGAGGGCGTGAACACGAACGGCGGGAACTGGACACAGAGAGAAAAGACATCGGGGAACAGCACGTGGGAGTGCGCGGGAGGCGAGAGCGGAACGGTCAAATGCTGAGAGAGAACCGGATCCATGGACGGACGATGAAGTCGAAGTGCTGGATGGAGCTCGATCCATCCGTCGAGAGGGGGGTCCCGTCACCGGGGCCGGGCGACACGACCTCGTCGAACGAGTTGAAGGTCACGTTGAACATATTCATGTCGACGCCGGGCTCCAGATACATCGTCACTGGGGCCTTGGGGAAGAAAGAGAATCGGTACGAAAAGGCGCCTTCGCCGTACAGGCTCAGCGGATTGGCGGAGAGGTCGCTCGTCTCATAAAAGAACGGGAGCGCGCCCGAGAGTTCGCGGTCGTCCGTCTGAAAGGTCCCGCGCCCGATGCCCAGTGTGACGTCGGTTCGGAAGCCACTGCGGGGATAGGACTGAAAATTCAGCAGGAGACCTCGTCCCGCGGCGTCGGCTTCGTACACGATGGGGGTGTTGAATTTTGGGAACCGAGTGCTGTAAACGCGCGAGTAGCTCCACCGCGACACCCCGAGCCGCAGGGCTGTGTTTGACTCCATGTCGTTCCAATTCCACACGTAGATCGGAATGCTGACCGAGCCAAACTCATACCGCGTTTTGAACGAGAAGAAAGCGCCGGTCTCGACGCGCTGAAAGGTGAGGTCGTCGAGACTGACGCTTCCGTCCAGGTTGGAGACGGCGTTCAAGAGGAGACTTTCCCGCTCGGCAATGGCCGTGTTTTGGGTAAGCTCGTGCGTGTAGCGGATTTCGACGGCGGGCAGCCACTTTACAAAATCGGGCCACGACTCTGGCAGTAGGAAACGCCAGAGGGGAAGAAAGTTAATCCCGGCGGTGTACGTTTCGAGGCCCTTCGTCTGGTCCTTTCGGGCATCGAGGGCTTGCTCCTGAAAGTCCGTTCGTGGGTAGGGAGATTCGTAGCCGATCTCTAGGAGAGAGGTGCCGGCCAGGCCGAGATCGACGGAGAGATCGTACACGCTCAGGTCGAGGCTAGAGTACCTCACAGGACTCTCATCAAGCAGAGGGCGATCCGTACTGAAGGTATTAAACCGGTAGTTATACCCCGCATTGAGGTCCAGGAAGAACCCTGTGATGGCCTTGATCCGGCGAAAGGTGCTTCGCTCGTGCTGAGCAGTGGTTGTGATCGTGACGCTTGTGGTGTCGGGACGTTGAGCCGTTGTGTCGGGCTCTTGTCCGAGAACCTGTGTGGGACATAGGAGGGCAAGAGCGAGAGCAAGGGAAGCGAAGGCCCGTACGGGACAAAAGGCGTTCATCTGAGGAGGGCATCGCGTGTGCAGGAGGGGGAGGGGATCAGGGGCCGCGCCGCGAAAAGGTGGGTGGGCGTCGAGGGGCACCAGAGGGCGGGGGAGCCGGGTGCAAGTACTATTCCTGATTCAAAAAGAAGCAGAACTCGTTCTCATGCCACTTCCAAAGATCATAGGGCATCTATCGGGCGCGTTCAGACGGCGGTATCTCCTCCGTTTGCTTCCGGCCCATCCTTCACCCCGATGCGGAGCCGTCCCCGATCGAAAAAAGCACCTCCGTCAGATCCGAAGCCACTCGTAAAGGGCATAACGATCTTGTGTAGTTGAGATCACATGAAGGGGCGGGCTGAGTGTCCAGGCATCATCGCCTGTTGGGCAGTTGCAGCTTTCAGGCGTCCATTTGTTAGTGCGGAAAAGGGACGGCCCCTCTACTTTTGCCGAGGTTTTTGGATACAACCGCTCTTCATGAATCGATCATTGACATCTTGTTATTGGTTATTTTAGATTAATTTTGTCATAAAGTACAATTCCATTTCGGTTCACTTCTGCTGTAGTTTTCTTTTCTCCTCGCTTCCCTTTTCTCCATGCCTGAGTTTACCGGCGCGGCCGACGAGACACACGTCTTCACCCTCCCCTCCGAAATCGACGCCGTCCGCTTCGACCGACGGCAGGCCGCCCCCGGTGGGGAGATCGGCCTCGAAATCCGCACGCTCTTCTGCGCTGAGGGCTCTCGTCTCCAGATCAAGCTCGTCGACGCGCAGGGGACCGTCCACAACACCCTCGACGGCCGGCTCGCGGGCGAGGACATGAATCTCCGGCTTCGGGTGCCGCAAAAGGCGAAGGGCGGCCTCCTGGCGAAGGTCAAGATGCCGAACCACGGCCTCTCGGCCGAGTCGGAGGCCCTGAAGGTGACCGAGCCGGTGCGGGTCCGCGGTGGTCGCAGGAAGAAGTCAAACGCGGAGACATTCTCACGCTCACAGCCGACGCGAAAGGCGCGCCCGACGGCCGCCGGGCGACCGTCCGCATTTTCGAATACAAGGAGCGCGGGGCGCACGTCCCGGTGACGCGGCTGCGTCCTCGGGTAGAAAACGGAGCCGTGGAGGTGATGTACCGGTTCCAGTATCCGGGCGACACCGCGGACATTGTGCCGGAGTGGAAGGCGCCGGAGGGCTACGTGCAACCGCAGTTTTTCTACACGGTGGACGTGAGCGGCATCATCGCCGATTCGCAGGACGCGAAGAGCACGGGCGTGATGCGATTCGTGGACGACCTGAGCATCCGCCTCCGCGACCTCGTGACCGACGCGCCCGTGGCGGACGAAACGGTCGTCGTGATCCTGCCGGACGGGTCCGAGCAAGAGACCACGCTCGACGAGAATGGGTCTGCTGAACTTTCAGACGTTCCGCCCGGTCCCATCAAGTACTTCTTTCCCGACCTCCCGGGGTCGAGCCGCGAGAATCCGCTCCACGGGGCCACCGGTCCCGACGCGAACGAAGCGTCCCTGTGGCGAATCGCGCCGCAGCAGACCGTCATGACGGCCAACCACGAGACCGGCGTGCTCGACACGAGTACGGAGCCACTGCAGGAGGGCACTTGGGTGTACGTCTTTCCGGAGCACCCGGGAGAGGATCCGCCCATGTCGCCGATGATCGAGGCAAAGGCCACCGGCGAGGGCACCCTCAAGCGCGTCGACTGGTCGGATCCGTCGCGGTGGACGGGCAAAGACGAGCGTTCTCCCTCGCTCGACGCGAAGACAGCAGGCGGACAGCCCTACCTTTGCTTCCCGGCAACCGAGAGCTGCACGAAGGTGCACGTCATGCTTTCTCCCTGCCAGCTCTCCTACGAGCGCCTCGGCGCCTATCGACGAGACGACGATCCCCACGCCGAGGACATCTATCCGCTGGCGGCGCTGCGTTGCGAAACGATCGACGCCGACGCGCTGGAGACGATCAAAACCGGTGGGGCCTACGAAATCGGCTACTTTGCGGCCGAGCCGTCGGAGGACCTCCTGCAGGTCTCGGTGCCGCAACCGGTGCAGTTCGTCCGGGCAGCCGGGAGCGCCTACCGCCACGCCGTCGAGCGGTTGAAGGCCTTCCAGGCCGGCACCAGTCTCGAACACCACCATGCGAGCCTCACCTACCGGGCCGCCCAGCGCTTCGAGGACCGAGCCGAAGAGTCGACGATCACGCAGGCGGCGCGGGCCGTGGAGGGCGTGGTCGACGATCCAACCGTATGGGACTTCCTGGACAAGCAGCGCCTGGAGTCGACCCTGGAGGATTGGAGCGCTGAACAGAACGACCTGCAGGATACGGTCGAGCGGCTGGGAGACACGCTGTACGACTTCATGATGGACCTTCCGGCCTACCGGCAGGCGCGGGAGGACCTGACGGCGTTTGTGGAAGAGGCCGGTGGGGCCGAGGCCCTCTCCGACGAGAAATTTAAGACGTTCGTCGACCGGCTCGGCATCGAGGAGCGGCTGCTGGCGGACGCCGAGTACTCGCAGGCCGGGCGGCACTACCTGGCCGAACAGCTCGGGCAGTACGTGGACGCCGACCCGAAGCGCGGCATTGACAAGCAGGGCGAGAAGACCTGGTACGACCGGGTGCCCTACGACCTTAGCACCATCCGGCGCCTGGCGGGCGTAGCGGCCAATGCGCTGGAACAGGAGGCAAAGTCCGAAGCCGGCTCGGCGATCAAGAAGGAGGACGTCGCGGCCACACACGCCGAAAAGGCGGCCCAGGCCCACGAGACCTTCCAGAACAAAGCGTCGAAGGTCGACGACTTGACCGACGAGATCGAATCGACCCGGAGCCGGCTCGCCTCTTGGCAGAAGGGCCAGCGGTACGTGCGGGTCCTCACCAGCAAGCTCGGGCTGAGCCCGAGCGGGAAGGTGACGGGGCCGGCACCGTCGACCGGCACCCGCACCCTCGACGATCTGATTCGAACGACCCGAAGCGCCGTCGGGGCGGTGGCCCAGTACGTTCACCAGCAGGTGGGGGCGGGGAAGAAGGCCGAGACGCTCTTCGAGTTGAAGGGGAAGCGCGTGCAGGCCGGGAAAGAGGCCCAGCAGGCCCTGACGGGACGCGAGGCCGGGCTTCAGCAATACGGCGAGAAGATGGACGAGAGTACCGAGCACCGGCAAAAGGCCGACCTCTACAAAGCCGGTCGGCGACGGGTGGGCCGCATCGCCCTGGCTATCGACGGCCTGCACCTCTTCTTCCTGGCCAATGCCTACCGAGACGCGGCCCGGCGGGGCGCCTCGATCGACCAACTCTCCCAGATCGGAATCGGGACCGCGGAGGCCGTTGCCAGCATTCGGCACCTGTCCGGAGTGTCGACGGCGGTGAAAGACGATCTATATGATTTACATAGGAGAGTTGCGTACGTTGAGGCCCTCTATTTTGTAGGTCATGCTGTAGAGGAGCTCGCCTTCGAAAAAGACTCAAATATCGGGGCCACAGTTGGCCACTCGACCTCAGCAATTGGGGCAGGTCTTTTGATACCAAAATCGGGATTCAGGGGCGGCGCGATCGGCCTGGGGTTGATTTTGACCGGACAGCTCGTAGTGGCGGTCTTCAGTGACACCGAACTGGAGGAGTGGTTCAAGAATTCCGTTTGGTCCAAGAAAGGGTATTCCGGATACTTGCCGAAGGGTGAATTCGGCTCCAAGCGTCTCACGACCGAACTCAACGACCTGTTTGAGATCATCGCCCGCCCCCGGGTGCAGGTCCTGCTGGATATCAGTGAAGAAATGAGCCTCGAAGAGGTCCGCCTCCGTGTCGAGCCGCGCACGTTCCAGCCCGGACTTATGCAGCTTACGGAAGTATCCCTTTCGCTTACGTCCGACTTCCTCGTGGTCGGCGACGAGACGCACCTCGACAAAACAGCCACTTCTCTCGACTCCGCCGACCAGATGATGCGAAAAGACGACGGTACCCTCCTTTCTGCCAGCTGGACCTGGGACGGCTCGGCCGTTGCCGATGCTACGGAGGTGGCTCACGACCAGACCGTCCGACCCACAAGGGACTTCGACTCGGTAGAAGCGAGCGTGACCCTCCGGATCGACTACCGGGCCGCGAAGTCGGCCGACCTCCAGCCGGAGTTTGAGTACGAAGGGAGCCCGGGCGTGGCGGCTGATTCCTCAGCGCCTCATAAATCGGCCGGTGTTCTGGCCCCCGTATACTCATAGCCTTCTCTCCTTCATGCGCGTTCAGTTTTCAACGGTTAAAAGACTGAAGACATGGAATCGGACGACGGATATACATTCGATCACGAGGAGGTCCGGGACCACGGGGAAAAGGGACCCGGTCACGAGTACCCGACCTACGAGCATAGGCAGAGCGACTTCGAGGGGAAGATGGCGCCGCGCCCACCAACGGGAAATGAACTGACGTACCTCCGGCACCTGGCGTGGTGGATTCGACTGAAGATCGGGTGGGTGCTTCCCACACTCCTTGTGGCGTTGGCCAATCCAGGTTGGTACTTCGTATACGACGACATTCCCAAGGGAAGTCTACCTTTCGCTGCTTTCTTAGTGTTAGCAGCCGTATGTATTCTATCTCTGATTGAAGGGCTCAAATTCTGGTACGACCCGTTCCAGGCCGGAGTTGACGCGAGTCGTCTTCGCACCGATGATCCCCTCACCGAGATTCGTGGGAAGTACAGATCTATGATCAACGGACAAGGCGGACGGACGCTTTTCCGCATCGGCGCCCGGGTTCAGATGCTTCCTCATTGGCGCCGCTACCTCCTTCAGCATCTCCACACCAGCGCCCTGGCGTACGTTTTTCCCAACCCGGACATCGATCTGAACCGCTCTGCGCTCTGGGGCACGCGGGACAAATACTACTACCCCCTTCTCTGCCGCCAGATCGACTGCCGGGAGAACCCCGAGGCGGTCGACCCGGTGCTGTCTGTAGACAAGGAGGTCGATTGGGGCCTCTTGAAGACTCTTTACTTGAACCCAGTGCATGTGCTCATTATCGCGGCGGGTGCCTATCACCTGCTCGGGATGTCGTTGTTTGCAGGCTGCATCTGGTGGTACGGAGATCCGGTGTGGGCCACCCTTACCTCCACGCTCATCGGAAAGGGACTGATGGCGACGGCCCTCATCGGCGGCCCGCTAGCCGCGTTTTTCTACTATCGTCATCGCCGCATCTTGAATCGCATCGAGGCCAACTACGCCGAGGAGCAAAACTTAGAGCCCCGGGATCTCTGGGACCGGATTCAATTTGCCCGTCGCCGCTTCGACCTCTCGGAGGAGAACATCGTCTATGGGGAGGGCACGACCTTCGCCGACTGGGCCGAGGATAACAAAAAGCAGCTCTACCGGAAGTACACCGAGATGATGGCAGACCTGAACGAACGGATCGAGGCCCGGGAAGAGGTGAACGAAGAGTTCCGAGCGCGCGGGGAGAGCCCGCCGGTCGAGGAGCTCCAGCGGCTTGAAGAGATGAAAGAGCGCTACAACCGCTACCGCCGCACCCGAAAGCAGATCGTCGAGCAGTACGAGAAGATGAAGGACGGGAAGGTCGCGGAGGCCCTCCAGGACGCGAAGAAGACGGAGGAAATGCCCCCGTGGCTCAGAGATTTTCTTGATGAGAAAAACGACTCCTGAACAGACAGCTCATAGTAGCGCGCCGACACCAAGCTGGAGGAATAGTTCAAGGGCTGCGTGTGGGCCAAGGAGGCTACTCCGGCCATCTGCTGAGCGATGAGTTCGATCACGGGCGTCTGACAAACGAACTCAACGACCTGTTTGAGATCATCGCCTGTCCGCGGGTCCAGGTCCTGCTGAACATCGACGAGGAAACGGGACTCAAGGAGGTCCGCCTCCGCGTCGAGCCGCGCACGTTTCAGCCCGGCCTCATGTAGCTTGCGAAAGTATCGGATTCGTTGGAGCCCTCGGTTCTGGTATTCGGCAAGGTCTTCTCTTCCGTTTTCCGTTTCTGCGCTCGTTCTGATTAGAACCGGAGACCCATGAGCGTCTGTCTCCCGATATGCGCTTCCACAGGCGATTGTCCGCGTACGGGAGCCATCGGTTGACGCCGTCGGTCGGGATGCCGAACATGAGGACGTGTCGCTATACCCGTCGCCGTCTGGTTGCCTATGTTCCGACTCGTCCTTTCTCTTCTCGTTGCTATGATCGGAGCGGGGCCCGCGCATGCCCAGCCGGCGAACGACACCAGCAGGACCGGGCAGAGTGCCGACTGGCTGGTGCTTCCTTACGCCTCCTACGCGCCGGACACGAAGATAGCGGGGGGACTCGTGGTGGGATACTATCGGCCGGAGCAGCCCAACGGCACGGCATCGAGCGTGCAGGCGACCTTTACCGGCACACAGCGGCGGCAACTCATCGCAAAGATGAGCCCGGAGCTATACCTGCGCGATGGGCTCTGGCGCGTGCAGGGAGAGCTGCAGGTCAGTCACTATCCCAACTCCTACTTCGGTATTGGCGGGGAGACCCCAAAAAGTGCAGAAGAATCCTACACGGCCCGGTACGTACTCCTAGACGGCACGGCCCAGCGCCGCATCCGGTCGAACCTGCGCGTCGGACCCCGTGTGTTCGTGCGGGCCGATGCGGTGCGGACGTCGGGGGAGACACGCGGCGACATTGCACAGGGGCGCGTGGCGGGGGCAGGGGGCGGCGTCACAGCGGGCCTTGGGCTTTCGCTCTTCTGGGACGCGCGCAATAGTCTGTACTACCCCACCACCGGCACCTACGCAGAAGTTGTGACGACCCTTCACTCGGCTGCTTGGGGTAGCGACTATACCTTCGGGCACCTCAAGACCGATGTTCGCACCTACCACCCGCTTGGGATCGGCGTTCTTACCGGACAGCTCTACACGGAGGCGGTGATGGGAACGGCACCATTTCAGCAGCTTCCCCTGTTGGGCGGCTCCAGCCAGATGCGAGGCTACCGGGAGGGCCGCTTTCGGGACTCCGTGTACTGGACCGCACAGGCCGAATATCGAATGCCGCTCTTTTGGCGGTTCAAGGCCACCGTCTTCGCGTCCGTTGGAGAGGTGGGCCCCCGGGTCGGCCCAGAGCTCGTCGAGCATGTTGAAGCGGCTGTCGGGATCGGGGGGCGGCTTCGCCTCACCGACGATGGGGTGCACGGACGGCTTGACCTTGCGTGGAGTCCCACGGGCATCGAACCGTACGTTTCCCTGGGAGAAGCATTCTAGCCTCTCACGTTCGTCGCAGGGACGGAAGAGATTCACTTTCTCCGTCGCGATTTGCATATTGGACGCAGGAGACGGCAAACGATCCTTCCGGGACCGGTCTTTCTGATCAAGAAGGTCCGTTTGTACGGCCCGGTCTTTCTTCATGCTTTCCGCTCCACGCTTTTTCCTGCGCTTCTTCGATGCGACACCTCCTTACATTTACGATTGCGGCGCTTCTGCTTACTTCCTGCTCCCTTTTCAAAGGGTCGACGGGCACGGCTGAGGAGAAGAGCACAACAGAGGAGAGTGAAGACGATCCCTTTAAGCCCTGGAAGAAAACCCTGAAGGAGGCCAAGAGCATCGATGGGTTTCTTCCTCTTCACATGAAAGAGGATCGGACCCTCTATGCCGAAATTGCTCCCGAACAGCTGGACAAGAATTTTGGGGCGGTGCTCCACATCAGCAAAGGGGTGGGCGTCTTCAACCTGCACGATGGTCTCCGCCTCACCGACACCCGGCTCATGCGCTTCCGGAAGGTGGGACACAAGGTGCATCTGGTCCACCGCAATCCCCGGTTCCGGGCGGACGAGGGCGGCATGCGCCGGTCCATGAAGGAGAACGTGGGCCACTCGGTCGTTCACGCGTTCGACATCGTAAGCCGCAACGACTCTACGGAGCACCTGCTCATCGAGCTGTCCGACTTTTTGGTGTCGGACTACTCCAGTATCGGCGAACGTCTGAAACCCTACTTTGGGCAGCAGCCGGCCCGGCTGCAAGACGAAACGAGCTACGTCGATTCGGTGCGGGGCTTCGAGAGGAATGTCGAGATCGACGCCATGCTGAACTACGAAGGCCCGGACGTGCCCCTCATCGGCGGCGAGGCGCTTCCGGATTATCGATCCATTCCAGTGGGGGTTCGCTACTCCTTTTTCCAGCTGCCGGAGGAGCCGATGCAGGCCCGACGTGCCGACGATCGGGTGGGCTACTTCACCGACGCGATCAAGGATTTTTCGAAGGATAAGCAGAGCGACCCCTACATCCGATACGTCAACCGCTGGCGGCTGGCGCCCAGTGATACGGCCGCCTATCGTCGGGGCGAGCTCGTGGAGCCGAAGGAGCCGATCGTGTATTACGTCGACCATAGCGTGCCGGACGAGTATCGGGCCTACGTGAAGGCAGGCATCGAGGCCTGGAACGAGGCCTTCGAGGCGGCCGGCTACAGGAATGCCGTGGTGGCCAAAGACGCGCCGGACGACTCGACCTGGAGCCCGGAGGACATCCGCTACTCCACCGTGCAGTGGACCGCAGCCCACCAGATGGGCTACGCCATTGGCCCATCGCAGACGGACCCGCGGACGGGCGAGATGCTGAACGCCGACATTCTCATCTCTTCTTCCTTCGTGCGCGGCTGGCAGCAGGAGTACGACCATCTGCTCCCGGAAGGGGGACAGGCGAACGGGACGGTTCAGGCGTCGCTCCGGCACCGGGGGCAGAAACTGCGGCAGATGTTTTCCCCCAAGCTGGCCCGGCACGCCTGTTGGGCGGAGCGGGGCATGTCGCAGCAGATTGGGCTCCAGCGCGCGACGTTGCTTGCACGAGGGGGGCTCGATCCGGGCGCGCCCATGCCGGACGACTATTTGGGCGCGGCCGTCAAGGACCTCGTGATGCATGAGGTGGGGCACACGCTCGGCCTGCGGCACAACTTTAAGGCCTCTTCCGGCATCCCGACCGACGAGCTCCACGACAAGCGCTATACCGAAGCGCACGGCGTGAGTCTTTCGGTGATGGACTACGCCCCGGTCAACGTGGCGACGGACGCTGAGGAGCAGGGGCACTACTGGAATCCGAACGTGGGCACCTACGACGAGTGGGCCATCAAGTACGGCTACATGCCCATTGCCGAGCAGGGGGCGGAGGGCCCGCTCACGCGCGATGCCCCGCTGGCCGATACGACCACGGCTGAGGAGAACGGCCTCGACAAGATCGCCGGCCAGTCCAGTGATCCCCACCACACCTACGGCACCGATGAGGACGCGGCCCTTGGGGCCTACGCTGTCGATCCGCTGACGAACACCTGGGAGCTGGGGTCCAGCCCGCTGGCCTTTGCCGAGACGCGCACTGAACTCATCCGGACGGTGGAGCCGAAGCTCGACGACCGTCTCATCGCCGAGGGAGAGCGCTATTATCGTCTTCGCCAGGCCACCACCGCCCTTCTGTTTGAGCGCTACCGGGCGCTCCGTCCCGTGACGAAGATGGTGGGGGGCATGTACGTGGCGCGCGATCACAAGGGCACGCCCGATGCCCGCATGCCCTTTCGCCCCGTTACCGCCGAGAAGCAGCGCGAGGCGGTTGACCTTCTCGTCGAGACGGCCTTTGCCCCCGAGGCCTTTCAGTTCGAGGCCGAGCGTCTCAACAAGCTGGCGCCCAATCGGCATGCACACTGGGGCGCTTCCGGGGGGCTCCAGATCGATTATCCCGTCCACGAACATGTCGCGATGATTCAGACGGGCCTTCTCCGGAGTCTCCTCCACCCTGCCCGGCTGAAGCGCATGATTGACAACCACGTGCGGACCGAGGCGGACAACTACTACGGACCGGGCGATCTGATGCCACGCCTCACGGATGCCATCTGGAGCGAACTCGACACGACGGCGCCGCGGGCCGTGGCGATCAACTCGTTCCGCCGCTCCCTGCAGCGCACGTACACCGACCGCCTCATTGCCTTCCTGCTCGACACCACCAGCTGGATCACGATCAATCCCCTCGTGGGCGCCGATCAACTGACGGTACCGGAGGACGTTCGTTCGCTGGCCCGGTTGGAGCTGACGGAGCTGTCCGACACAATCGGACGGGTCCTCGACCGTCGCTCGTTGGACCGCGACACGCGGGCGCACCTTGCGGAAACGAAAGTGCAGATCGACCGGGCCCTGGAGGCCTCCGTCGACGTGCAGCCGTAGCGGAGGGCGTGGAGGGCGATTTTGCTTCACGCAAAACCAACGATCCTGTGAACGGTAAGGCGTTGACGGTGTGGACAGACGTACGAAGTTATCGGGGACGGAGCCGTAGCCCCGCACCGGACGCTCTGCCCTAACGAGAGGGAGTGCGGGAGCGAGAGCTGCTAGTGGGCAGCCAAGTCGAAGGGGGAGGGGGCGAACGAGAACTGTTGATCTGAATCCTGCGTCAGGGAGAGAGGCAGGCCATCGATCCACACTCTGATTGGCATGGACACCTTGACGGACCACTAGTTTGGACTGGACGGGGTTTGTTCGTCTCGTTCCTCCCGATCTCCGTGATTTGCTGTGCAGGTACGTGTGTCCCTGCCCTGGCTCTTTTAGACAACCGTTTCCGGCCTTATGGCATTCGACGATCACTTCCGCTCGGAGACCGCGGCCCTTTATACCGATCTGTACCAGCTCACCATGCTTCAGGCCTACTGGCGAGAGGGCATGGAGGAGACGGCCGTGTTTGATCTCTTCGTCCGCCGCCTGAAGGATCGCAACTACCTCTTGGCCTGTGGCCTCGAACAGGCACTGGAGTACCTCGAAGAGATTTCGTTTTCGGAGGAGGCTCTGGCCTACCTCGACGCGCAGGAGCAGTTTTCCGACGACTTTTTGGCGTGGCTGGAGGACTTTGAGTTTACCGGCGACGTGTATGCCGTGCCGGAAGGAACGCCCGTCTTTCCGGACGAGCCGATTGTGGAGGTCGTGGCCCCGATTGGGGAGGCGCAGCTGGCCGAGACGTTTCTGTTGAATCAGATCACGTTCCAGACGACGATCGCTTCGAAGGCGGCCCGGGTGGTCGAGGCTGCACGGGCCGGAGGGACCGATCGGCTGGTCGCCGACTTTGGCATGCGTCGGATGCATGGCACGGACGCGTCAATGAAGGCGGCCCGTGCCGCGTACATCGCCGGGGTGGATGCCACCTCCAACGTTGCCGCCGGACAGGCCTACGATCTTCCCATCACGGGCACCATGGCCCACAGCTACGTGGAGGCCCACGACACTGAGCGAGAGGCCTTCCGCGAGTTTTCGGATCTGTATCCGGAGACGATCCTCCTTGTGGACACCTACGACACCCTCCGCGGCGTGCAGAAGGTGATTGATTTGGCCGACGAACGAGGCGAGGACTTTCAGGTACGCGGCATCCGGCTCGACTCCGGAGACCTCGCGGAATTGGCCCAGGAGGCCCGTCGGATGCTCGACGCGGCGGGACTGAACGACATGCTCATCTTTGCCAGCAGCGGCCTCGATGAGTATAAGATCCGAGACCTGATTGATCGGGATGCGCCCATCGACGGGGTCGGCGTGGGGACGAAGATGGGGACGTCTGCCGATCAACCGGCCCTCGACAGCGCCTACAAGCTGTGCGGCTACGCGGGCCAGCCGCGGATGAAGCTTTCCTCCGAAAAGTCGAACCTGCCCGGTCGGAAGCAAGTCATTCGGCAGTACGAAAATGGAACGGCTGTGCGCGACGTGATTGCGACGGAGGAGGCCGATCGCCACGCAGGCGCGCCGCTCCTGGAGCGTGTGATGGCCGACGGGCGTAGAACAGATGCCGGCACATCCCGTGCCCTCGATGCACATCGGGAGCATGCCGCCGCTCGTGTTGCGGAGCTGCCGGACCGGCTCCGGGCGCTGGCGCCCAGTGCCGAGGGCTACGACGTTGTGCTCAGTGACGCAATGGAGGCGCGGCTCAATGAGACTCGCACGGCCCTTCGCGACGAGATGGCGGTGGGGTCAGGGTAAGGGCTCAGCGCATGCGACGTGGCGTGCGCTAGTATGGAATGGTATTGGCATTTCCAGAAGCACTTTCTACAACGAGAGTATTGAGGTCCAATTATGGAGGCCCCAGACACTCTTCCCCCCGGCACCCAAACGCGTCCCCAAACGGAAAGTGAGCAGCGGCGGCTCCGTACGCTCGAGCAGTACGACGTGCTTGACGCCCCGCCCACCGAGGCCTTCGATCGCATCACGCGGCTGGCCACGCGCTTGTTCGACGTGCCCGTGGCCCTCATAAACTTCATTGATCAGGAAGAGCAGTGGTGTCTTTCCACCTGTGGGCTGGACCTGACTCGCACGTCGCTCGAAGCCTCCTTCTGCGTGCACACCATTGACCAGAAAGGCGTCATGGTCGTCGAGGACGCAAAGAAGGACGAACGCTTCGCTGATAATCCGCTGGTGACGGGAAAGCCGCACGTGCGATTCTACGCGGGGGCGCCTCTTACAGCCCCTAACGGATATCGTCTCGGCGCGCTCTGCCTCCTGGACGATGAGCCCCGCACGTTTACGACGGAGGATCAGAAGACGCTGGCTGATCTGGCGGGCGTGGTGATGGACGAGATCAATCTACGCCATTATGCCTCCGATCTCGATGCCTCCCGGCAAGAGCACCAAGAGACCAGCGAGCAACGACGGCGCATTTTGGAAAGCATTACGGATGCCTTTTTTGCCGTTGATGAGGACTGGACGTTCACGTACGTGAACAACCAGGCGGAGACTTTTCTGGAGCGCTCCCGCGAAGAGATGGTGGGGAAAAACATGTGGGATGCCTTTCCGGAAGCGGTGGGGTCCACCTTTCAGAAACGATACGAACGGGCAATTGAGGAGCAGACGACCGTCGAGTTTGTCGACTACTATCCGCCGCTCAACCGGTGGTTTGAGGTTAAAGCCTTTCCCTTCGAAGGCGGGCTCTCCGTATACTTCGACGATGTAACCGATCGCATGGCGGCGCGGGAGAGCCTACGCCGAGAGCGGGACCTGACCGAGGCGGTGATGGATACCAGCGTGGCGGCCATCGTGATTGTGGACGCGTCGGGGGAGATCTCTTTCGCGAATGATCCGGCCCTCGATATTCTTGGTGTGGAGAAGGATACCCTTTCTGGGCAGCTCCACAATGAGATCGGCACGCTCAAAACGCTTGACGGGACGACGATTCCCCCGGAGGAGTGGCCCTTTCAAAATATTTTGGATGAGGGGATGCCCCTCACGGAGAAACGCTACATCTTTGAGTGGGCCGACGGCACGCAGCGCTACATCTCCGTCAATGGGGCACCGCTGCGCGACGATCAAGGGGCGGTGCGGCAGGTTGTGTTTTCGATCGACGACATTACGGAGCAGGTGCAGTACGAGCGGGAGCTGCGTGCGGCGAAGGAGGAGGCCGAGCAGGCCAACCAGCTCAAGTCGGCCTTTCTTGCAAACATAAGCCACGACGTGCAGACGCCGCTCTCTTCCATCATGAACCACGCCGATCTGCTGCGGCGGGAGGTCGGGGACGAGCATCAGGATCGCATTGATCTCATTAAGCGAAGTAGCGACCGATTGCTCGACACTCTGGAGTCGGTTCTCGACCTGTCGAAGCTGGAGGCGGGGGCCGTAGAGCCGACCCCGGAATCGATGAACCTGGCGGATGAGCTGCTGGGGACGGCCGAGATGTTTCAGCCGCAGGCTGACGGAAAGGGCCTTACCCTCGAAACGGACGTCGAAGAGCCGCTCACGGCTGAGATCGATCCCACGATGCTTCACCGCATCACGGACAATCTCCTGAGCAATGCACTCAAGTTTACCGAGCCCGGCGGCACCGCGACGCTGCGAGCATGGGGCACGCCCGACCAGGTCGTGATTGAGGTGGAGGACACCGGCGTGGGCATTGAGGAATCCTTTCTGCCGAATCTGTTCGAGGCCTTTGCTCGGGGCGCGGATCAGAAAACGACGGAGGGAAGTGGGCTTGGGCTTGCCATTACCAAGCACTTGACGGAGGTAATGGGGGGCACGATCGACGTGAAGAGCGAGAGAGGCGTGGGGACGACCTTTACGGTCCACCTGCCACGCTGATACGTGTGTGGGGGCGGGGTTGTGCGAAACTCCCCACTTCCTTATTCTGCCCTCCTGCTCGCCGCAATCCAACATCCCAATTCCGAACACCACACTCGCATGACCATCCGCTGGGGCATTCTCGGCACCGGCAATATCGCGAACCTCGTCGCCTCCGATCTGCAACTGTTGCCCGACGCGGAGATCGCAGCCGTCGGCTCTCGGGCGCAGGAGCGGGCCGACGCGTTCGGTGATGAGTTTGCCATACCACAGCGCTTCGATTCCTACGAGGCCCTCGTCACGAAGGCGGACGTGGACGTGGTGCACGTGGCCAGTCCTCACCCCTACCACGTGGGGCACGCGACCCTGGCGCTGGAGGCCGGGTGTGCCGTGCTCTGCGAGAAGCCGCTCGCCCTCAACGCTGACGGGGCGGCTCGGCTCATCGCCACGGCCCGAGAGCAGGACGAGTTTCTGATGGAGGGAATGTGGACGCGGTTCCTTCCGGTGATGGACGATGTGCGACGCGTGGTGGCAGACGAGCTCGGGACGGTGCAGGTCCTTCGGGCGGACATTGGATTCCACCAGCCCTTTGATCCGGAGCACCGTGTCTTCAACCCGGCGCTCGGCGGCGGGGCGCTGCTCGATCTCGGCGTCTATCCGATTGCTCTCGCGTTTGAACTGTTCGGCCCGCCCGACGATGTGACGTCCTCCGTCGTGCTCGGCGACACGGGAGTCGACGAACAGTGTGCGGTCGTTTTCCAGTACGACGATGGAATGCAGGCGGTGTGGCAGGCGTCCGTCCGTGCCGATGCCGGGCGTACCTGTGCGATTGCGGGACCGGGGGGACGCTTGCAGGGGCGACGGGCGTGGTGGAAGGGGGCGCCGTTCGATCTTACCCGTGCGGACGGCTCCACGGAAACGTTCGCGCGTCCGTTCGAGGGCAACGGCTATCAGTTCGAAGCGGCTCACGTCATGCGCTGCCTGCGGAAAGGGAAGACCGAAAGCCCGGTCATGCCGCTGGACGAGAGTCACGCGCTGCTCCAGACGGCCGATGCACTGCGGCAGGAGTGGGGGGTGACGTATCCGGGGGAGGGGTGACAAGGCAATCGTATGTTGAACCGTAGAGCTGAAGAATGGCGGCTCCTCTGGCTGCAGCCTCCGATTTGGCTCGAAAGAGAGGGCGAATGGGCGCGCGGGAGAAGGACCGACTGGACTGTTAAATCCGGAAGCGAGAAATCAGGAATTAAGATGTAATCGTCTTGGGGGGCGTGACCGGGATGTGACTCCGAAAATACCGGGACCGATCGGAGGGAGGCGCGTCCATAAGGGGGGACAGCGGACGGCTGATGAATGCCGGCACGCAAAACGAACCGCAGTGTCGAACGTCAACTCTGATCCAGTTGAGAGTTTAAACCGGTTTGTAAGCGATTGCACAGCTTCCGAATGCAGCGGGCGGAGATTCGTGACATTCCTTGACAGCACACAGGCGAATGCGTAGCACACACGTTTCCAACCGTCTCTGGGGGGTCGGGGTGGGGTTTCTTGCCCTTGGCCTTCTGCTTGCGCTCCGGTGGGCGCCCGGCCCTGCGTTGCCCCCACCAAAGACCATCGAGATCCAGGCCGTAGCGGGACTGCAATACGACCGCGTGCGCTTTGCCGTGCAGCCGGAGCAGGAGGTGAAGTTGACGCTCGAAAACGCCAGCTCCCTCGCGCACAACCTCGTCATTACGGATAAGGGGACGCGTGAGGCCGTCGTGGCAGCAGCGAACCGGATGGGCGCAGAGGGGCCGGAGCAGGAGTACGTGCCGGAGTCGGACGACGTGCTCCACTTTGCGCCGGTCATCGATCCCGATTCGAGCGCCACGCTCACCTTTACTGCCCCTGAGGACGAAGGTGTCTATCCGTACGTGTGCACGTATCCGGGCCACGGCGTCGTGATGTATGGGGCCATGTACGTGTCGCCGGACGGCGAGGCGGCGATGCCCCCGCTGGAAGAGGACGCGCACGTGCCCCCGGACAGCCTGCGCGCGGGGGCCTCTGCGGCCGTCACGTCGGCACACCCCTATCCTACCTCGCCCCCGATCATGTACCGGACGTTTATGCCGAACAGCAGTCCCGCGACGATTGCCGTGGGGCTAACGGGCGGCGTCTCGTACGCCTTCGACACGGTGCCCGTGACGATTCGCTACGCGTGGAGCGGCGGCTTCGTGGACAACAGCGAGGTGTTCAAGGGCCACGTCGCTAACCAGCGCGCCGTGGTGGAGGGAACCGTCTTTTACCGGAGCGACGGACAGTTTCCACTGCGCATCGGAGAGACGGAAGGAGCGCCGAGCGCCGAATTTGAGGGCTACCGGATGGTGGAAGAACGCCCGCAGTTCCGCTACACGATGGACGGGGTCACGGTGCGTGAGCTCATCACACCTGTCTCCGACGGGGTGGGGCTCCAGCGCGAATTTCAGATCGAGGAGCCGCCGCAGGAGATCCGGTTTATTCGGACTGCGGCGGATAGCGTGACGGTCGAGGCCTCGGCCGGGACGTGGCGGGCCGATACGCTTCGGCTCTCGCCGGAGGAGGCGCGCAACTTCACCATCACGATGACGAAGTAAGCACCGAGGCCGACCGATCCGCCATGTTACAACCGCGTCGATTCTCTATGATGAGTCGTTTCTCGCTTCTTGTACTCGTGGCCGCCCTGGTGGCCGTCCCCGGCTGCACCGAGCAGTCTGCCGACGACGGACCCGCATACGTCGTCGAAACCATCGACACGCCGCCCGGCCTGATTCCCGAGGTCGGCGGGCTCGACGTGATGCCGGATGGGCGGCTCGTCGGCGTCTTCCACCGCGGCGAGGTGATGATCTACAATGCCGAGACGCAGGAGTGGAACGTGTTCGCGCAGGGGCTGCACGACCCGCTGGGTGTGAAGGCCGTCTCGAATCACGAGGTGCTCGTCACCCAACGTCCCGAGTTGACGCGCCTCACCGACACCGATCGGGATGGGAAGGCGGAGCGCTACGACACGGTGACGGACGACTTCGGGATGTCCGGCAACTACCACGAGTTTGCGTTTGGGCCGGCGGAAGGGCCAAACGGCGATCTGTTTATCTCGCTGAACACGGCCTCGAAGTTTGCGGGCGTGTGGGACATTATGCGCGGCCCGTTCGATCCGGAGGGGCGTCCCGGCCGCATGTACGCGGCGGTGCCGTATCGGGGGTGGGTCATGCGCTACCATCCGGCGTCCGATTCCCTGGAGCCGTTCGCCAGCGGCTTCCGCTCCCCCAACGGCCTCGTATTCGACCAGAAGGGCCGCCTCTTTGCAACCGACAACCAGGGCGACTGGCTTGGGACCAGCAAGCTCTACCACGTCCAGCAGGACCACTTCTACGGCCACCCGCAGAGTCTCGTCTGGGAAGAAGGGTTTGACGACATTCAGCCGCTGGATCTGCCTGTGCCGGTGCTCAACACGATGCGGACGCGGGCCTCTGTGCTCTTTCCACAGGGCATTCTCGCCAACTCGCCCACGCAGCCCGTCATCGACACGACCGGCGGGCAGTTTGGGCCGTTCGAGGGGCAGATGCTGATCGGGGAGATGAACCACCCGCGCATCCTGCGGGTCATGCTGGAAGAGGTGGATGGGGCGATGCAGGGCGCGGTCACGACCCTTATCGATTCCTCGACGGCGCACGACTCGCGGCCCCTCCGCATCGGCAACAACCGGCTGGCATTTGGGCCGGACGGCACGCTGTGGGTGGGGCAGACCGATCACGGCTGGCCCGGGGATCAGGGGCTGCAGCGCGTGCGGTGGACCGGCGGGACGCCGACGGAGGTGGCGGAGATGACTCTTACCAAGGAGGGATTCGACCTCCACTTTACGAAGCCAGTGCAGCCTGAGACGGTGCGTCCCGATTCGGCAGTACAATTTACGCGGTACTACTACGAGTACCACCAGGAATATGGCTCCGACCAGATGGACGTGCAGTCGGTGCCGGTGACGGACGTTGAGGTGTCGCCGGACCGACGGACGGTGTCGGTGGCGCTGGGCGAGTTGGTGTCCGGCTACGTCTACCAGATGGACCTGCACGGCGTGACGGCAGCGGACGGAACGCCCATTGCTCATCCGACGCTCTACTACACGCTAAATCGGTTGCGGCAGTGAAGGAAAAGAGCATGGGGCCCGGGAGCACTCTAAGAGACTGTTTTGATTTTTGATCGGGTTGAGAATCGACGAGATATTTCGCAGGAATTGGAGGGCCGTCCGTTGCTCAGAAGGAGCCCCTGCTGGATCCCGACGATCTGCAGTCGTCGCGCTCTGCCTGAACTGTCATCGTGTGAAATCAAAACAGTCTCTAAAAGCACCTCCTCGTTTCACTCAGGGCGTGGGGGGGCACCAACGTCTCCGCGTTTGTCAACACGTGAGGTCAACTTTCCCAATGTTGAGGCCTAGCCGCGAAAGACGGGCTAGAGAGCGAGCGTCACCGGCTGCCCCGATTCCGCAGACTCGTAAATCGCTTCGATGATGGCGACGGCGGTTCGGGCCTCTGGGGCCGGGAGGAGGAAATCGGCGTCGTGGTCTACCCAGGCGAGGAAGGCGCGGAGGTTCTGCGTGTGATTGTCGTAGTCGATCGCCATCGGGTCGGAGGCGCCGCCGTCCGTGTCGTCGTCGCCGTACGTCGCCCGAATCTCCTCGTCTACCGGCCGCTCATCGCGTAGCTGCCAGCACACGATCTCGTCCTCGTGGAGCTCCGCCGTGCCGTCCCGGCCGGCGACCCGAAGCCGACGGCGTGTGCCCGGGTACATGGACGTGGCCCCGAGAATGTGGCCGAGCGTCCCATCGCGATATCGAAGCGTCGCCACGGCGGTGTCCTCCACCTCGATGTGGGCGGGGTCGTGGCCTCGTACGTCCGTCTGTGCGTACACCTCCGCTACCGGATTTTGTCCCAGCGCAAGATCCATGTTGGCCCGCGCGATCCACGCAATCGCGTCAATCGCGTGGATGGACTGGTTCATGAGGGCGCCCCCTCCGTCTAATTCTTCGGTGCCCTTCCACGTCCCTTCGTAGTATGCATCCTCTCGCCACCAGGGGACCGTGGCCGAGGCGACCGCGAGAGGACCGAACCGACCCTGCGCCACGGTGTCCTGCAGCGTCTGAACGGCGCCGCTGTAGCGGTGCTGGAAGATGCCCCCCAGCTTCACGTCGTTCGCGTCTGCCGCTGCGATCATTCGGTCGATGCGTGCGGACGTGATCTCCAGCGGCTTCTCGCAGAGCACGTGCACGCCCCGTTCGGCGGCCGCGACGGTGGGCTCCAGGTGTGCTCCGCTCGGGGTGGCGATGAGCACCGCGTCGGGGACTTCGTCGTCGAGAAGGACCTCGTAGTCGGAATACCACGTGCAGTCGTGTGTGTCGGCAAAGGCGCGGCCCGGATCGTCCGAGCGGCGGCTCGCTGCGACGAGGGTGGCATTGTCGAGGTCCGAAACGGCATGGGCGTGAAGGTGGGCTACCGATCCGGCGCCGATGATGCCCAGTCGATACGGTTCGTTCATGGTGAAAGCGGAGACACGTGTTCAAGAAGGCAGGGGCGGTAATAGCGGCGAATTTCTCTGTGGATCCCTGTTGCTTCTGGGGGGCGCGTCGTCGTTCTTGAGGAATACAGCCGACAGGGAAGGGCACGTCTCTCGCATATCATCCTCACGATTCCTCATCAGGGACCATGGATCGACGCCACTTTCTCGCGACTGGAGGCGCCGCCCTGGGCGGACTTGCTTTGTGCAGCGGCTCATGGGCCGCGCCCGCGCCGCGGACGGAGGAGCCCGAGATTATGACGGTGACCGGTCCCATTGCCCCGTCGGAGATGGGGCGAACGCTGACCCACGAGCACGTAATGGTGGATTTTGCTGGGGTCGACGTGGTGGGGGCGCACCGGTACGACCGAGACGAGGTGGTGGAGACGGTGCGCCCCCATCTGGCGGAGGTGGCCGACGCCGGCGGCCGGACCTTCGTGGATTGCACGCCGGCCTATCTGGGCCGCGATCCCCGCGTGCTGTGTCGCCTCTCGCAGGCTACGGGCGTGCAGATCCTGACGAACACCGGCTACTACGGCGCTCGCGACGATCAGCATATCCCTCAGCATGCCTACGCCGACTCGGTGGACGCGCTCGCCGGGCGCTGGGTGGCGGAGTGGGAGACCGGCATCGGGGAGACCGACGTGCGGCCCGGCTTTCTCAAGATCGGCGTCGATTCCGGCTCGTTGTCCGACATGGACCGAAAACTAGTGCGGGCCGCATGCCGGGCGCATCGGCAGACCGGGCTCACCATTGCTGTGCACACCGGGCCCGCCCAGCCGGCGTTTGAGCAGCTCGACGTGCTGGCGGAGGAGGGCATCGAGCCGAGGGCCTGGATCTGGGTGCACGCGCAAAACGAAACGGACACGACTCGCCACCTCGACGCCGCCCGGCGCGGCGGCTGGGTATCGTTGGACGGGTATGAGCCGGAGCACACCGAGCGGTACGTCCGGCTCGTGACCGCCTTTCGCGAGAGCGGTCTGCTGGATCGGCTGCTGCTCTCACACGACAACGGCTGGTACAGCGTCGGCGAGCCCGGGGGCGGATCGTTTGCGTCCTATACCGCCCTTTTCACCGACCTCATCCCAGCGCTCCGGGACGCAGGCGTGTCCGAGGCCGACGTACGACAGCTTCTCGTCGAAAATCCTGCCGACGCTTTTGCGATTCGTCCCCGCACGACGCGGTAATACCATCTCCGACGGATCGATGCGCATCTGCTTCGGAGTGTTGAAGAACGGAGTACCGTTCGACCCGTCGCTTCATCCTGGAGCCTGACACTCGGTAACACAGCATCTTTAAGAGACTGGTTTGATTTTTGGCCGGATTGAAAATCGCAGAGGTGTTTCGTCGAGCTGGGGGACCCTCAATCGTTCGGAAGCCCCTAACACAGAGATTGCGACGACCTGCGGTCGTTACGCTCAGCCTGAAATGCGATCGTGTGAAATCAAAACAGTCTCTCAAGGCCGACGCCGAGAATATTCTGGAGGCGTCCCGGCGGCACTGGCAGATCGAAAATGGGCTGCACTGGGTGCTCGATGTGGCCTTCAGGGAGGACCACAGCTAGGTGCGAACCCAGAACGCGGCGGTGAACTTGGCGCTCGTAAGGCGGCTTGTTGCCTCTGCTGTCAAACAGGACGATCGGGTCGACGCCGGGACGAAAAACAAACGAAAGCGTGCTGGATGGGACGACGACTATCGGGAGCACCTCCTCCAGAATCTTTAACATGCAATCGCCCTGCCTCGAAGAGCCGGCGTTTGAGTTTCTGGGCTCCGCGCCACTTTGGAGCTTCTCATTGACGTTCTGCCGGTCGAAGACAGACGGATCGAAGAGTTCGCCCAACCAGAGACAGAGCCGCAGGTATTCCTCCAAAGGAGCGCGCTTGCAGGTCGCGATCAGCTTCTGGTAGGCCCACGGGCCGCCGCAGTCCTCAACAGGGCCTCTTCCAGGATCGCCCGTGCGGGATCGGATCGCTCTGCTCCTCGTCGTGGGGAAGCCTCTGCTCAAAGCACTTCTGTTCAAGGCGGATGTCGTGCTCCCATCCATCTGTGAAATTGTAGGTATAGCGAAACGTCTCGCCTTCGCGCAGCTGCAGGGAGGCGAGAGAAACCTGGCCAGCTTCTACGTCGAACGGCCGACCGCCGGGGTGGGAGAGCCCGTAGGTCAGGCCATGAATGTCGAACCGGGGCAGATGCACGTCCGTCTAGCCGAAGGCGACCTGAATTGCTCGGTGAAGCTTGCCGAGCGTCTCCTGGTCGGGAAGCAGAAAGCGCCGCCAGACCATCGGACTAATTCGAAGAAAACGAGCCTTGATCTGGTAGACGTGTGGGGCGGAAGGTTCAGAGCGGTCGGGCATCGTCGAAGCGGGGACAGCTCACAGGAGAGTCGAATAGACAATCTACGAGCCGCGCTGCAATCAAGGGAAGTGAGTAGCTCAATCAGCTGCTACTCCACACTTTTTATGCTCTCCGACCTCGATTCCGGTCAGGCCACCATCGGCGGTCACAATATAGTTGACACACCCCTCGGGGCTGGGCGTCCGGATCGGAATGATCGATTGAGTTGCCCATAATTTAATCTACATACGGACCTTCGGAATTGATAAGCACGGACCGGCTGGAATTTGAGCAGGTTTTAGTTACAATAAACATATTCTTCAAATAAGAAAGGCTATACTTAATTGATATTCTGTTTTCCTGAATTTAACGGGTGTATACCGTTCAGGTGGGAATTCTCTTTCTTTATAAACTAGCCTAAAATAAGCTATGGAGAACGAAACCTTCTCAAACGAAACCTTCTCAGTGGAGAAACTCGAAGAACGATACGAGATGGCTGCCGCTGCTCCCTCCGATTTGGATCCCCATTCGGACTGTGAGAGTTCGTGTGGGGTTGAGCAAAGGTAGTATCGGAAAAAACATCTCTGGCTCAATGTCAGATACTACCCCGCTCCTTTAGAGGGGGCGGGGTATATATTTTCCTGTTGAGGCCATTTCTTGTTATTCCACTTTAACAAGACACTTGCTTCCAAATATTCAGTTCAAAACCCTCGTTTTTCAGACGAGCCGCTTCAGCAACAGCGGTATCCACTCGGATTGATAGACAGCAGATCCACTGGAGCAGCGTTGGACTTCAACGACGCTTCTGGTGGGACACTCGAAAGAAACGTCTGCACTCAACCCAATCGAGGACCTATATATTATTTTTTGGAGCGAAGCCTTCCACGGAGAATGAGCTTCCCCAGAGCGATGAGCAAGTACCGATGCGGATCGTTCGGGACTCACGAAATCAAATAGTCTGGCAAGGGGGTGAGCTGCGCCCGAAAAGTTGGGATGTCGGAAGAGATCGAGTTTACTGCAAAGCCAGAACTTGGCTACTAGATGCTGGAGCGCACCTTACCAACGAGGTTCCCCGGTGCTGGGTCACCGGCGACAGTGATGACTATGGAAGCAACCGAACCATTCGGCCGCGGCTCGAAGAGCAGAAGCAATCCTTTGTTCTTGCACTTCCATCCAGCGAATCGCTGTGGGAGAGGCCGATCTGGAAGGTGTTGATGACTACCAAATGAAAAGACTCGAAAGACAGGTACTTGACGTTCCACATCCTTGGGCCTACTGGCCCAATTTTGAAAAAAGAATAGTGGCAAGGCTTCCAAAGATTAGCGACCATCAAGCATGGAATGATACATTGCGTCAAGTTGCAGGGTATCGTGCAAGCGAGAAAGGAATAGACCAATTCGTCGATGATTTTATCTCCGTCGCGGCTGAATGACATAAGTTATAGATTAAGTTTTATGCAGTTTATAATTTAAATGTTTGGTTTTATAGTGCAATAAATTTACATCTTTTGTGTCGATATCAGACGGCGCCATGACAGAAGAGGCAAGTTCTAAACGCCAAGTATTCTTGCCCGGGAGCTCCCGAAGATAGGAAGAACTGTAGAGTAACGTGGTCAGTTACCTTCCGAAAGCGGACCAGAGTGAGTGGAGGAAGAAGTTCCACCGGACCTACCTGGTCCCCCATCGGTCACCTATCTCCGACAGATTATGAAGAGGTACACCCGACACTCGCTCCCCCTCCGCCGGGGTAACCAACCTCGAAGTGTTACTCTTAGATTGTACAAACATTGGGTTATTAATCGTAATATTTAGGCCCTTGACACGAATCTCTTTCGTTCGGATCGCCCGCAATGGGCACGAGCCAGTAATTTGCAGTCGATCTCGCCGAAGATGGAAGTAGAGAAACGAGAATATTGTGGCCTACACACCCTTTACACATGTAATGATTGCACAATGTTAAAGGGTGTATATCTGACCTACGCTGGGCTGACAGTGGGGGTGTCGAAAGTCGTGTACACCATTCACGAGACCACTCTCATTTTAAGGAATCTCACTCATCTGTCGCGGCGTGAAAGCCGTCGACTGTCCACTAAAGCGGATCAACTCCACCTTTATCGGTTACATCTTGATGATTTATCGAATGGACAAGCTTACTAGACGAGCGTTCGTTTTACTCTTCCTTCTTTTGGTTATGGGGTCGACGCTAGGCGGATGTCGTACATTTCGGGTAGACGAGAACACTTTTATTCAGCCGATGCCGGGACTCTCGAAAACAGCTGTCACCGACAGCCTTGGAACGGCCTACTCGCTCCAGTACCATCGAATTCCGGTAGACGACGCCGAGTTGCAAGCCGCATACATCCAGCATCGTGATGCAATGCGGACAGTGCTCTACTTCGGGGGAAATGGCTTTCGACTCTGCGAACACGGATTGGAAATCACCCAAGCCCTTACGGCCCCTATCGATGTGAATCTCTTACTTGTGGATCATCGGGGATACGGCAAAAGCACGGGGATGCCCACCATAGAGCGCCTTAAAGAAGACGCCCTTGCCGTATACGAGTATGCAATAGATACTTTGGAGACTCCGCCCGAGAGCCTCGTCGTGCATGGGATGTCCCTTGGAAGTTTTTTGGCGGGCCACGTGGCAGACCACCGATCGACTGCCGGTGTTGTGTTGGAAAGCTCAGTCACCACGGTGGAGGAGTGGGCGGATTCGGTAGTGCCCTGGTATTACAAGCCGTTCGTTCGGATCGAGATTGAAGGAAACCTGCAGGGGGTAGGCAATAAGTATACCGTACGAGATCTCGACGAACCGCTTCTATTGCTGGTTGGGTCGGACGATCGGCAGACAAAACCCATGCTGTCTCGGAAGATCTATAAGGAGTCGACGCTACCTGAAGAAAGGAAGGAACTGCATGTACTAAAGGGGGCGAGGCACGGCACTGTAATACAGCACCCACGGTTCGCCCGCATCTATGAGCAATTCCTTATACGTTCCGCGACCCCGCTGGATACAGCGAGTCACTCCGCCACAACGGTTACCCAGTAGGGTTTTTTGCCGTGCAGATTTGAACCGTTCCAGCCCCTCTTCTGCGTGTAGGTGACAAATACAGCTAAGAACCTCTAACAAAACTTATTTTGACATCGGGAGTCCAAGGTGCTTTCCGACCTAACTTCTACGCCGATGGTCAAGACTCTTTTGCCCGATGCCCCCTGGGAAGCGATTGAGCCGCTTCTCCCTCTCGAGCCACCGAAGCCGAAAGGCGGGCGGCCCCGCGTTCCAAACCGCGCGGCCCTAACCGACTTCCTGTTCGTGCTCCAAAGTGGCCTCCCTTGGGAGCTTCTCTCTTAAGAGATAGGGTGCGGCTGTAGGATGACTGTTGGCGCCGCCTGCGCGACTGGCAAGAAGTTGGCGTGTGGGAGCGACTCCACCAAGTGTTTCTTGACCAGTTAGGCTGCGCCGACCAGATTGACTGGTCGCGGGCTTCGGTCGACTCGCAGTCAATTCCGGCCATCGGGGACTGGGAAAGGGGAACTTGCCACCGGCCCGAACCCGGTAGATCGCGGGAAAGCGGGAACGAAACGCCATCTTGTGGTTGATCCGACCTTCCGCACCCCCTTTATGTGGGGTAGGAGGCATAAAGAGTCTCGTTTGGAAGTGTCTCAAAGAACTGTGTGGTCAAATACAACCGCTGCTCAATGAATCCTAAGCCATTGAAGACCATCGCCTTTACGGCCTTCCCGACGGAGACTTTGCGTTGCTCGGTGTCCTGCAAGATCCGGCTGTCGATCTCCTCCCCGATCTCAAGCTCGTCGTACATCCCAGCCACCAGACCGAGATGATCTAGAATCTTGCTCTCGTAGGTCTGGCTCATCAGGCATCGTTGGATTGGGTTGCGGGATTCCTCAATATATCAGATCGACCTCGAGAGAGTACGGAAAATCAGATCATCGGCGATGTAAGTTGAGGCCCGTTCAAGGGTGCGGAAGGTCGGTGTGGAGGGAGGCGGTTGCAGCGAGGCGGCGCTCTAAGGTCGCGAGACTCAGATCATCGGCCCGGGCGCCGAGATACAAACCGATTGTTTTTGGCTTGGCCGGGAGCCACTCCCGATCCACCCGCTTGCACCAGTGCCGGAAGTCTTCCAAATCCGCAGCATACGCTCGAATGGTGTTCTCCGCTTGGACTTGGGCGGCAAAGTCCTCCTAAGAACTTGTTTTAATTTACGCCCGTCTCCACATCCAATGCCGATATTTTCGTAGACCAAAAGCACATCGGAGCGTATACGCCTGCATCCCCGGCGGGGAGGAACGGGTCCGCAGTCGTAGCGTCCTGCCGAACTCACAGCGTGCGAAATTAAAACAGCTTCTAAGGACGAAGAGCGGCCTCCGTAGGCCCTCCATCCATTTATCGTCGGTCATTTACACGAGCAGGGTTGTCGGCGTCCCTCCTTCGGCATAGGTTGGCTTGACGTTGTTGTCGAAGCGACTTTGCGGCAGCGCGCATAGACTTTTGGACCAACCACACGGTATTCTTATGAGCGATCCTGGAATTGAAGCACTCAGCGAGGCGGCCAATGAGAACGACGAAGCGGCATGTCCCGTCACGCTGGTTGTGAGCGGCAACATGGTGACCGGTCACATCGTGGGCAAAGCGACCTTTGAGGCCGATACGACCCGCATGGTCGAGATGGCCCGTGAGCAGGCCGGTGCGGAGAATGGCGCAATCGACGCGATGGACAATCTGATTTCCGCCATGATGGGGGCCGTGGAAGGCGACGACGAGGGCGAGTACGTCCACGTGTCCGTGCAGGAGGTTATGACGGGGGCGGAGGCCATCCACCTCGGCGGTTCCGTCTTTCGGTTCCGCGCGAGCGAGATCGAAGGCTTCACAATCGGCACGGTGGAGACGAAAGAAGGATAGCGCTCGTACGGATTTGTCCATCCTTATGCGCCCTGCTGCCTCCATTCAACGGGGAGGGGGCATGGGCGAAGGAGCGCATCGGTCCGGGGGAGTGCGGCGCCCCACCGGGCGTCGCAGCCGGAAGACTACTTGGAAGAGCCGTCCGAGGAGGCCTGTTGCACGGTGTCCACGTCGCGGTCCTGGTAGTCGCTAAGATCCTCGACCGGACGTTCGTATTCGTCCTGCATGAGGGGCGAGGAGAAGAGGAAGTCGGCCGTGGCGCGCGTACAGGCGATCGGGACGTTCCACACCGCCGCGATGCGGAGCAGCGCCTTCACGTCGGGATCATGGGGCATTGGCTCCAGCGGATCCCAGAAGAAGATGAGGATGTCGATGGTGCCCTCCGCAATTCGGGCGCCGAGCTGCTGATCGCCGCCGAGCGGACCGCTTTGAAGGCGGTTGATGTCAAAGCCGATCTTGTCTTGCAGCAGGCGTCCCGTGGTGCCGGTGGCGTAGAGCTCATGGGTCGAAAGGCGTCCCCGGTTGTAGTCCGCCCACTCCAGCAGGTCGGGCTTTTTGTTGTCGTGGGCCACGAGGGCGATGTTCTTCTTCTCGTTCATCGTGCGGGTGGCAGGGGAGGCCATGGTGGGGCGGCCGCGGGGGCCGGAGTGGTGAGGGAACAGTGTGCGTTTGCTTCGAGATTTCCAATCTCTTCCGTTGAGCAGGAGATCCGGAGGCCGGGGGATGGGAGCGCTTTGCTTCACAAAAAACCGGAAAGGGGACGCGAAGCCCTTTCTGCCTGTTCGTACGAGTGGTGCTATTGAATGCACATGAAATAGCTTTCAACGTTAGAAAAGTGCTCCGTCGTCGCCCCAGGGAATCTGAGATTCCCAGAGCCTACCCAATCAACGAATAGACTTCCCCGCCCGGCTGGATGGCTCCAAGTCAAGCTTGAACATCTCAGAACGGCTTGTGCTATAGTGCAAAATATGTGCAAGGCCCTGGATATAACCTCATTCCAATAAAACCAGCACCTTTGTCGCTCCAAGCTTGACTTGGAGCCTATCCAATGATCGATGGGACCTCTCCGTCCGGTTGGATGGGCTCCAAAGCGAGTTTGGACATCTAGATGTCCAGGAGCGACGGGGAGGGACCATTTCTGGCGTTTGGAGATGGCCCCACATGCTGTCCATATATAGCTCACCGCATTCTCAGATTTTCAGGAGCGACGAAGATGGTGTTGTCTATGGTATTGAGGTTACATCAAAGCTCTACAAATACCATCCTTCAATAGCACCACTCGTGTTGGTCCCCGAAGCGCCGTTGCATGCCAACGACGCTTGGGAAGGGGATCCGTTTGGAGAGAAGGGATCCCACGGAGTGCTGCGGGCGGACGCCACTACGGCACGGTGATGTCGGCGAGCTGAGCCTCCACCTCGTCCCGCCGGTCCTGTAAGAAGGGGGGCAGCATCAGCTTCTCGCCGAGCGAGTCCACCGGCTCGTCATGGAGGAAGCCGGGCGGGTCGGTCGCAATTTCGAAGTTGACTCCGTTGGGCTCACGGAAGTAGATGGAGTGAAAGTAGTTTCGGTCCTTCATCGTCGTGGGCGCGTGCCCCGCATCACGGAGGCGCCGGCGGAGGGCCTGTTGCTGGTCGTCATCGGTAACCCGGAATGCCACGTGGTGCACCGTGCCGTAGCCCCAGCGGCCCTCGTGCATGTTGGGTTCGTTGTAGAGGTCGATAAACTGCGCGTGCTCGGGGCCGTCCACCCGAAAGCGGGTCCAGTCCCCGTCCTGCGGCGTCGGCTGGCGGTCGACCTGCTCGTAGCCCATCAGTTCCAGCACATCGGCCGTGAGCTGGGCGTTGTCGGGGTGGAGAGTCACGCCGTGGAAGCCGCGCAGGGCATGCTCGGCCGGGACGGGCCCGTCGGCCCACGGCTCAATGTCGGAGGTTCCCGTGATGAGTTCGAGGGGTTGGCCGTCCGGATCCTGAAACTGGACCACCGTACGCCCAAACCGCTCCGTGACCGGATAGAGCGTTGCCTCTTCGGTCGCGTCGAGCCGGTCGACCCAGTAGTCGACCGCCCCGTCCGGAATGGTGAACGCCGTGGCGGTGGCCTGCCCGCGGCCCACCTGGCCCTGCTGAATACTATGATGGGGTTTGAAGGTGATGACCGAGCCCGGCGTCCCGGTTCCATCGGCGTAGTAGAAGTGATACATCGTTGGTCCGGTGAAGGCCTCGGACGGATTGTTGAATAGGACCGTTTGTTTTACGAGCCGGAGGCCGAGGACGCCGGTGTAGAAATCAATGTTTGCCTGAGGGTCGTGGGCGTACGCGGTGACATGGTGAATGCCGGAAACGGACGGAGGCATGATAACGGTAGAGGACAGTGAGTTGAAACGAGAAAGGAAGCGCTTCCAGGTGCGAGTACTTAAACGATGAGTCTCCTGTTTGTGCCCAGGACGAGGGAAAATTTCAAGAGCGACGAGAGGGGACCGAAGGGGTCAGTGCTCCAGGGGGCTATGCAGTCGTGCGGAAGAGGGGCGATGCTTGGGGCCGCACCCGATGGTTCCGAAGCGGTCGCTTGGATAGACGATCTGCGGAGTGCGTCGCGTCCGACACGCAATTTCACGATCCGCTATACGGGTAGCGAAGATTTGAATAAGTTGAGGGCGGATGTGCGGCTGCTATTCGCGTTTCCGACGTGTGGGGCTTACCAAGTATTTCTGGCGGGTCCTCTGAATATGCGGATGTTGCGGGGACTCCGCGCTAGACGCTGTTTGACTTTATACGTTGAGAGCCTGGCGAGGCACGGTAACTACGGAACCGTTCCTCCCAGGCGGGGAAGCAGACGTACACGCTCCGACCCGCGTTCGGTCTGCGAGAACCTGGGCAGCGGATGGGGCGACGAGCGCACAGGAAAACAGGGTCTCCGTCCTCCCTCCACCAGAGGGGTCGTGTATCAGGTCTTTTCGTTGGATTGGTTCCTCGTTCATGCAACGCGTCGGCGCCGGACTTTGTCTCGTTCTCTTGGCTTTCTTCGTCGCTGGGCCGGTCTCGGCGCAGCAGCAGGAAGATCTTCCGGAGGCAGCCCAAGAAGAACTCGAACAGCGGGGGATGACCGTTGAGCAAGCCCAGCAGCGCCTCCGCCAGCTGGGCCTCGATCCATCGCGCCCACAGGAGGCCGCGCGCCGTGCGCGCCAGTTGGGCGTGCCGCCGGCCCGTGTGCAGGCCCTTTTGCAGGCGGCCCGGGCCCGTCAGGACACCACCGGAACCGACTCGCTCGGGGCCCAGATTCCCGTCAACCCGCCGTTTCCTGTACTGGCGGGGACGCCGCGGATTGAGCCCGACAGTATTGCGTCTGAGGAACTGCCCGTGGACGTAGAGGTGAGCGTGCCGCTCCGCAGTCGAAATCGCATCCAGATCGTGCAGCCCGGGTTTCTCACGGCAGGGGGCGACTCCGTGCGGCTCCGCAACGTGCAGCGGGTGCGCGGTTCCGTGATTGAGGGCACCTGGCGCGGCGACATCACCATTCCGGCGGACTCCAGTGCCGGGACGTGGACCCTCTTTGTTGGAGCGTCGACGCAGGACACGACCGTCACGCTGGCCACAGGCCGAAAGATCACCATTTTCCCAGAGGGCGAATTTCCGGAGCGTGACTCGGCCCGGGCCGACAGGGACACCCTGAAGTACTTCGGCTACGACACGTTCGACACCATTCCGGAGGCGTTCACCCCGCAGCCGACCGGGCCCACCGACGGCAGCTACATCGTGGGGCCGCAGGACGAGTTGCGGCTTACGGTGTGGGGCGGCGCCCAGTTTACGTACGAACTGCAGGTCGACCGGGCGGGTCGGGTGACGGTGCCCAACGTCGGACAGTTTACGGTGGCCGGCAAGTCGATGGATGACTTACGGCAGGAAATGAAGAGGTGGCTCTCCCGGAGCTACTCCGGGCTCACGAGCGATCCGCCCACGGTGTTCATGGATCTCAGCCTGACCCGGGTCCGGCCGTCGCAGATCTTTGTGTTGGGCGAGGTGGCCCAGCCGGGGGGCTACATGGTGAGCAGCTACGCGACTGTCTTTAATGCCCTTTACAGTGTGGGCGGCCCCCTTCGCCGAGGGACACTTCGCAACCTGAAGGTGATTCGAGAGGGGGAGCTCGTTTCCAACGTGGACCTCTACGACTATCTGCTGAAGGGGTATAGCACGAACTCCGTCCAACTGCGAACCGGCGACCACATTTTTGTGCCACCGCGGGGCAAGACCGTTGCGATTACGGGGGCGGTCAAGCGGCCGGCCTACTACGAAATGAGGGAGGGCGAGACGGTGGCCGACCTGCTTGAATTTGCGGGCGGGCTCAAGCCGAAGGCGTACGCCAAGCGCTTTCAGATTGAGCGCATCGTGCCGTTCTCGGAGCGCGAGTCGCCGTCGGTGGCCCGGAAGGTCATAGACGCCGACCTACAGGCGGTGCGGTCCGATTCCGCACAGGTCTCGCTGGCCGATGGCGACCGGGTGCGCATCCTCTCGCTGACCGAGGCCAAGGATCCAGCGGTGAAGGCCGAGATCGAGGCCGTGCAGGTGACGGGGGCCGTATTTCAGCCGGGGCAGTACGAGCTGGGACAGAACGTGCGCACCGTGAAGGACCTGATTGAGCAGGCCGACGGCCTCACGGGCGATGCGTACCGCGAACAGTCCGATCTCGTGCGCATCGACGATTCGCTGACCCAGACGGCACGTTCTCTGGACCTGGAGGCCGTCATGGCGGACCAGCCGCAAGCCAACCTCGTCCTCCAGCCGGGCGACAGCCTGCACGTGGCCTCCGTGCAAAAGATGCGGGCCGACCGGACGGTCGAGATTACGGGTCAGGTGCGCGATCCCGGCTCGTATCGCTTTCGGGAAGGAATGACGGTCCGGAGCCTTCTCCGAAAAGGGGGCGGGCTGACCGACGAAGAATACCTCAAGGGCGTCTTTCTCGGTCGCGCCGACCTGTTTCGCGTGTCGGCGAACGGCGAGAAGGAGCGCGTCATTCCCTTTCATCTTGGCGATGCGCTGGACGGAGAGGGAATGGCGTCTCGTACACTCCGGCCGGACGACGAGATTCGCATTTATCCGGCCACCGTTGAGCGTCTCGACGAGAAGTTTGTGCAGGTGAGTGGGGCCGTGCGCGACACCGGACGGTACACATACCGCGACAACATGACCCTCAAGGACCTCATCCTGCAGGCGAATGGGTTTACAGAGGGCGCCTCCCTGCAGGAAGTCGAGGTGACGCGTATGGTGGAGAAGAAAGGACAGGAAACCCTCCGGGCAAACACCATCAGTGTGCCCCTCGTGGAGGAGGGAACGGATCCGGAAGACGTCGACTTTTCGGTGGGGGACACGACCGAAGCCCTGCAGGCCGCCGCCGCGTTCCGGCTTCAGCACCGGGACCGCGTCTTCGTTCGGAAAGACCCGTCGTTCCAGCCGCAGCAGACCGTCACGGTGCGGGGCGAGGTGCGATATCCGGGTGAGTATACGCTTCTACAGAATAAGGAGCGGTTGTCCAGCGTCATTGAGCGCGCCGGCGGCATCCGGTCGAGTGGGTACCTGAAAGGCGGGCGCCTGCTGCGCGAGACCGAAGGCTCGGAAGACTTCTTCGCGCGGCGGTCCGGCGAGCAGGTGATCGTCGAGATGAAGCGCGCCGTGCAGGGGGATCCGGAGGAGGACGTGATCGTGCAGCCGGGCGACGAGATCGTTATCCCGACCCAGCCCAACACCGTGGCGATTCGGGGCAACGTGGCGAATGAGGGCCTCTTGAAGCACGAGGAGGGACGACGCGTAGAGTACTATCTGGAGCGGGCCGGCGGCGTGCGGCCCAATACGGAAGCCATCTTCCTGACCCAGGCGTCGGGCGCTACGTTCCAGGTCGACGCCGGCTGGTTCCGGCGGACCCCCACCGTGGACGACGGGGCCGTCATCCGGGTGGAGAAAGAGCCGGAGCGGGAGGAGCCGATCGACTACTCCGAGATTGCCTCCAACGTGACCTCGATCCTGTCGAGCGCCCTGACGGTCCTGGTGCTCGCAACGCGGGTGTTTAACTAAGACCCGCCTCGCTGATGGGGGGAAAGGAACTCTGGAGAGTGGGGAGGTTTGGCCAGGGACAGGTCGTCCACTACTGGATTCCTGTAGTTAGGCAGTACGTTTTTTTGGTTCTCGGCCATTGTACAGAGCAGAAAAGCTCAGCTCGGGAACGATTGTACTCTTCCTGATTGATGCTCGTAGCCGGAATATTTATGAAGCTGGAGTCTCCAGACGCAAAAATCTACGTTGCGGGCCACCGGGGGATGGTGGGGCGGGCCATCTGGTCGCACCTGGAAGAGGCCGGCTACACGAACCTCATCGGGCGCTCCTCCGAGGCACTGGACCTGCGGGACCCGCAGGCGACGCGGGCGTTTTTTGAGGAGGAGCAGCCGGACTTTGTGGTGTTGGCCGCGGCGCGCGTCGGCGGCATTTTGGCCAACGACCGCTACCCGGCAGACTTTATTGGGGACAACCTCGCGATCGAGCAGTCAGTCATTCAGGCCGCGCACGAAACGGGTGTTGATCGGCTGATTTTTCTGGGCTCGACCTGCATCTACCCGAAGCACGCCGACCAGCCGATGTCGGAGGAGAGCCTCTTGACCGGCCCGCTGGAGCCGACGAACCAGTGGTACGCGGTGGCCAAGATTGCCGGGCACAAGCTGTGCGAGGCTTACCACCGCCAGCACGGGGACGACATGTTGACCCTGATGCCGACCAACCTTTATGGGCCGGGCGACGACTTCGACCTGGAGACGAGCCACGTGCTGCCGGCGCTGTTGCGGAAGGCCCACGAGGCGAAGGGCGCCGCGCCGGACGGCTCGGACGCGCCGGTGACGCTCTGGGGCACCGGTGAGCCGAAGCGGGAGTTTCTCTACGCGCAGGATCTGGCCGATGCGGTGCGCTTTGTGCTGGAGACGCCGGAGGAGGCGATTCGGGAGGTGGCGCCGGAGGGCATGCTGAACGTGGGGGTTGGGGAGGACCTTTCGATCAACGACCTGATGGCCCTGATCCAGGAGGTGGTCGGCCACGACGGGCCGATTGAACACGACCCCTCGAAGCCGGACGGCACCCCGCGGAAGCTGGTGGACACGAGCCGCCTGGACGCGCTCGGCTGGGAGGCGGAGACCTCGCTTCGAGAGGGCCTCCAGAACACCTACGACTGGTACCGGAAGCACGAAGGCGGGATTGTTGCCGCCTAGCTGCTGCCGAGCTATTGCCTGGCGCCTCTCTTTCCCTCTTACTTTTTCTTCTTTCCCTTTTTGGACGCTGCTGAGGACCCGATGCCAACCGACAAAGAAGTCACGAGCAAAATTCCGGAGGACCGCGCGGGCGCAGACCGCCCGGTGGCCCTGATCACCGGTGTTACTGGGCAGGACGGCTCCTACCTCGCAGAGCTCCTTCTGGAGAAGGGCTACGAGGTGCACGGCATCAAGCGCCGGGCCTCGCAGTTCAACACCGACCGGATCGACCACATCTACACCGATCCCCACGAGGAGGACGTCGACTTTTTCCTTCACTACGGGGACCTGACCGACTCGACGAACCTGATCCGGATCGTGCAGGAGACCCAGCCGGACGAGATCTACAACCTGGCGGCCCAGAGCCACGTGCAGGTCAGCTTCGACACGCCGGAGTACACCGCGGAGGTCGACGCGCTGGGCACGCTTCGGCTGTTGGAGGCGATCCGGATCCTGGACCTGACGGAGAAGACGCGCTTCTACCAGGCCTCCACGTCGGAGCTTTACGGGGAGGTGCAGGAGGTGCCCCAGACCGAGGAGACGCCCTTCTATCCGCGCAGCCCGTACGCGGCAGCGAAGCTCTATGCCTACTGGATCGTGGTCAACTACCGGGAGGCCTACGGCATTCACGCCTCCAACGGCATCCTCTTCAACCACGAGAGCCCGCGGCGGGGGGAGACCTTCGTCACGCGGAAGATCACGCGGGCGGCGGCTCGCATTCAGGCCGGCCTGCAGGAGAAGACCTACCTCGGGAATTTGGATGCGGAGCGGGACTGGGGCCACGCCCGCGACTACGTGGAGGGGATGTGGCGGATGCTTCAGCAGGAGGAGCCGGAGGACTACGTGTTGGCGACCGGGCGGACGACGACGGTGCGGCGGTTTTGCGAGATGGCCTTCGAGGCGGCGGGGATGGAGCTCGTGTGGGAGGGCTCCGACGAGGACGAGGTCGGGTACGACGCGGAGAGCGGGCGGCCGGTCGTGGAGATCGACCCGCGCTACTACCGCCCGACGGAGGTGCATCAGCTGCTGGGCAAGGCCGAAAAGGCGCGCGAAGAGCTGGGCTGGACGCCCTCCCGCTCGCTGGAGCAACTGGCCGAAGAAATGGTCAACCGCGACATGGAAGACGCGCGAGAAGAAATCGTTGTTCAGAAGAATGGGTGAGGCGATACGTTTCGTCTCCTCCCCACCAATTTGTATTCACCGCTGAATGAATGACTCTGCACCGCAAGGCCAGACCGAGGGCAGTACCGACCCCACCTCACCGGATAATGAGGCGTTAGGGCGCAGGAGACCTCGGGAAGACGAGGTGTCACTACTAGACATCCTGCTTGTCCTGACACGAAACAAGACACTCATCGTGCGGACGATGCTTGTCTTCACGCTGTTGGGGGTAACGTACGCTATGCTCGCGCCGGAAGAGTTTACCTCGGAGGCACGAGTTGTGCGTGAGGCACAGGAGGGAGGGGGGGGAGGGCTACCCGGTGGACTGTCTGGAGGATTGGCGGGAGGGGCGCTTTCCGGGCTTGGCATGAGTTTGGGGGGGACGGCCAGTGGCCTCACGCCTGCGGCCTACCCCGACGTGTTGCAGAGTCGCGAGGTGCGATTGGCTGTGGTACGGGACACGTTTCGGTTTCCAGATGTCGAGAAGCGGATGACGTATGTGGAATACGTGAATCGTCCGGCTGGGTCGCTGAGCACCGTTCTGGACTACACACTGTGGCTGCCGTGGACGTTGAAGGGATTGTTGGGAAAGGCAGTTTCCGGGTCTCCTGCTCCGGCGGGCATGACGGACACAGGGGAGCTGATGATCCCGAGCGAAGAGGAAGACGCGGCCCTGAAATCGATCTCGAACAAGATTTCGGCGTCGGTTGACGAGGAGACGGGCCTCATGACGATCTCGGTGACAGCTGGTGGACCACAGTTAGCAGCTTCAGTGGCAGAAAGCTTTCTTGATCACTTCTCGACGCGTGTGCGCGAGATCCGGACGGAGAAGGTGCGCGAGCGTCTTGAGTTTGTAGAAGGACGATTTGAGGAGGCGGAGCAAGAATTGGAGGCAGCCGAAGAACGACTGGCGCAGTTTTTGGAGCGAAATCAGAATCCAACTACGGCGTCCCTTCAGTTTAGGCGTGATCGGCTGCAGCGGCAGGTGAGTTTTAAAGAACAGCTCTACAGCGAACTCCAGAGCCAACTCACTCAAACACGGCTTGATCTGCAGCGGCGGCAGCCGGTGGTGACTGTGGTGGAGAAGCCGCTTCCTCCGATGAATCGGAGTGCACCACAACGTACGTTGATTGTACTGCTGTATTTGACCCTTGGGGGACTCATCGGAATAGGGGGAGCATTCGTTTCCTTTTTTATCGGCAATATAAAGGATTCACAAAGGAGGAAAAAAGTCTGTGAGATAAAAAGAAGTATACCTATTAGTTAGTGTGGAAAAATAGCTCCAAAGATGGTAAACGTGTTAGTGAAAAAGAAAAAAATTGAAAAATAAGCGTGTTATATGAATATGCGTATAGGGTGGGAGTTTATATTTGTATTTTAAGTAAAATTTAGATTACTTAAAAATTGAATTATTGATGTGGTAAAACATTGATATTTTAACAATAAACGTGTTGTGAAAAAAAATTGGTATACAAAATACCTTTATTTGTAAGATGGATATATTTTTTTACTGCGCAAAGTATAAATCACCATCGTCAGCTAGTTATCAACACGGTCAAATCGCGTTAGCCGAAGGACTAGTCGAGTTAGGAAACAACATATATTCTAATGTGAATTATTGGAGTAAAGAAGATGGATGGTTGTTTGAGAGGTCTAACAATATACAACCAAGCATGTGTGATATTGTTGTATATAACTCTAAATTCTTAAAAGAAAATAAAGTAGACATAAGTAATATTAACGGAGGTGTAAATGTTCTTTTAGATCAATTAGACGAATTTGGTTTGATGTATAGGGAGGAGGTGAAAAAGTTTGATATAGTATTAAGGTCACATATGTCAAAATGGGTAGATTATCCTGAAAACTATTTCCCGTGGCCATTTGGGATAACTAATAGAATAAAAAAGTACACAAAAAACAACAAAAATAATAACAAAAAAGAGAAAGTACTTAAAAATTATAGGGTAGGGCATGAAATAAGAAGTGTTGCTGACATGAGAGTTGTGAAAAATATCAATAATTTTATAAATGTAGATAGTCAAGTTGATAGCTTTGAAGAGAAGCCAGAAAATGAAAGGGATTTAAAGCTTTGGAAAATGACAGGAAGACGTCATTATCCAAAATATTATGAAAGATTAGAAAGTTCTTTGGCAACCCTTGCGTTTGGTGGGTTCTTTTTGCCACCTAGTATATTCATGTCAAATTATTCATTGTCAAAGGTTGGGAGAAAAGTCATGAATGGTGTATTGTCGAAAATGTATGGATTAGGTATGTACCCTAAAAAAGTTGGTCAATGGGATAGTTTTCGTTTATGGGAGGCATGGGCCGCTGGTAGTGCGCCAATACATTTAGACTTTGAGAAATACGGCTTTTTGCTTCCAGTTTATCCCTCGAACCTACGCCACTATATAGGTGTTGATCTTAACAGTCCAGATACAGCGGTTGAAGTATTTCGCGATATGAAAAAGGTGAAAGATATAGCAATAAGGGGGCGGAAGTGGGCTTACAAACATTATGGTCCTATGGCTCAGGCGAGACGTTTTTTGGAAATGGTTTCCAATATATAGGACCATTGAAGCATCAAGTCAAAACTCTAACCGACGGGGTACACACTTTGCGCAGTCAAGCGACTGATAATGTGCAGTCTTGGTGGAGTCGGTTGCTACCTGGATTCCTCCAGCGCAGGATTAGGGACAGTCCGACTCTGCGAAAGATTCTCGGAAATACAAGTTGGCTAATGTTCGAACGGATCGTGAATATGACGGTCCGTTTCCTAGTGGGTGTGTGGGTTATCCGCTATTTGGGTCCCGAAAAATACGGTGTGTACAGTTATGCGCTGAGTTTTGTAGGGCTATTTACGGTGGTGACCACACTTGGGCTTGACGGCATTGTTGTGCGAAATTTGTCGAGCAAAAAGTGGAGTGAAGGTAAGGTGATGGGGACGGCGTTTGCGTTGCGTATGGTGGCCGGCGTGCTCACGATTGGAGTAGTGGCGGCAACGATCTTTTCGGTCAGTGATGAATGGATCACTCAGATCGCAGTCCTAGTCGTCTCTGTAGAACTGGTGTTCAAGTCCGCTGATGTCTTTAAGCTATGGTTTAAATCTGAGATCAAATCGAAGTACCCTGTTTGGGTCCGCAGTGGAGTGACGGTCCTTTATGCGGGATCGCAGATTGCCTGTATCCTCGCAGGATTCTCAGTGCTCGCATTTGTTATCCTTGTGGTGGTGCAGACTGGACTCAAAGTAATTGGGACGTATCTGATGTATCGGCACGTACCAGAAAAAGGAAATCCACCGTGGAAATTTGAATGGACGACAGCTCGACAAATGATGAGGGATGCTTGGCCTCTGATCTTTGCGGGCCTTTCAGTTGCTGTGTATATGAAGATCGACCAAGTGATGATAGGGGAAATGGTCGGAGAATCGGCTGTGGGGATTTACGCAACCGCCGTTAAGGTGTCAGAACTTTGGTATTTCATCCCAACTGCAATTGCGGGGTCGGTTTTTCCAAAGATTGTGACCTCAAAAGAAAATGCCTCTGAGGAGGTGTATCAAAAGCGGATGCAGGCCTTCTACGATATACTCGCACTCCTTAGCTACGTTATCGTCATCCCGATGACTCTTGTTGCTGAGCCCCTTGTCGGTTTAGTATTCGGGGCAGAATACTCTGAGTCCGGGTCTATCCTCAAAGTCCACATTTGGGCATTTCTGTTTGTTTCATTGGGAGCAGGAAGAGGAAAGTGGCTTGTAACAGAGAACTTTACTCGTTTCTCAATGATCACTGCTGTTGTAGGGGCGATTGTAAATGTCGGGCTCAATTATATTCTCATTCCTAGCTACGCTGGAACAGGGGCTGCTTGGGCGACTCTGATATCACAGGTTGTTGCTGTGTTTCTCTCCTGTCTGATTTGGCGACGGCTTCACGGCGTGTTTGTACAGATGGGAAAAGCACTATTTGTGCCGTTCCGAATTCGGTCGGTTATTCGGAATAATTTTGGAAACGAACTCGTTACAGGGTCAGATTCCGGAGACTCATTGAAGTAGCGATTTTGTCTCTGTAAACTTTATTTGTTGTTGTACAGATTCGTGGATATTCCTATCGTCTTATTTATTTTTCGTCGTCCTAGCATGACGCGCCGCGTCGTCGAGGCGATCCAAGAGGCATGTCCGCCGCAGCTATTTGTGATTGCGGATGGTCCCCGATCTGGGCGTCCTGACGAAAAGAGGCGATGTAGAGAAACGCGTTCGGTTGTTGAAGATATTCGTTGTGAAAGCTTAGTACATCGGAACTATGCCGACGAAAATCTGGGATTGAGGCAGCGGGTCGTATCTGGATTGAACTGGGTCTTCGATCACGTCGACCGGGCCATTATTTTGGAAGATGACTGTATGCCGGATCGCTCCTTTTTTTCTTTCTGTGAGGAATTACTTGACCGGTATGCGGATCACAGCCATGTGATGTCGATTTCTGGAGACAACTTCCAGCCGAGGCCTCGGAGCGAGTACAGCTACTACTTCTCTCGGTACATGCACTGCTGGGGGTGGGCTACTTGGCGGTCGGCTTGGCGACATTACGATGTTGACATGGAATCTTGGCCTGAGGTGCGTGAGGGCCCATGGATTGAACAACTATTCGCCTCTGATAGAGCAGCGTCCTACTGGCGCTCCGTATTCGATCGTGTATATCAAAGAGAGGTTGATAGCTGGGCGTATGTTTGGCAGTACAGCATCTGGATGAATGGAGGAGTCAACATTCTTCCCGAGAAAAACCTCGTTTCCAACATTGGCCATGGAGAAGAGGCTACTCACACTCGGGACGCTGGATGGTACACTTCTCGCTCGATTAGTACGCTGAAGCAACCGCTTGAACATCCCCCATGTATTGTGCGCCATGCCGACGCAGATGACTATACACAGCGCTGGCTGTACGACCAAACCACCATTCGCAAAATTATGTCAAGAACATATCAGTACTTGCGGAACGTTTTGCCGAATTGAAAAGGTGATCATGGGCTAGCTATGAGTATCGGGCATTGGAAAAGGTCGACTACCGAATCTCGTCAGGGTACCGAAAGGTAGGAGAGAGCTGAGGAGTAATCGATTTTGTTTCATTTGGCAGGTATGTAACTGAAATTCTTTGTAAATAAGAGAGGGTCAATTTAAGATATGCGCACCTTGCGCATCGATTTGTTTCCTGGCAATGTTCACGCTTCGAGATGAGTATCCGTCAATGGGTTCGTAAGGTTATTCAGACTGCCAAAATCCTTGAGCATCCCTGCTCGTTTGAAACCGTTCTCCGTTTGCGGAAGGCAGGGCGTACAGGTGGAAGTCGCCATCCTGAGGAGGCGCTTCCCCTTAACCTCCGTGGATTGGACTTTCCACTCTACTGTCGACCGGGAACGAGTGACTACGTCACGTTTCAAGAGATATTTGTACAGGACGGGGGGGAATACACCGACTTTTTGCCGTCAGTTCGGGAGCCCGTGGAGTACATTCTTGATCTTGGCACCAACGTCGGATTCTCCATCGGGTTTTTCGTACGGGAATGGCCGCAGGCACAAGTCACAGGTGTCGAGCCGTATACCCCGAATGTACGTATGGCGGAGAAATCGCTCGCTCCCCTTATTGAGTCTGGGCAGGTTACAATCTGTCACGCATTGGTGGGGACAGAGACCGGACAAGCGGCGCTGGCGTCAGGGGGAGCTGGAGGCGCAAATGAGCTTCGAAAGTGTGCCGATCCTTCCTCGGAGTCGAGAGAGATCCTCGAACGTGTGCCTGTGCGACCGGTTACGGAGATTCTTGATGAGGAGCGTCCGGAAGGGGCAATCGACATTCTCAAGTGTGACATCGAAGGAGGCGAAGGAGAGGTTTTTTCTAAATGTGCTCCATGGATCCACCGGGTCCGTCATCTTGTAGTGGAGTTGCATGAAGGTCGAGATGAGACATGGCTGCAGGATCGCTTGAGGGAGAACGGGGGTAGATTCGACCTACGAGGAGTGCAGCAAGGATACGGTGATGCTGTGCTTGTGTGGTTTCGGTCTGAAGACCAGTAGATATGTCGCTTCGGGTAGCCTACGATTACGATACATTTACGACTCAGCGCTACGGGGGAATATCGCGTAGCTTCGTCGAACATTTCCGCCGCTTTGCGAGGGGAGGGAAGGTAGAGGTTTGTCTTCCATTCAGGTTTTCTCGAAATGCTTACCTGCGACATTGCACCAGCTACAGTGGTATTACAATAGATGTTTACTTCCGAGGACTCCGTAGGCTGCTCAATTCCTTAAATTTTCCCATGTTCTTGTCGGGGGTTTGGGGAGGGGGGGTCGATGTGTATCACCAAACACATTACAACGTCTGCCTTGCGAAACTCTGTTCGGGTATACCGCTCGTGGTTACCGTACACGATATGACTCCGGAGCTCTATCCAGAAGAGTTTGACAATCCTGAAGCTGTACACTCGGGAAAGCAGGAAATGTGTGATCGGGCAACCGCTATCGTCTGTGTCTCGGAAAACACAAAGCAGGACCTCCAAGATATATACAATTGTGATTCCGAAAAAATATATGTCGTTCCTCACGGAGGTGGGAAGAAAAAAACTCAAGGTGACGAGTCCCTCAATACGCCGGATCAGTACGTACTATATGTAGGAAAGCGGAAAGGTTATAAGAACTTCAGTGAACTTGTTAAGGCCCTCGCCCCACTCATGGAGGAAATGCCCGAACTGCATCTCGTCTGTCTCGGTGGAGAAGAGATCACAGACAGTGAACTCCGTCCCTTCGTGAAGAGAGGTGTGGATTCGCGGGTACACCACGATACTCCATCCGACGAGAAGATGACCTCGTACTACCGAAATGCGACGCTGTTGGCCTATCCCTCCTTGTATGAAGGGTTTGGGTTGCCGATCTTGGAAGCGTTCCGAAACCGGTGTCCGGTGGTTGTAAGTCGTCGGAGTTGCTTTCCCGAGATTGCCGGAGAGGCAGCGGCCTATTTCGAACCCGGCAAGGAGGAAGCATTGAAGACTGTTGTTGAGAGAGTCGTCAAGGATGATGAGTACCGGCGTACTCTCATTGATCGCGGTGAAAAGCGTAGGAGACAGTTCTCCTGGAGGCGATCGGCGGAATGCCTGCACCGTGTTTATCAGGACGTAGCTTATGAAGAGCTGTGACGCCTTCTTTAGGTTGAAAGCTGCGGCACATTTTGCGCATCTTGAGTACAGTTGTAGCTAGAGAGCAGGAGCAGCCGGGTCGTATCCGGGTTGTGCCCTGATAATTGTGTAACTGATCCGGTTGCATAGAAAAATAGATCGCGTTCAGCCAAGTTGGGACTAAGAGACTGTTTTGGTTTCACACGATGGCAGTTCAAGCAGAGCGCGACGACTGCAGATCGTTGCAATCCATCGGGGCGCCTACTGAGCAACGGACGGACCTCCAATCCCTGGGAAATTGTCTCGTCGATTCTCAACCCGCTCAAAAATCAAAACAGTCTCTAAGAATCCGTCTACGAAATTTGGCGTTCTGGAAGCTTCTTTCCTTGCTCTGGAACCCTTTCCTTTTCTGAATCGATGCGCAAATCCTACACCTCGGACCTTACCGATAAGCAGTGGGCGTTGATCGAACCGCTGATTCCACCGGCCCGCTCGGGAGGCGACCAGCGAACCTCCGACATGGGAGAGGTCGTCGACGGGATCTTCTACGTGTTGAAAAACGGGTGTCAGTGGCGAGACCTGACCGGCGACTTTACCCCGAACTGGCATACGGTCCATGCCTACTTCAGCCGGTGGCGTCTTGATGGCACTCTCGAACGGATCTACGACGCCCTCCACCAGCGCTGGCGTAAGGTGCAAGGCCGAAGGTACACTCCAAGCGCCGCGATTCTCGACAGCCGGTCGGTCCGAACGGCGGAAACGAGTGAAAAGCGTGGGTTCGACGGAGCCAAGGGATTGGTCGGCCAAAAGCGGTACTTGATGGTCAACACGGAGGGCCTTCCCGTCGAGGTTGTCGTCACGACCGCTGACGTCGGATACCGCGAGGGAGGAAAGCGGCTTTTTGCGCAGGGCAAGGCCGATCTTCCTCGGCTCTCTCCCACCTATGGGTCGACGGCGGATACGGCGGAGAGCCCTTCGCCGAGTGGGCTGAGGAGACGGGGGATGGACCGTCGAGGTCGTCAAAAAAGCCAGAGACGGTTCCTTTCAGGTCTTCCCGCGCCGCTGGGTCGTGGAGCGGACCTTTGCTTGGCTTCTGAAATGTCGGGCTCTGCCGCGATTTCGAGTATCGAGTCGAGAGCGTCGTCGGGTTTATCTACGCAGATATGCTGCGATTGCTGGTCCGTCAGCTCGTCCCCCCTCCCACACCAAATTCATAGACACACTCTAAGACTAATCAACAAAAACCAAGCAGAACGACGAGGATCACTTTTGAGGTCGAGAAGGCGCTTTTGCTAATGCAGGTGAAGATGGTGGTCCAATGAGTCAGCACCAATCGAATCAAGGAAATCCCCACTGAGTTTTACGGAGGATAATTCTCAAATCCGACGGTCTCTCGCTTGAGCAAGGATTTTGAGAGCAGGTTTAGGTGTGTACCGAGCGCCCCTTGAGCAAGAGTATCCGTTCTTGAGACTCGCTGTGATACAGCTTAAAGTGCGACGCCAGAAGGCCGTGGGACCCACAACCGCAAGCTGTCGGCTGGCATACGCGAAGATGGACAGCGGAAACTCTCGGGATTGAGGTGGCCCTCAGCGAGGATGAGAGGGTATGGCGCCGGTTCATCCGTTAGCTCAAGGAGGGAGTGGGCCAGGTAAAGCTAGCTACCAGTGATGCGCATGAAGGGCTAGGAAGATCCCCACCGGAAACATCGAATATGTGAGTAACTTTAATGATAAAATGGCTTACCACGAAGAGTTTGATGTTTAAGTTTGTAAAATATTAGTAACTTAATATGAGTGCCGCGACTAGTGAAGGATTACCAAAAGTAAGCGTCGTTACTGTCTGTTGGAACTCCCAAGATGTCATAGAAGAAACAATCCAAAGCGTGGTCAGCCAGTCGTATGAACCCATCGAGTACATTGTTGTCGACGGTGGTTCCACAGACGGCACACTTGACGTGATTCGTGCTCATGAATCGGCACTGTCGACATGGATTAGCGAAGCAGACGAGGGTATCAGCGACGCGTTTAACAAGGGAATACGACGGACGAGTGGCGATCTAGTGGGGTTACTCAACGCTGGCGATGCCTACCGGCCGAGAACCATCGCACGTATTGCCCGTGCATCTCGTCAAGATCCGGACAGTGATGTATTTTATGGGGATATCTACATGACAGACGCAACCGGCGACACTGAGTATGTCCGCAAGGCCCAGAAAGGTATCGATGCGTCCGCGTTCAGATATGCAATGCCGTCTATTCCCCATCCGTCTGTGTTCGTCCGTAAGCCGCTGTATGAGAAGCGTTTATATAACCCACGTATTGAGTATGCAATGGATTATGAATGGTTGAGAGACATGGCCGAGCGTGGGTGTCGGTTTCGGTATATTGAGGGTACTTGCTTGGCCCGAATGCGACTAGAAGGGAAGTCGAACAATCAGTATGCTGATACGCTCGGAGAAGTGCACCGTATCTGTGTTGAGTACGGTGATAATCCAATGTTCTCCTTTCTCTACAACTGTGTCTTTCGAAACCTACGGTTTAGATTGCGCCGCATGGCTGAAACTACAACGGCGGGTCGATTGCTCGTGGATGGGTACCGACGCCTCATCACACTATTAGGGCTAAGGCGATGGGAGTACTGATGAATCAACTCGATAAAGTGAAGCTTTCAACACTTGCGACAACGGTATTCGTATCTTCGTTCTTCTTTCTCCAAATCTCCATTGGTGGTGACCCGCTCATCCGCATTCCGCTGTATCAAGCGGAACTGATGTTAAATCTCGGGCTGGCGGCTCTGGCGTTCCATATGCAGTCCCCTTCTGTTGCGCAGACGCGTCGGCTGGTAGGCATTCTCGGAACTATTGCCGTTACTCAGTTGGGGTACTTTCTTATGGTTAATGTCTACCCTATTGCGGGATCCCTCACTGAGTACGTTATTGCAGCGGTTCGCGTATATGGCTACATCGTCTCTGTAACGGTATACGCATGTCTATTTTATGATGAAGATCTGCTACTCAAAACCTTTTACCAGCTTGGGCGGCTCTGTCTGGGAGTAGGATTGGCAGCGCTTCTTGTGTATAAGATGACGGGTTTGCCCTTTCTACTCGACCTTTCCTACGGCAATATACGGCCGCAAGCATTCTTCACTGAGCCTTCAGCAGCAGCTCCAGCAGTCGCTAGCGTCGGATTGGTGGCTTGGAAGAAGTCCGACTGGATGGGACTTGCACTTGCTGTTGCATTTGCAACTACGTCAAACTCGGCGACAGTACTGCTTGTCTTCATTCTGAGTATCTTTGGAGTCTACTTGGTCCGGCGAGGACCATGGGCAGTGTGGGGGGGCGTTCTTGGTACTTTTGGGTCGATGTTCGCCTTCATAGGGCTCGGGGGACTGGATTGGTTGAAGACAGCGTCCTACTTCGGACGAACAATCAACCGGCTCGCGCGGGGAATCGAGTTTATAATTACCCTTTCCCAACAGGGATACAATCCTCGGTTCGCCGGAGCTATCAATGTTTACCAGCAGCTGCAGGAGAAGGGTCTGCTGTGGATTGGGTATGGATTAAACTCAGCCTCCCCGTACTTTAGACACGTGTATACGGGTACCGGGACAGACGTGCAAGATTATTCTTTATTTGTTACTACTTTTTTTAGTTTTGGGGTTATGGGAGTTCTGGTTCTTGTTTTATTTGTACACCGGGCAATCGTAATAATGTATCGAAAAGAATCAGGTTTAGTATATGTATTTATTCCGTTCTTTCTGGCTTCGATGATCAACTCCGCGCAAGGTTTTGTGATGTATAAGTTCGTAATTCTTGGTATCGTCGTATACGGGGTTGGGCGAAGATTATCGTATGACTGCGAGGTTAGGTCTGCCAACTTCTTGTCATGACGCAACGGCAGCTTCCTTGCAGAAACGCGACCCCGGTGCGACTGATTAACCACCTCAGCCATCCTAAAACGCCACAGAATAACCCTTTCGATGACCGTCGCCTTCCTTGCTGACCGCTCTGATGTCCACACTGTTCGGTGGATCAACGGTCTTAGTGACCGTGGGTATGACATATCGCTTGTCACGATGCATCCCGGCGGCGATCCGATTAGATCGGATGTGTCTGTTCAGGTGCTTCCTTTTAGAGCACCTCACGGATATTTTCTCAATGTGCCGTTCCTACGCAGGATTCTGTCTTCTATCGACCCTGATCTTCTGCACGTTCATTTTGCTAGTGGGTATGGGACTCTGTCTCGTCTAGGAGGAACGCGTCCGCTGCTCCTATCTGTGTGGGGAAGTGATGTCTATGAGTTTCCGTACCGATCGTTCGTGCATCGCCATCTTCTTGTAAGTAATCTGGATGCAGCCGACCACCTGTGCTCTACAAGCCGCGATATGGCGCGGCAAACACGTTCATTAGACGGCTCGAACCGGTCAATAAGCATCACGCCTTTCGGCGTTGATACGAGTATGTTTTCTCCAGACGGAAATGATCGACGGAGCATCTTAGAGGAGAATGATATGGAGGAGATTGTTATCGGAACTGTAAAAAAGCTGGAGCACAAATATGGGGTCGACATTCTCATTCGTGCTTTCGCTAATTTGCGCAGTAATCTTGCTACCGAGCATCCCGACGTAGCCAAAGCGTTACGATTACTAATCGTTGGGGGAGGGGCTCTGCGCGAAGAGCTGGAGACGCTGGCACGCGAGAAAGGAGTTGGCGCAGTTACGACTTTTGTAGGAGCTGTGCCTCACGCGAAGGTTCCTACCTACCTGCGAACCCTTGACGTGTATGTAGCAGCGAGCCGAGCTGAGAGTTTCGGCGTTGCGGTTATCGAGGCTTCATCCTGCCAGTGTCCAACTGTCGTCTCGAACGTTGGGGGTTTGCCGGAGGTTGTGGAAGATGGGGAAACAGGTATCGTCGTAGGACGCGGGGACGTGGAGTCGACGATAAAAGCTCTCAGAAAACTTGTACTCGATCCGACAGCGCGTCAGAAGATGGGGGTAGCCGGTCGGAGTTATGTCAAAAAGTTCTACAGCTGGTCATCGTGCCTTGATCGAATGGAAGAAGTGTATGCGTACGTCGCCGAGGACGATGAATCTTAAGTAGGGACACTTCATCCTGGATGTCATCTCTACCACTATTATCTGTGTGAATTATGAATGTACCGCGGCCCACTTCGAAATATTCAGCTGTGCCGAGGGTCAGTGTCATCATTCCAGCCTACAATATGGCGGAGTTTGTTGGACAAGCTATCACGTCCGTACTCGATGTAGTTTACAATAATGTTGAATTGATTGTCATCGATGACGGATCTACAGACGCGACTGAACGAGTCGTACGCCAGTTTGCAGAACCTGAAGGTAATCGATATGACAAACGGGTGCGATATCTATCACAGCCGAATCAGGGAAAGCCGGCTGCGGTCAATCGAGGAATTGAGGCAATGTCAGGGGAATATCTTGCTCTCCTCGATGCGGATGATCAATTGCCTCCGAACAGTCTCACACGACGCATGGAGGCGTTGAGGGAAAATCCGGGGACCGACATGGCGATTGGTGGCTTTGAGGTCATCGGCGAAGTCAGCACTGTGACTCTAGGAGAGCGGCCCTGCCCCCGTTCGCTATCACCCAATCGTCTGAAGCGTGCATTTTGCTTGTCGTATAGAACTCCGTTTCATCTCAATGCCTGTCTTCTACACCGTTCTCTAGTCGAGCGTGTTGGCCCATTCGATCCTGAACTCAAACGATGTCAGGACATCGACTATTCTATTCGGTGCTTGAAAGAGACACAGGGAATTATCTGCGTCGATGAATCGGTATATTTATACCGTAAGCATAGAGACTCGACTCGAGATCGCATTGGGGTACGTTTATCTACAATAAGACATCGTCGTTTTGTTGTGTTGAAAAATTTCTCATCACCTCAAAAATATATTTATATTTTTGTAGTATTGATATTAGGGTTGTCAAAGTTAATATATGAAATTTTTTGCAGTTATAAGAGTTGATATATTTAGATCATAAATTTAAATCTTGTCGCGTACTTGTAATTTTATTTATTCTATTTTTTTAGTTCAAGTTAAAAAAATGGAGGGTAGGTAAATAAATGTAAAAAATAATTTGTGAAATTTTACGTCTGGATCGGGTAATCGATTGAATAGATCGCGCCGGATTCAGGGATCTTCCGGGCATGATTGTCTTTCGTTTCAACGACATGACATAATGGTTGACTTCGGTGAATCATCATCTGTAAGGAGTACTGGTTCGATGTGCCCAGATTTTGGGAGGGAGATATTTCCAGCATTCAAGAAGCGCGCATTCGATGATTGCTTCTACCATTTAAGGAATGGAGCTCCGAAGTAAATCCATTCGGGCTGACCGGGATCGACAAGTTCATTTACGGCTCCTCCTCGTCCGTCTACGGTAAAAACGACAAGGTCCCCTTCGCGGAGGACGATCCAGTGCGCGAGCCCATTTCGCCGTACGCTGCGACCAAGCGGTCCGGCGAACTCCTGGCGCACACGTTTCACCACCTCTACGACATGACCATCCACTGTCTCCGCTTCTTTACAGTCTATGGCCCCCGCCAGCGCCCGGATCTGGCCATTCACAAATTCGCCCGGCAGCTCCTCACCGATCAGCCGATCACCATGTACGGCGACGGCACGTCCAGCCGCGATTACACCTACGTGGCAGACATTGTCGACGGCATCGTGCGCAGTCTACGCCGTGCCAAGTCTCTGGACGAGCCGGAGTACGAAATCATCAACCTCGGTGGCTCAAAGACTACGCAGCTCAAAGATCTCATTTCCGGCATCGCTGAGGCCATGGACATTGAGCCGGAGATTGAACAGCTGCCGACGCAGCCGGGGGACGTGAAGCGGACGTTTGCCGACATTTCGAAGGCCCGCGACCTCCTCGGCTACGAGCCGGATACGCCGATTGAGGAGGGCCTACAGAAATTTGCCGACTGGGTGAAGGACTACTATGCCGACCGGCCGGTGCTAGAGGTGTAGCGGTCGGACCTTCGGCGGATGAGGGCGGCTCGTGTGCGTTCTCGTCATTGGTGTGTCTGCACGGTATGGATGTGGGCGTTTTTCGCCTGTTGGGAGGAGCGCTGGAGAGAAGGGGGGGACAGGACGATTACATCTGATTTCTCTCCTCTGTTTCCGGCAGGTCGGTCGGACCCTTTTCTCTGACGCGCCCGGTCTTTCGAACAAAATCGGGTGATAGAGGCAGAGGACCGCCGCTCTTCCGCTCTGGATTTCGGCATCCGTTGCCCTGGGTCGGGGGGCAAGTGGTCACTATCAGGCAATCGGGTGTTAAAAACACTGGGCATCACGTGGCACCGGGCGTCTACGAGTCCTCTGTGAATTGCGCCGGGGGCGGTCTTCTCTTTGTCGGTGCTCTCGATTACCATGTGAGGAGGCCGTCGAGAGACGGCAGGGACGTTGATTGTGTATTCTCTTCCGTGTGTCCAACCCCCACCATCCCAGCATGCGTTACCTTCTCACCGGCGGCGCCGGCTTTATTGGCAGTCATCTGACGGATCGCCTCATCGACGCCGGTCATCACGTACATGCGTATGATAACCTTTCCACGGGCCGCCTGGCCAATGTCGAGCAGTGGGCCGACCACGATCGGTTTACGCTCACGGTGGGCAATGTGCTCGACGATAATACCCTCGAGCAGTGCGTGGAAGAATGTGATCGGATCGTGCATCTGGCGGCCGCCGTGGGCGTGAAGCGCATCATGGAGACCCCCGTGGAAACGATCCAGACCAATGTTGGCGGGACGGAGAACGTCTTGGAACTAGCCCGGCATCATGACAAGAAGACGCTGATTGCCTCCACCTCGGAGATCTACGGCAAGGCGATGCAGAAGGATGATTCGCTGAACGCCTTGAGTGAGGACGACGATTGGACGCTGGGGGCCACGAACAAGCGGCGGTGGGCCTATGCCTGCTCGAAGGCCATGGATGAGTTTTTGGCAAAGGCCTACTACGACGAATATGATTTGCCCGTTATCTGCGTTCGCTTTTTTAACACCGTCGGCCCGCGGCAGAGCAGCCGGTATGGGATGGTGATCCCGAATTTTGTGCAGCGCGCCCTGGCGGACGAGCCCATTCAGGTGCACGGCGATGGTACACAGAGCCGCTGCTTCACGCACGTGCATGATGCAGTTCGTGCCGTGTTGGGGTTACTTGAAACGCCCGAGGCGGAAGGGGAGATCTTTAATGTGGGACAGCAGAGCGAAATCTCGATTAAAGAACTCGCCCATCGCGTACGCAATTTGTCCGGCTCGTCCTCCGAGATTACGTATACACCGTATGAGGAGGTGTACGGACCCGGATTCGAGGATATGAAACGGCGAACGCCGGATATCTCCAAGCTTCAGTCCACAATTGATTTTGAGCCTGAATTCTCGCTGGAAGACATTTTGCTTGACGTAATCGAGGACGTGACGTCTCGGTCGGAGGAGACTGAGGAGAAAATTGATTTGAAGCGGTTTGAGTCGTCCTCGTCGTGACGCACGTCACCGCTGCGACATTGAGTTTTTAGAGCGGTGCGAATCCGTTTGTAGCGTGCGTGTGCGGATTCGCCTGTTCGCTCACAACTCCCTCCTGTGTATGACTCCATTGGATACAGACATGTTATGGCCTATCGTTTGGGCCCTCTCCGTAGCGGCGGCGGCGGTGGTAGTGCTTACCCCCCTCACAATTCATGTTGCTCGTCGCTTCGACTGGGTCGCGTACCCGCGGTCGGATCGGTGGCACGGACGCCCCACGGCTCTGATGGGCGGGATTGCGATCTATGGCGCAGCGACGCTCGGCATTTTTTCGGTTCTTCCGCTTGAGGAGGTGTGGGCGATCTGGAGCGGGGCGACCCTGATGTTTGTGGTGGGAGCCATTGACGATCTTGCCCGCATCCGGCCGGCCGCAAAGCTCGCTGCTCAGGTCATTGCAACCGGATTGCTACTGTACTCCGGATATGCCTTTGGGGCGCACTGGCCGCTCTGGATGTCTTTGCCTCTCACCCTTCTCTGGGTGGTTGGCATCACCAATGCGGTGAACCTCCTCGACAACATGGACGGTCTGTCGGCGGGCATCGCCGGGATTGCGGCCCTCGTCGTGACGGTGTTTGCCGGGCTCTCGGGAAGTACTACGACCATGGCCGTGGGGGGCGCCATCAGTGGGGCGGCCCTGGGGTTTCTGGTGTTCAACTTTAAGCCGGCCCGGATCTTTATGGGCGACTGCGGAAGCTTATTTCTCGGCTTCTCGATTGCGGCTCTTACGCTTATCACTCAACGGCAGGCGGACGTGGCCGGGCAGTTGGCGGTGGGGCTCATTCCCCTCGCCGTACTGGCCGTTCCCATTCTGGACACCACGCTTGTGACCTTCATGCGCCGGTTGGCGGGCCGTCCGGTGTCACAAGGAGGACGCGACCATGCCTCTCACCGATTGGTCTTTCTAGGGTTGTCAGAGCGCCATGCCGTGCTTATGCTCTACGGGTTGAGCCTGCTGTCCGGAGCGCTTGCGCTGGTGGTGCTCTTTGTGGATGTTGTTCTGTTTTACGCGGTGAGCATTTTTGTAGGGGCGGCCCTTGCAGTCTTTGGGGTTCACCTCGCACGGGCAAACGTGTACCGGGCGGGAGGAGCGCAGGGGGATGGCGCCCCCGCGTCGCCGACCCGGCCGTTGCGCATTCTGCACAATGCGTTCGGCGACCGGTGGAAAGAGGTGGCGGGCATGTTTGCGGACGTTTTTCTCGTGGGGGCTGCCTTTATCGTGGCGCACTACCTTCGATACGAGGGAGGACTCTCGGGCATTCAAGAGACCTGGATGTTGGAGGGGCTTCCGCTCGTCGTGGCGGTGAAGGTGCTCGTATTTTACGCCATGGGGCTGTACCGCGGCATTTGGCGCCACGCGGGAACGCCGGAGCTCGTGCGAGCAGGAGGGGCCACCGTTGCGGCCGAACTTGCGACGGGTGGGGTGTACGCCCTTCTCCACGGGGCGGGAGCTGTGTCGGTATCCGTGCTCGTTATCGACTGGATGATCGTCACTCTGGCCATCGTGGGCATCCGCTTTGGATTTCGGGGCCTTCGCCAGTATTTTGCGGCAAATCGGACGGACGGGCGGCGGGTGTTGCTCTATGGGGCCGGGGATGCAGGGGTGCTTACGCTCCGCGAACTGCGCCGAAACCCGGAACTCCGCCGGTGTCCCATCGGGTTCATAGACGATGATCCTTTGAAGCAAGGGCAAACCGTTCAGGGATTGAAAGTAGAGGGCACCGGGGAGGACATCGTGCGGGTCTGTCGGGAGAAGAAGGTGGATGAGGTGATTGTAACGACCACGACGATGTCCGAAACGCGACAGCGGGCTGTGTACCGCATGTGTCGAGAGGCGGACATTCCCTGTATGGCCTTTGGGGTGACCGTGGAGCCCCTGGAGCCTGATCCCTCCACGATTGTTGCCGAAGACGCGGAGCTGGTGGCACAGTAAGTGGCATGGCGCACAAATTGCACGCGTCCGGTTGCTGAGCGTCGTATTCCTTTTTTAACTCTCCTATACACATGGATCTCGAGACCGCTTCTTCTCCTCTTTCGTCGAACGGATCCACGTCGGCGGCGCGCGCGGACCAATCGGCAGCGGCTCGACAGCTTGCTCAGCGTCTCGACGCAGCACAGGCCACCATCGGGGTCGTTGGACTGGGATACGTAGGTCTTCCCCTGGCCGTTGAGTACGCCGAACAGGCCTTTGATACGGTGGGCATTGATCTCGATGAGGGGCGCGTCCAGCAGTTGAATGCGGGGGCGAATTATATCGAAGATCTCGACGATGACACCATTCGTCAACTTGTGGAAGAGGGCCGTCTACGGGGGACGGCGAACTTCGCCGGCAGTGATGAGATCGACGTGTTCTATATCTGCGTCCCGACCCCGGTGACGGAGACGAACGAACCCGACACGTCGTATATCGAGTCGGCAGCCCGGTCAATTGCGGAGCACCTTCGTCCGGGACAGCTCATCGTGCTTAAGAGTACCACCTATCCGGATACGACGGAGGGAGTGGTGCAGCCCATCTTGGAAGAGGCGGCTCGGGAGAAGGGATTGGAGCTCGGGGAAGACTATTTCCTCGCCCACAGTCCCGAGCGCATCGATCCGGGCAACGACGAATACACGACGGCCAATACGCCGGTCGTGGCGGGTGGGGCGACCGAGACGTGTACGCACCTTACCAAAAAGGCACTGGAGCAGATCGTGGCGGAGGTCCACGCGGTCTCCAACCCAAAGGTGGCCGAGATGGAAAAGCTACTGGAAAACATCTTCCGCTCGGTCAACATCGCCCTTGTCAACGAGCTCGCCCAGCTGTGCGACCGTATTGGCGACGTGTCGATGTGGGAAGTCATCCAGGCGGCCGCTACCAAGCCGTTCGGCTTTATGCCGTTTTATCCCGGGCCGGGGCTCGGCGGACACTGCATCCCGATTGACCCGCACTACCTGTCATGGCTGGCGCGGAAGCACGACTTCGAAACGAGCTTTATCACGCTGTCGGCGCGCATTAACGAGGGCATGCCGTTCTACGTCGTCGAGTCGGTGGTCGAGGCCATCGCCCGGCAACCGGTTCAGCTCAGCGAGGCCAGCGTGCTCGTGCTTGGGGTGGCCTTTAAGCGCAATGTTGATGATACCCGCCATTCGCCAGCGGGGACGATCATCAAGCTTCTCCGGGAAAAGGATATTGACAACATCCACTACCACGACCCCCACGTCGATTCGTTTTCGGTCCCGACATCTGAGAACGGCACCCTTGATATCCCCGCGGTGGAGGAGTTGACCCCAGAGGTGTTGCAACAGTACGATGCGACGGTGATCGTCACCGACCACGACGCGTTCGATCCCCACCAGGTTGCAGAACACGCGACCTCCATCGTCGATACTCGCAATGCGCTGGAGGGGATCACGGACCCGGCCCTTCGGGAAAAGATACATCTTCTCGGAGGAGGGGAAGAGTAGGCCGTAACCAGTCTCTACACGTCCGCCTCCATCTGCGCCTTCGTCGTGTGGGTGGGCGTGGCGTTGAGCGGGTCCTCCGGCCAGTAGTGCTTGGAGTAGCGGCCCCGCATGTCTTTCCGCACGTCGTAGTACGTGTCCTCCCAAAAGTGGGCGAGGTCCTGCGTAATCTGGACGGGGCGCTGGGCGGGCGAGAGCAGATGAAGCGTGAGGGGCACCTGCCCTCCCGCAATGCGCGGCGTTTCGGTTTGCCCAAACATCTCCTGTAGGCGCACGGCGAGGACCGGCGTCTCTGGATCTGAATAGTCGATGGGCCGGTCGAAGCCACTGGGCACCTCAATGTGCGTAGGTGCCCACGATTCTAGACGATCTCGTTGTTCGTACGAGAGCCGGTCGCGTAGGATCTGCGGGAGGTTGAGTTGCTGCAGGTCGACGGCCCGCTTCATGTCGTAGACGTGCGGCAGGAGCCAGTCCGCCAGCGTGTCGAGCAGCGCCGCGTCGGTCACATCGGGCCAGTTATCGCCAAGGTGGTGATGCAGAAACTGGATGCGGTGCTGGAGCTGACGTGCATGATCCGTCCACGGCAGTACGTCGAGCCCTTCCTTCCGCACCCCTTCGATCATCGCTTCGGCCATGGCCGTCGGATCCGGCGTCTCGATTGGCCCGTCCTTGAGGACGAGGGCGCCGAGTTCGTCGCGCCGCCGGGCGCGGACCAGTTCTGCGTCTTCGTCCCACGCTACGTTTTCTGTCGGCTCAATCTGATCGCCAAAGTAGTCGAGGATCTCGTTTTCCGAAAGGGGCGCGGCGAGAAAGATTCGGTTCGTCTGCCGCCGGCCGTCCACGTGTGCAGCCACGAGATAATCGGCGTCCGACAGCAACTGTGGATTTGGTAATTCGGCGACCTGCCCGTTGCGAAGCCGAAACCGTCCGCTTTCGATCTGCTGGGCGAGGCGGTCCGGGTAGGCAAACGCCGTCAGGAGGCCGCAAGCCTCAATGTCGCCCTCCTCGTGCTGGGAGACGCCAAGCGTCGATCGCCAGTGGTCGGCCACCTTGCGGACGTGTCCTACGGCGCCGTAGGGGACGACGTAGTTGCGGGCGTGGTCGGGGGTGGGACGGTCGCCGCGGCGGAGGCGATGGAGGGCTTCGAGGCGGAGGCGCAGGTCTACATCGGGCGCCTCGCCCTGGCCCTTGAAGATGTCGCGCTCGCTGAGGAGGGCGGCGAGGTCGCAGGCCAGCGCGCCGTGCCCCAGCGTCTGGGCGTTGATGAGCATGTGCGCCAGGCGCGGGTGCAGCCCCAGATCAGACATCTCGCGCCCGTGGTCGGTAATCTGCCCCTCGTCGTCTACCGCCCCGAGCCGCTGTAGGAGCGTGCGGGCGCGGTCGTAGGCGTCGGCAGGCGGCGGGTCGAGCCAGCGAAGGTCGGACGGATTGGGCGTCCCCCACGTGGCGAGCTCCAGCGCAAGGGACGCAAGGTCCGCGTTCTCGATCTCCGGCGGCGTGTGACGGTCGAGGTGGTGGTGCGTGCGCTCGGTCCAGAGGCGGTAGCAGACACCCGGGGCCACGCGTCCGGCCCGTCCTTTCCGCTGATCGGCGGAGGCCTGAGAGATCTTGACGGTTTCGAGGCGTGTCATGCCGCTGCTCGCGTCGAACCGCGGGGCGCGGCGGAGGCCGCTGTCCACCACCACGCGCACGCCCTCGATGGTAAGGCTCGTCTCCGCAATGTCGGTCGCAATCACGACCTTGCGCCGTCCCTCCGGACTCGGCTCAATGGCTCTGTCCTGCTTCTCGGGCGGCAGGTTGCCGAAGAGGGGATAGAGGTCCACGTCGTCCGGCACGCTGTCTTCCAGTCGTGATTTCGTACGCCGAATTTCTCCTGCTCCTGGAAGGAAGACGAGCACGTCGCCGTCGGTGTCCTTCAGGGCTGCCTTCACTTTCGACGCCACGGCGGGTTCGATGCGGTCTTTCACCGGTCGGTCTCGGTAGTGCACCTCCACCGGATAGCTGCGGCCCTCGCTTTCGATGAGTGGGGCGTCGAGCAGCTCCGCAATGGGACCGGTGTCGAGCGTTGCACTCATCACGAGGACGCGGAGCTCCGGACGGAAGACCTCGCGGGTCTGGAGTGTGAGGGCGAGCCCGAGGTCGGCCTGCAGGTTGCGCTCGTGAAACTCGTCGAACAGCACTGCCCCCACGCCCTCAAGTGCCGGGTCGTCCTGCAGCATACGCGTGAGCACGCCTTCCGTCACGACCTCAATTTGGGTCTGACGGCCCACCTGTGTGTCCATGCGCACCCGGTAGCCCACCGTCTGCCCAGCTTCCTCGCCCAACTGCTTCGCCATGAACCGAGCCGCAGACCGAGCGGCCAGCCGCCGCGGCTCCAGCATGATGAGCTTCTGGTCGCCCAGCCATTCTTCGCCCAGCAGGGCCAGGGGGACGCGCGTCGTCTTGCCGGCGCCGGTGGGGGCCTGGAGCACGGCCTCCGGGGCGTCGCGCAGGGCGCTCGTCAGGTCCGGCAGTACGTCCTCGATGGGGAGATCCGGCATGCAGGGTGTGTCTGCGTTGTGGCAGATGGGCGGTGGGCGTTGTAGCCGTGGGGGGAACGGTGGGTTTCGGAGGAGTGCCGTGTCGTGGACGTTATTTCTGGCAGGCAACACGTGTCTGGAAGGCACACGTCTCTGGTCAGATGGTCCCTCTCTTTCATGTCCCGGTACAACGGCTACCGGTCTGACACCATCCGCCATACCGAATGGGATTACCGCCGGTCGGGATGGTATTTCGTGACAATCTGCACCGAAGACCGACATCCCTTCTTCGGTCAGGTCCGGAACGGGATTGTGGAGTTATCGGCGGCCGGGTGCATCGCCGCCCAGGAATGGCGGCGGACGCCGTCGGTGCGGCCGTACGTTCGGTTAGACGCGTGGGTTGTGATGTCCGACCACATCCACGGGTTGATTGGCATTACCACGGAATCACCATTTTATTCCGGCCATAATGCGCCCGATCGACCCGGAGGTACATTCGACATCATTCCGAGGGATGATTCGACCGTGTCCCCTACCGTTGGGTCGTTGACGTTGATGGCGGCGTCACGACCACCGTCCCTGTGGCGGTGTGTCCGCGCGTCTCCGGTCGGTACATCATTTCCGCCTCCGCGGGCGGATGCGTAAACGTGCCAGGCGTCGTGGCGCGGGCGACGTAGCTGTAGGTATGCTCGCCCTGTTGCAGGTAATCGGCAAACAAGATCACCCGGTCGTCCTGCATCTCGGTATGGGTGAAGGAGCCCCACCACCGGTCCGATCCCGTGTCCGCCTCCGTCACCAGGCCCTGATCCGTCGTCGCAAAGGCCTCGTTCACCGGCTCCAGCCCGGCAGGCAGGGCGTCGTCCACCGCCACGTACGTGCGGCTCGTCGGCGACGACACGCGCAGCGTCACCTTCACCAGGGCGCCCGGCTCCAGCGTGATCGTTCCGTTGCCGGTTTGAAGTGGCGTCCCCACCGCTTCCCCCTGATCGTCGAGCCGCTGGATCGTGCGCTCCACCCGCAGTCCCTGATCGAGCGCGTCCTGCGGTGCGTCCGTGTACGTCGTGAGGCGCATCGAGTAGTAGAGGGGCCCAGTGCCCGACGCCGTGACGGCAAGCGGCAACTCGCGTTCAGATGGCAGCGCGTCGGCGGAGACCGTCTCGGCGGTCGTCTTCAGGCTCCGACCCTGAAACGTCGCGTCCAGCAGGCGTTTCCCGGCCATCTCGACGGACGCCGTCAGGTCGGGCGCAGTCTCCTCGTAGGCATCCACGTAGTGCTGAAAGGCCGTGAGCACGGCGGCGTTGTCCTGCGTCGAGGCCCAGTGGCCCTGCTGACGCTGATCCATCAGATATCGAATCATGCGCTGGGCCAACTGTTGAACGTCGTCCGAGGGGTCGGCCTCCAGAAGCGCCGTAAGGCCGAAGGCAGTGGCCCGCACGTCGCTGCTAAAGATCCAGCCGTAGTCCTCGCTCTCGGGCGCCTCCAGGTAGGCCGTCGTCGCCTCCACCCGAATGCGCTGACGCAGCTGGGTGACCAGTCGTTCTTGCGACGAATCGAGCGACGGACGGTCGGTCGTGAGGAGCGTGCGAAGCAGGTGGCTCTGCCCCTCCACGCTCGTTGGCGGATGGCGGGCGAGCCAGTTGATCTCACTCTCTAGTACCCGCCCATGTTGCGCCAGCGCGTACAGTAGAAAGGCCCTCGTGTCGCGCCACACGTCCTCGGAATAGTATTCGGGCCGGTCGCTCCGATTTCGCACCATCGTGGCCGCCGCCTCAATCGCGTTGTTGGTGAGCGGCTGTGGCACCTCGTATCCGCCGGCCTCCGCCTCCGCGAGTGCCATCAACACGTAGCCCGTGACGTACGGATTGGTGTGATTTCCGCCCTCCCAGAGGGCAAAGCCGTTGCCCGTCCAGAAGCCGTTGAGAGCCCCGAGCCAGTCGCGGACCACCTGTGTTCGGTTTTTCTCCTCAAACGCCTGCAGATCGAAGGCATCCAGAAGCCCGCCGCCGGCCAGGAGGGGGCGAACGCGCGAGGTGGTCTGTTCGAGGCAGCCGTACGGATATTCGAAGAGGTGCTCCACCGCGCCGTCGAGGCCCACGAGTGCCGTGCTCGCCAGCGTCACGTCGAACTGGCCGAGGCCCGGCACGCGTTCACTTGGGAGTTGGAGTGCCTCGCGGGCGGTGTCCTGTGTGGAGGCGAAGGTGGCGCTCGCCCGTTTGGTCGTCGGGCGGTTTACCGGTAGCGTGGTCGTCATCGCGTCCGTTTCGCCGTTGAGGCGTCCCCGGAAGGTGAGGTTCGCGTCGCCCGCGGTCGGGGCGCGCCAGTCGAATCGGACCTCCCGCGTTGCTCCAGAGGGGAGCTGCACCGTCTTCGCCGTGTCGTTGCGGAGCGTGAGCCCGTCCGCGGAGGCGGTGATCGTCGCGGTGCCGGCCTCGTCCGAGCGGTTGCTGACGAGCACCCCGGCCTCGAACGTGTCGCCGATCCGCGCGAAGCGGGGCAGGGCGTCTTTCAACACCAGCGGCTTGGTGACGACAATGTCCGTCTGGTCGGCGCCGAATTTGTTGTTTTCGGTGTACGCCGAGGCCATGAGGCGGAACGTCGTCAGGCTCTCGGGCAGATCGAACGACACGGTGGCCTCCCCGTCCGCGTTGGTCTCGACGGCCGGTGCCCAGTGGGCGAGTGGACGGAAGTCCTGCCGTACTGAGGATCGTTGCTCTGTCCCTCCACCGCCGGTGTTTTCGGCCTTTTGCCCATAGCTGCGCTGCTCCACGATTCGTGCGCGCGTTTCGGTGGTCGTGACGCCGAGCGGGCGCGGGCCATAGAACGTGTCGAACGGATCGGGTAGCCGGTAGTCGATGAGGTTGAGGACGCCCGCATCCGCCGCACTGAAGGCAATTTCGCCGGGCACGCCCGTACCGCTCGCATTCGTCAGCTGCAGGTCCACGTTCACCTCCTCACCCGGACGATATTCCTCCTGGTCCGGCGACACGTCGACGCGTAGGTGCTGCTGGTCGGGGTCTACCGACAGGCTCGCGTAGCCGATCTTGAAGCTTGGGGCGCCGGGGTCGCTCCCGGCCTTCGGTGGGGCGGTGCGGCCCTTCAGCAGAATCACGCTTACGAAGACGTTCGGCAGGTATTCGTCCGTAATCGGCACCTCGATCATCGGTGTACTGCCCGTGAGCGTCTCGACGCGGCTCGTGAGGATGCCCTCTCGCTCCACAGTAATGAGGGCGGTGGTCTCCTCGTACGGCGATTGCACCATCAACCGGGCCGTCTCACCGGGGGCGTAGTCCGTCTTCTCGGGGACGAGGTTGATCCGGTCATCGTTGTTGCGCTGCCAGGCCACGTACCCCTCGCCCGAGGCGTAGAGGTAGGTCGCCGACCGAATGGTGTTGCCACGCACGTCCTGGCTCGTGGCACGGAGACGGTACTGGCCGCCTGTGGGCACGGTCATGCGGAGGCGACTCATCTTGCCCTGCGGCGTCGTCACCGTCTTCGAGCGCACGACCGTCTCGGTCCGCTCGCTACGCCAATTCAACCGTCCGTCGGCCCCCACCTCGCGCACGCTGTTCCACTGCAGCCGCACCAGTTCGACCGTCACGTCTTTCCCAGAGACCGGTGCGCCCGTCGGGTCCACCGTTACAACGTCCACCGCCAGTGTGCTGTCCTGCGAGAGGTCCATGAACGAGGTGCCCGGCTTCAGGCCCACGTAGTAGCGGCCGGGATGGAGCGGGACGGTCGTCTGGTCGCTGATCTGTTGGCGGGACGGGGCCGTCACGGTGCCGCGCCAGACGAGCTCTGCTGGGGCGCCCTGGGGGTTGCCGGGCAGGCGCACCCGTTCGGCCACGACGCTGCTCGTGGAGTCGAGCGTAGTTTCGGTGCGGAGGAGCGTCTCGCCGAGATAATCGGTCTCGATGGGGCTGAAGCGGAAGCCCTGGAAGCCGGGCGGCGAATACGAGCCGGAGCGGCGGTTGAGCTCCATCGTGACCGGCTGGCCCGCCATGCCCGCACCGAAAAGGTAGTGCCCGGACACGCGACCCTCGAAGAAATCACCGGCCACGTAGCTGTCGAGTCCGGACTGCGCGTTCACGGCGAAGCTCGCGCGCCGGAACGCGTTCACCTGAAAATTGCCGGACGCGATTTGGTCGTTCCGGTATCCGCGGCGGGCGTCCTCTTCCGATGCATCGGCGGGGAGCACCTGCACGCGGTAGTAGCCGAGGGCCGCCCCGGAAGGCACGTTCCAGTCGAGGGCAAAGGCTCCGAGCTCGCTGGGGCGGAGACGACGATCCAGCACGATCTCGTCTCGCGGATCACGAACGACGACCTGCACGCTGTCGCGAGTCGTCTGCCAGTCGGCATCCGTCTTCGTGCGCAGGAGGCCCTTTAGGTGAACGGTTTCGCCGGTCTTGTAGAGGCCGCGGTCGGAGAAGATGGTACCCGTGCGCGTGACGGGCTCCGGGTTCCAGGAGTAGTTGAGGTCAAAGCGGTACGGCTCCAATCCGTCGTCGTACCGGTTGCTGGTGAAGGCGACATCCCCCTCGTGCTCGACAATAGCGTACTGCGCTGGGTTGGAATATTTGGTCGGTTGCTCGATGCCGAGCTCGTGCCAGCCGGGCGTTTGCACGCGGCCCTCGGCGTCGGTCGTGCCGCGCCAGTGGACCTCGTTCTTGGCGTCTCGAATGGTGACCGTGGCCCCCTCCACGGGCGTGTCGCTTGACAGGTCGGTGACGACGACGAGATTCTGGTGCGGACTGAATTTGCCCGTCACGCCGAGGTGGGTTATCTGTGCGAGGGCCCGAAGGTCTGGATCATCGTACTCCCGGAATCGTGGGCGAATCAGACGCACGCCCACGATGCCCGTGCTGTCGGCAGAGAGCAGTGAGTCGAGCCGGAGCGGCACCGTTTCCAGCGTGTTGCGCTCGATCGGAAGCTCGTGCGTTCGGTCGGCGGCCACCGGCGGGCGAGTCTGGGCGTCGTCCCGTCGGTCGTAGCTCGTCTGCTGATCGTAGGCCGGGAGGGCGGGCACGATCTCATCGGCCGAGAGGCGTTCCATGCCGAGTTGGACCGACTCGACGTTCGTCACCTGCAGGGGCACTACCGGATGTTGATCCGCTTCGATCACCATCATGCCCTGGTTCATGTAGAAGTGCGGCTCGTAGGCGCCCGTCTGAAAAGAGCGCGTCGTGCGCGGGAGGCGTTGCCCAAATTGGTCCGTCAACCCCGCAATCGTGAGCGTGTACTGCGTGTTGGGCTCGAAATTGACAGGGAGCGAGTGCCGCACATCCTCGTTGGCGTCGCGCGCGCCGGCGCCTGTCGACCATTCGACCGAAGGACTGAACGAGATTGCTTCCCGCACATCGCCAAAAGACACCGGCGTCCTGAATTGCAGCGTGAGGCCGCGGTCCGGCGCAAATGGCCCGTCACCGTACCGCCGCGGTTGAGTGATGTCGGTGAGAGCAGGCGTCGGGCGCACGCGGAATCGAACGGTCCGGTCTGCCCCGAGACCGAGTGGGTAGCCGGTGCTTGGGAGGCCCGCCTGCGCCGTGACCGTGTACCGCTCCCCCTGCGATAGCGGACGAGAAGGAGTCACGACCAGGGTACTGTCGCCGTCGTTCGTGATGGAGGCGACGGGGAAGCTGGGGTCTAGATAAGGCGTTGCGGAGGCGGCCTCGACTGGCCGGCTAAACGAGAGGCGGACCGACGAGTCGGGGGCGGCAAACTCGGCGCCGTCGGCGGGCGATGACGATACAATACGAGGACGCGGCGTCTGAAAGGTCCAGGTGTACGGTTCCGAGAGCGCGTTGCCATCGCGGTCTGTGATCTCGTCGGAAAGGCGCACCGTAAATTCGGTGGCGGGGGGCAAGCGCTCAGCGGGCTGGTAGACGAGCGTCTGCGTCCCCTCCCACCGCAGCGAGCCGGGCACCGCCGGCTCCACTGTGATCGCATTTGACGAGGGCGGAGACGCGTCGCCCAACGCCACCATCGGGCGGCTGAACGTGACGGAGATCGGCTGACGCCCTCTCATGGCCTCAAGTTGTCCGGCGGGCGCGGCGCTGAGGATCCGCAGCGGGCCGTCGAGGGTGGGGACATAGCCATCGGACGCGGCATCGGTGTCGAGGTCCACCGTTTCGACCGTCACACTGTCGCCGGATGGGGCCTGTCCGGAGCGCACCCCGCCGCCGCATCCGGCGAGACAACCGGCCAGAATGCCCAGGGAAAGGACGTGAAGGAAGTGTCTATTCATTTGAGAGACAGAGTTTTGTGGGTCACACCTCGCATACGTGTTCGAGTCGAGGTAAGAGGTCTAGTATCGAATGAGTTGCTCATTCTCGAAGTATTCTGCTTGCCGTAGCCCCGTTAGGCTGGGCCGTTACGAGATTAATCGCAGGACCGACATGCCATGACACTGGATTGGTCGTTGTCTACAAAGTTAATATCCTCTCTGTAGCGTCGTTGGACTCCAACGACGACAGGGCGATTCCGCACATGAGACGGGTCATTCAAGATTCTCTTGATGGGTGAAACTGGTCCTGGAGCCACCGTGCAGGGGGCGTTCGAATGTATCGACGGATGTTGTAGAATGCCTTCCTCGTTCGGACGATGTGGTCGTGAAGCCGAGACTGCCACTCGAAATCGGTTCTGAGGTTGCCGCGCACCCGTTTGGTGACAGCAGCATTGTAGGATCGAATGATCACCGATACAGACCCGGGGTCCGGTGAATCCGCGACGTCTGGCCGTCGAGGTCTCGGTTTTTGGAAGTACTTGCAGTTGCGACGTTTGGCTTCGAAGTAGGCTCGTTGGAGTCCAACGAACCTACTTCTAGGGCGTCGTTGACATTCGGTTCAGGCACCAATCCCAGCAGCCCGTGGACGTGATTCGGCATGACGATGAACGTGTCCAGTACGGCATGATCGTTCAATTCGGCGATTTTCGTCCAGTAGTGCAGTGCCACACACATCCCATGATGCCGTGTCGCACTTCGCCAAAATATGGGGACGGTGGTCCGTGCAGATGGTGATGAAGTACCATGCCGGCCGACGATAGTCCCAGCCTTTTCGTCTAGGCGAACCGGAATGGTATCGGCGACGGTGAGCCATGGAGAAGGGCCAACCTTGTAGAACAGGGGCGTAAACGACCCCTACGGAGAACGGCGGCGGGGGGGCGATTGGTCGCGAGAAGCCGCCACCACCCGCACATCCACCGGAGAGCTGCGCACGATCTGTCCATCGTGTCGTCCCCGGAGCTGGATGCGATGGCGTCCCGGGACCAGTTGCCACGTTACGTCCCGCAGCCCGGAGGCGTGGCGGGTGCCATCGATCGTCCAGTGCACGTCGCGAAGAGCGTCGGGCGCCGTCCCACGCAGGGAGATCTTCTGGTAGGGGCGACGCAGCACCGGATCGACGTAGAAGCGCGCATCGTCGGCGGGATACTGGATGCGGAGGTGGGCCGAGAGAGCGGTCGTTTCGACGGGTGTCTGGGAGGACTCGACCGGGGCAGGAGGCGGAAGGGGCACGTCGTGCCGTCGCATCCAGTCGTGATAGCGGGCCGGATACACGGTGTACAGGGTGCTGTCGACAATAGCGGGATCGGTCTCCGGCGTCGCGCGGCGGCCTGTTCGTGTGTCAACCGCCACGACGCGGTGCACGGTGCAGGTGTCGGACGGCGCCGTGCCGGGCAGAAACCATTCGCGCGTCGGGGCGGGACAGTGGGCGCCGGGCCGTGTGCCGCTGGCCGGGCAGATGCGGGCTGCACGCAGGGATCCGGGGCGGTCGAATGCCCCGCCCGACCCCACCTCGCGCATGATGCTGTGGAAGAGCGGCGCCGCGCCGGAGACCCCACTCATCCGATCCATCGGCGACCCGTCGAAATTTCCGGCCCACACCGCCACGGTGTGCCGCGGCGTGTATCCGACCGTCCAGTTGTCGCGGTAGTCCTTCGAGGTGCCCGTCTTTGCGGCCACGGGGAACGGCAACTCTAGCGGTCCGCCTCGCCCAAAGCCGGGCGCCCGGGCAGCAGGGTCGTCTAGAATCTGTGTGATGAGGTGCGCGACGCCAGGCGAGAGGTCGGCGGATTCCGGGGGCGGAACGCGGGTGTGCACGGTGTCGCCTTCAGCCGTCCGCATCCATTGCAGGGCATGCACCGGGGGCAACGATCCGCCCCGCGCCAGTCCCGCGTAGGCCCGGGCCAGCTCGATGAGTTGGACCTCCCCATTTCCGAGGGTAAGCCCGACGCCGTAGTAGGAGGGGGGGCGGTCGAGGGACGTGAAGCCAAAGTCGTGCAGTCGTTCCAGGAGCGCCGGCGGCCCAAATTCACGCGCCAGCCGTACGGCGGGGACGTTGAAGCTGGAGGCCAGTGCCTCTCGGAGCGGCGTGGGACCGTGGTACGAATTGTCGTAGTTTTCCGGCGTGAAGGCGCCACTCGCCTCCGGCACGTTCAACTCAATGTCTGACAGAATGGAGGCGGGCGTATAGCGCCGCGAGGCCAGCGCATGGGCGTAGGTAAAGGGCTTCAGCGTGCTGCCCGGCTGCCGCAGCATCCGCACGCCATCGTTCTGCCCTCCGTGCCGGTCGTCCCAGAAGTCGGCGCTGCCGACGTAGGCCCGGATGGCGCCCGTCCGATTGTCGAGAACTACGGCCGCTGCGTTGGTCAGCGTTTCCTCCTCGAAGACTGCTACGTGGCCATGCACGAGGCGAGCGACCGTCTCTTGGAGCGCCGGGTCGATCGTCGTCCGCGCCTCCGTCAGCGGCGTATCCGAACGAGCGAGGCGATTCTGCAAGAGCCATCGCGTGAGGTGTGGGGCGTCAAACGCCGGATCGGAGCGCTGCGGATTGATCGGAATGGCCGCCAGACGGGTGCGCTCGGCCGGGGTGAGGACCTCATGCTGCTGCATGGCCCGCAGGACGTGGTGGTGTCGTTGCTCGGCGCGCTCGGGGTGGCGAAACGGATTGTAGCGGCTCGGGCTGCGGGGGAGGCCGACCAGGTAGGCGGCCTGGGCGCGTGTGAGGTCGCGGGCCGACTTGCCGAAGTAGAGGTGCGCGGCTGCCTCAATGCCGTGGGTGCGGTTGCCGTACGAGACGCGGTTCAACCACAGCGACAGAATCTCCTGCTTGGACAACCGCAACTCCAGCCGCAGGGCAAGGTGCATCTCGATCAGCTTGTTGCCGATCGTTCGGGGCGGGTCTTTGCGCAGGAGGCGAGCCACCTGCATCGTAATCGTAGAGCCGCCGCTCACGATGCGCCCGTGCGTCCAGTTGCTCCACAGCGCTCGCACGATCGCAATCGGGTCGATGCCGGGGTGGAAAAAAAACCGCTGATCCTCGGTTGCGATCAAGGCGTCCGTGACGTGTTGTGGAAGCGTCTGCACCGAGACCGGACGGCTTCGCCCCTCTGGGTACACCTCGCGCAGTGGCGTCCGGTCCTGGGCTGTGATTGAGAGGGTGGACGGCGCGGCACTTGGAGAGACGGATCCCGGCAACGGCCAGAGAAGGGAGAGGGCGAACAGGACGAGCAGGAGTCCGCTCGTCCACCGGAGGGAAGGGACAGGAAGGCCGAACACAGACCGCGGGTACAGTTAAATTTTAGCATGCGACTATAAACTAATTCTCTGCATTCGGGAAAGTCCACTCTTTTTGGCAGAGATTCGTGTCCAACGCATGGAAGCAGAGTGCGTACACCCCTCAGGCTGGTTCAGCAGGGGTGAGGGCGATTTTTTTGAATGAGAGCGGATGTGGTTATGGAGGATCGGACGTACGCAGAACGAGCCCGTCGTGTCTTCCTTTCGCCCCGGAGTCTCGAAAACGATCGAGACTTTCGGGAGACACTTGCGGAGGTGATGCGCATCGGTCTTCAATGGGGAGGAATGATCGGGGGCCTCGGCATGCTCGTGTTGGGGATAATCAATTGGGGCGTGCTTGGGCGGCCGACCATGTGGTGGTATCCAGAAACGATCACGCCCGCAACGTACGTGCTTTGGGACAAGGGGGCGGTCATGCTTGCGTGTGCAGCAGCGGTTGGGCTGGGCCGATCGGGCTGTCGGTTGCGAACAGGGCGACTGTTGGGCGGCCTCCTCGCGGTGGGGATTGCGGCGGTGTCGCTGGTGCACGATGCCTTCCGGGGCATTCTGAGTGTCGAGTACGTTATTCTCGTCAATGTGCTGACGGTGGCCGTTATCCCATACCGGCCCTGGCAGGCTCTTCTCTTGGGGGGCATGCTCCTCAGTGTCTTTTTTGGGATTGGGCACTACGGGGTGGTGGGGACGAGAGCAGCGAATCCGGAGCTGGTGCAGACGAGTCATCTGCTGCGAACGGGATTTGCATCAGCCGCGCTCGCTGTCATTTCGGCGTTGCTCCTTTCCACCCGCTACCAGCAGCACCGGGCCCGGCGTACGGCGGAGCGACTCCACGACCAGGTCGCTGAGCTTGAGCGAGCGAAGAGTCGCTTCTTTGCCGACGTGTCCCACGAGTTTCGCACGCCCCTCACGCTTCTTCTTGGCTCCATCCGCGAGGCCTTGGACGGGCGCTTTGGGGACCTGGCAGTCCCGCTTCAGCATCGCCTCGATCTCATGGAGGATCAGGGTCGCCGGATGGAGCGGCTCGTAAATCAGCTCTTGGAGTTGTCCGCGCTGGACGAGGGACGGTTGCAGCTCGCCCTGCAGGAGGTCGACCTCGTTGCACTCGCCCGTCGCGTGGTGCCCCCCTTTCGGCAATGGGCGCAGGAGAAAGGAATTTCGTTGCAGTGCGAGATCGACGCCGACCGCCTCAACGTCTGGATGGATCCGGATCGGTTCGCGGAAATTCTCGCCACTCTGCTCACGAACGCCATTACGTACACGCCGGACGGGGGGACGGTCCGGGTGCGCATTGGGCCTGTGGATGGAGCCGTCGAGGTGGCAATCCGTGATACGGGACCGGGACTGCCGGAGGGCCTTCGGGCGCGGGTATTTGGGCAGGAGGAGAGTGCCATTCCGGTGGGAAAGACTCAGGGCGGTCCGGACACTGCTGCGGCGGCAGAGCAGTGGATTGGGATGGGAATTGGATTGGCACACACTCGTGCGCTCGTGCAGCGCCATCAGGGGCAAATCGACGTCGAGAGCGAGCCGGGATTTGGGACGGAGTTTGTCGTGCGGCTCCCGCGGGGCGACGAGCATGTGTCGGATGAAGATGTGGCCGAGGACGAGGAGCGGATTGCAGTGGGCTCCTTGGACCTTTCGTCCTGGCGCACCCATCTGCCGGGGCCGGAGACAGAGGCAGAAGAACCGGAGGCCGAGGGACCGGCAGTGCTTGTCGTAGACGACGAGGCAGAGATGCGGGACTATCTCCAGTCACTCCTTCGGCCCACCTACCGGGTCGTCACGGCAAGCGATGGCGATGATGCTCTTGAGGTGCTCCAAGAGCAGCGTCTCGATCTGGTGATCAGCGATACTACCATGCCGGGCCGCGACGGAGTGGCGCTCTGCCGGGCCATCCGCGCGGATGAACAGCACCGCTCCCTTCCGGTCATTTTGCTCACGGCGCAGTCGGACGACGACACGCGCCTCAGTGGCCTTCAGGCTGGAGCCGATGCCTACGTGGCCAAGCCGTTCGATCCGCTGGAGCTGGAGGCGCGGATCGAAAACCTGATCGAAATTCGCCAGCTCGTGCAAGCGCAGGTGCGGGTGCCGGAGTGGATGGAGCCCAAGGACGCATCGGTCGCATCGGAGGAGGCGGATTTTCTCGAATCCCTCAGCGAAATCGTCGACGAGCACATCGACAACAGCAACTTTGGAGTCGACTGGCTGGCCGACGAGATGGACCTTAGCACACGCCACCTCCGCCGCAAACTCAAGGACGTGACCCGTCTATCGCCCGCCGGGTTCATTCGCACACGACGCCTGCAGCACGCGGCTGCACTGCTTGAGGAGGGAGCGGACACCATCTCGGACGTTGCCGATGCCGTAGGCTACCGCGACGCCAGCTACTTTTCTCGTCTCTTCCGCGAGACCCACGGCTGTCCGCCGACCGAGTACGCCGAGCAGGCCCAGGGTCCCCCTGAGGATCGGACATAAGACCAAAAAAACCGGCCACGGCCGATTTTTCCGGACGGATGTCTGGTTTGTCGTGGACGCCTCCTCTTTTTGTGAAGGGGGCGCTGGAATTCAACTGGTGGGACGCCAAAGAGACCTCGGATCGGTGAATTAGATGTGACGGATCGCGAGAATCCTGCGTCCCATTATTGAAGAGATTCTTTGGAGAAGCGTAAGGGGCGAATTGGGCCCTTAAAATGTACGTCGTGCTTTGTCTCTTGTATTCCAATACTGTCATGTTTCTCCTTTCGCGTATTCAGTCCCTCTTCGCTCGGCTGCGTTCACGGGAAGTGCGGGCACGACCATACATCCGGAGGAAAACCCCGATCCCGATCGGCGTTGCGGTGATGATTCTTGGTCTGTGTGTCGCCTGCCTTCCCAGCGGTCCCCTCTACGCCCAAGAGAGCGAGGAGCCAAAACGATTCTATAGGATCGAAACGACCGAAGGACAGACCGTCATCGGGGCACTGGTCGCCGAGAATGAGCAGGACATCGTGATCGATACGCGACAGCTTGGAGAGGTGACGATTGAGCGGGCCAACATCAAACGCATGGAGGAGGTGGACCCCGCCCGCATCCGAGATGGAGAGTATTGGTTCCGCAATCCCCAGTCCACACGCTATCTCTTTGCCCCGAATGCGATTGGGATCCCCGAGGGACACGGCTACTACCAGAACACCTGGATCCTACTTAACAATGTGCACTACGGCGTGTCCGACAACGTCTCGATTGGGGGCGGCACCGTTCCCATCTTCTTGTTCGGGGCCAATGCATTGCCGATTTGGGTGCTCCCGAAGGTGTCGGTCTCGCCTACAGAAAACGTTCACCTTGCCGGGGGGGCTGTCATTGGGGGCGTTCTTGCCGAGGAGAATGTAGGGGTCGGGCTCGTCTATGGGGCCTCCACGATCGGAAATCGGGATCACAACGCGACCTTCGGACTCGGCTACGGCTACGCAGAGGACGAATTTTCGGAGACACCTGTGATCAATGTGAGTGGCATGACCCGCATTAGCCGAACGACCTATCTCATCAGTGAAAATTACTTCTTTGCCGAGGGCAATGGAGTGATGTCGTTTGGGGTTCGATGGGCGCCCGAAAATTTTGCGGTCGACTTTGCCTTGTTCCGTCCGTTGGGAGAGGAGACCGGCGACTTTATCGCGGCCCCCTGGCTCGGCGTGACCATTCCGTTTGGGCAGTAGCTGAAGGCGTGCTGGGGCGCTCTGCTTCTCCGCTACGGATAGGAAGGGGAACCTAGACGGCCGGCGTGCTTGGACTTCTGGTAGGAGCTGTTTGGCGAGTACGGGGCGCCACGATGGGGGGCGTGCGCCTTTGGAGCTGACGGTCGACCGCCGCTCGATGAGCGGGGCGGGAATTCACCATCATGATGACCTCCGGTGCTCATCGACTCCTGTTCACCAGAACGGCACAATCTGATGTCTACACGCGCTGCTGCCGACGTTCGATACACCTGGGCGCCGGGAGACGATACCTCCCCCCCGGAGCTCGGGGACAAGGCCCGGTCCCTCCACGCCCTCGTCGACGCAGGGTTTACGGTGCCGGACTGGTTTGCCGTCACGCCCAAGGGGTTGTGGGACAGTCTCTCGATGGAGCAGCAGGAGGCGTGGAGCGAGGGGCGGCGTTCTGATGTCGACCGTGCGGACATGAGGCTGTCTCTGGCGGTGCGGGACGCCCTGGCCGACGCGATTGGTCGCACGTTCGAGGAGGACGAGGACCTGTTGTTCGCCGTGCGAGCGTCGGCGTTGGGGCAGGAGGCCGTCGATCAGAGTGGGGCGGAGTCGCTGGACCGCTTTTTCTTCGTCCCCTCGCTTGAGGTGGCCGATCGTGTGGCAGACGTGTGGCGGTCGGCGTTTCGGCCGTCGGCATTTGAGGACCGGCGGGCGCAGGGGAGGGGCGGATCCCCGTCTCTGCCCGCTATCGTCGTGCAGCGCATGATCAATCCCGACCGTGCCGGGGTTGCGTTTTCGGCAGATCCGTCGACGGGCCGACGCGGGATCTGTGTGATCGGGGCCGTGCGGGGCGTAGGAACCGCACTGGTGGATGGGGCCGAGGACGGCGACACGTTTTGCATTGATCGGGACGGACAGGTGGCCGAGCGGACGATCCGGAAGCAGCACGTGGCACACCGGTGGCATCGGGAGGGCCGCTCGGGACTGCGCGAAGCTACGCTGATGGAGGAGGACGGCTCTGCGCCGGCGCTTACGGACGAACAGGCCACGGCTGTGGCTAAACAGGCACGCCGGGTTGAGCGCCATTTTGGTTGTCCGCAGAGCGTGGAGTGGGCCTGGAAGGGGGACACTCTCTTTCTTCTTCAAGCCTGCCCCATTCCGAAGCTCGCTGGGCGCCCTGATCCCGACGCGCCTCTTCGGGTGTGGGACAACAGCAACATTTCCGAAAACTACAGTGGGGTCACGACCCCGCTTACCTTTACGGTTGCTCGTCGTGCCTACGAAGCGGCCTCCCAGCGCTTTCTTCGGGCCGTGCAGGTTCCAGAGTCCGTCCTCGAGGCTCACGCGGACACCTTCCGCTCCATGATTGGACTCATTCGGGGGCGCGTCTACTACAACCTGCTGAGCTGGTACCGGGCCCTGGCGCAGCTTCCCGGCTTCCGATTCAACCGCGCCTTCATGGAAGACATGATGGGGGTGAAGGAACGGCTGCCGGCAGAGCTGCTCCCGGAGCGGGAGGCAGCTTCCGTGGGGGAAAGGGTGTGGAACGCTCTCCGCATTATGTGGTCGGGGCTGCACCTGGCGTGGTATCATGTCCGCATGGGCGACCGGATTGATGATTTTCATGATCTGCTCGACCGCACCCTGACGTCGTCGCCTGGCCTGGAGCACATGCGTCTCGACGAGCTGGCCGACGCCTACCGCACGCTGGAGGAGAAGCTGCTGGATCGGTGGGATGTCCCCATCGCCAACAACGTGTTCGCTATGGTCTTTTTCGGCCTTTCGAAGCGGGCGGTGGAGCGCTGGGGCGGTGCGGCCGCCGGCCAGTACAAGCATCTTCTCACGGGCCATGGGACGCACGCAAGTACCGAGCCCGCTCGCCGCATGCACGACATGGCGGAGCACGTGACGGGGCGGCCGCGGCTCACGACGACGCTCCTCCACGGGTCGCTGCACGAGATTGAGGCTGCACTCGACCATCGGCCTGAGCTCCGCGCGAAGTACGAAGCGTATCTGGATCGCTTCGGCGACCGGTGCCTCAATGAACTCAAGCTGGAGAGCCCGACCCTTCGGGACAATCCGCGATCACTCTGGCAGTCGATAGGGGCGATGGCGCGGCGAGCCCAGGAGGACGATGCGGCGTCGGGCCCGGATGAGCAGCGCATGCGGAAGAAGGCGGAGGATGCATTGGACGAGGCCTTGTCCGGCAAGCCCGTACGATACTGGGGAGCCCGATGGGCACTGCGACATGCGCGCGACCGGATTGCGGCGCGGGAGGATCTTCGTTTCGAACGGACGCGAGTCTTTGGGAAGGTTCGGCGCATCTTCCTGGAGATGGGGCGTCGCCTCGTCGCCAATGATCGGCTGGACGATGCTCGCGACGTATTTTACCTGGAGCGCGGCGAACTCCTGGGCGTGGTGGAGGGCACGGCCTCGTCGACCCACCTGCGGGCACTGGTGGACGCCCGGCGCAACGAGTTTGAGCAGTATCATGCGGCGCCTCCTCCGCCGGATCGCGTCCGGACCCGTGGGGCTGTGCATGTTTTTGATCTCATTCCGGAAACGAACGGGGCCGACGAAGAGGAAGCGCGCGCGTCCGCCGACGATGGATGGGTGGGAACGGGCTGCTGTTCCGGGACCGTGCGGGGACCGGTACGGGTCGTTCGGGACCCGCGAGACGCGACGCTAGAACCGGGCGAAATCCTAGTGACGGAGCGGGCCGGCCCGGGCTGGGTCACGCTTTTTGCTGGGGCGTCGGGGCTTCTGGTCGAGCGCGGCAGTCTGCTGTCCCACGCAGCCATCGTCTCGCGGGAGATCGGCATTCCCTCCATCGTTTCCCTGCCGGGAATCGTTGACCAACTGGAAACAGGCGACGAGGTGGAACTGGATGGACAGACCGGCCGGGTCCGCCGCATCGACAACGCTGGGGGACAACGGTAGGGCCGGCCCGGGTTGCTCTGAGTGCTCTCGGGGACAAAGACGGAATGTGCCTTAGGGAGGGAGGGGTCTTCGTGTGACTGTTTACAGCGGATGGGATCGGCGTTCTCCTGATCGTAAAGTTTCTCCACGAACAACGCATATTTCATATTGTTTGCGACGCAAGCGCCTTACGGTAGAACCAGCTTTCTCCGAAAGTGCGTATTCTCCAGTATTGTTTGGTTGCGACGGCTTTGTATGTTTTAAAGGCCTAACCTCACGCAGAACGGCAGCAGTCATGGATGTAAAGATCACGTTTCGCACTCCGGCTCGGAATCATGAGCCAGACAGTGCTTCGATCCACGAGCGCACGTTGGAGGCGGTGCCCCGCTCGGAGGCTGAGAAGATGGCGGAGGATTTTGTTCAGTACCGAAATGCGACGAACGGAACCAAGGAGAGCGAGCTTTACCGCTACCACAAAAACGGGCAGGAAATCCTCGTGGCGTTGGATTTTAAAGAGGTGATTGCTCTCACCGCGTCAGGAGATGCGTAGCATCAGGCGTGTCGACGTTCCACCAGCGTGCGAAGGTGATCGGTGGTCTCTGGAGGCAGGCCCAGCCGAGGGCCGTCGTCCGCAAGATGCCGCGGGGCCCGCTGTCCCCCAACGTAGCCGTTGAGGAGGGCGGCAGCCGGGGCGTTCACGCATGCTTCGTCACTCGGATAGAAGGCGCGCAGGGCCTCGAAGAGATCGGGATGGCGGCGGAGCTTGTGTTTCTGGTGATAGGCTTCGGCCCGAGAAAAAGACGCCTCTGCAATAATCTCAGTAGTGAGGGGGGCGTCTATCCGCTCGGCAACCGCGGTGCGTGAGGAATGAGCCTGCTGGGCCTGCTCCTCGGTGCACGGGAACAGGGCCGTCTGGTACTGACGCTTGAAAGGGGCGCGCGTCGGGTCGTGGGCGGCCCAGAAGGCGTCGAGGAGATCGACGTAGGAAAGCGTTGTGGGGTCGTATTCGACGCGCACCGTCTCGATGTGATCGCCAATCTCCTCGTAGGTCGGGGCGGGGGTGGTCCCCCCGGCATACCCGACGCACGTACGCACGACGCCGGTCATCGCCCCAAAAAGAGCATCCGGGCCCCAGAAACAGCCGAGGCCGAAGGCCGCCTCGGCCGTGTCGGACGGGGCAGTCTGATCGATTGGGGGACGCATTATTCGTCGTCGTCGAAGGAGAGGGTAGCAGTACGGCCCTGGTATTCAATTTCGATGCCGTCTTCCACCTTCTGCACGGTGGCCACGGTACGCTCGACGTCGAAGTTTTGCCGCTTGATGTGAGCGGTCACGGTTTCCTCGGCCACGGCCACGTGCTGGGGCTCGTCGCCAATCTCGCGGGCCTGGTCGGCCACGTCGAAGAGAAGAGGGGCGATTTGGGCCACGTAGGTTGCGGCCATGAATTCCGGACTCGGCTCGTCCATTTCAAGGTCGTCCATCAGAGTGTGGGGGGTTGTGGAAACAGAGTGAGAAGTATGAGGCGCCGGTTCTGGACCGTGCGCTGAACACAGCGAATGAAAGGGACGAAGGGGGCGTTCCGAGCGGATGGTTGTTTGCGGCCTGGTGCGGATCACGAGGAGGAGGCAGACGGAGAGGGAAGATGCACCTTGAAGCACGTTCCGACGCCTTTCTCAGTGTCTACCTCGATCGAGCCGTTCATGTGTTCGATTAGGCGCTTCGTTACGGCAAGGCCCAGTCCACTCCCGCTGTGGCCATGCTCAGAGCCGGTGGCGGCTTGCTTGAACGGCTCGAAGAGTTCAGGCAGGCGCTCCGGATCGATTCCCACGCCGGTGTCCTCCACAGCAATCGCGACGGTGTCGTCCGCGCAGCGAACCCGGGCCGTGACCGATCCGCCGCGATCGGTAAATTTGACGGCATTGCTGAGCAGGTTGTGAAGCACGCGTCGCAGGGCACTTCGATCGGCGCGGGCCCAACACGGAGCGTCTGGCGTATCGGCATGGAGGGAGAGGCCGGCCTCCTCGGCGCGAGGCATGATTAGGGAAAGGGCGTCCTCGGCCTCCGTCGTTACGTCGATTCGCTCTGCGTCCATCTCCATGGAGCCCGCCTCTAGCTGAGAGAGGTCGAGCACCGAGTCGAGCGTTTCGAGGAGCCGGTTGCCGCTCTTGGCAATGAGGTCCGCGAAGTGCCCGATCGGCTCCCCGTTATTTGCTTCATCAGGTTGCACATCCATCTCGTCGCCGATGGCCTCCGCAAAGCCGATGATGGAGGTCAGGGGCGTTCGAATCTCATGGCTCATGTTGGCTAGAAAGGCGCTTTTGACCTGGTTGGCCGTTTCGGCCTCCTCCTTGGCCGCCATCAACTCCCGCTCGTGTTCGAGGCGATCGAAAACAACAGCCGCGTTTCCGGCAAGAATTTCGACGAGGCGGAGATCGAATGCGTCGATGCCTCCTTCCTCGGGACTTGCGAGATCCACGACGCCGTGGTCGCCGATGGGGGCACAGGCCGCCCCCCGAAGCGTGCCGTAGTCCAGGTCGTTGTCGAAGGACTGCAGGTCGGGCACCCGTCGGGTGGTGCCGGAACGATAGACCTGCGCTCCCAGGCTGTCGCCGTCCAGGGAGCGAGGGGGGCGCTCCGGCATGTACGTGGCCGACTGGGGGGAGAGGCGGACCGGGACGAGTTGGTCGTTTTCTTCGAGCCGCACCGCCGCAAAGGGATAGCCGAACGTGTCATTGATCAGGGCCTCGATTCGGGCGGCCACTTCTGTGCGGAGGTCGGCGCGCAGGAGCTTGCCGGTGGCAGCATAGAGGGCCTCCACCTTATCCCGTCGTTCTTCGAGGGCCTTCTCGCGCTGCTTCCGTTCGGTAATGTCGACGTACATGGCATACCCCTCGCGGAGAGAGGCATTGGACTCCCGCATGGCTACGTGCAGCTGGAAGTCGCGCACGCCGTTCCTCGTGTCCCGCTGCACCTCTGTCTGGAGCGTGCCCTGCTCCAGCGCGGCCCGTGTGACGCGGGTCATTTCCGCCTCGTGGCCCTCAGGTGCAATCAGGGACGGCAGCGGCGTCCCTTCGATCGCATTCGCATCGTAGCCGAAGACCTCCTCGAACGCCTCGTTGACGTCGCGGACCACCGTTTTGTCGTTCTCCATGTGCCCATGGACAACCGGCGACGGAAGGTTTTCGAAGAGAGTCGCAAACCGGTCGCGTTCGTTCTGCAGTTCCCGTTCGTGTTGTTTTCGCTCCGTGACGTCGTGGATGATGGAGAAGAGCAATTTGCGGTCCTCTACCTCAATGGGGGAGGAGTGGACCTCGACGGTGCGCACCGTGCCGTCATGGAGACGATGGGAGAAGAGGAACCGATTGTGGGCCTGGCTCATGGCCTGCTCGCGTTTCTCGGCCACGGCGTCCGCGTCCAGCTGATTGATGTCCTGGATCGATTGGTTCGTCAGCGCCTCGCGCGAGTAGCCGTAGAAGGAAGCAGCAGCGGCGTTGGCGCGCACGATCTCGCCCGATTTCGGATCAATGAGCAGCATGGGGGCACTGTGCTCCTCGAACATTTCCCGAAACAGCCGCTCGCTGGCCCGCAGAGCGCGCTCGGCTTCTTTGCGCTCCGTGATGTCGGTTACGACGCCGTCGTAGTACTGCACGGCTCCAGTATCGTCCCGCACCACGGTGCTGCTCACAAGCCCGGTGAAGGTCGAGCCGTCTTTGCGTTGAAACTGGATCTCCACTCCCTCCACCCCGCCCGTCGTGTGCTCGAGGCGAAGCAGCTCCTCGCGTTGGTCGGGGTGGGCGTACAGGTCCGCCGAGTCGAGCAGGAGTAGCTCATCGGGATCGTCGTATCCGAAGAGTTGGGCGAAGGCCTGGTTGGCATACACCAGTCCCTCGTCGGGGGTGCTACGGTAAATGCCCTCCGACACGTTCTGGGTGATGACCCGAATCCACCGCCGACGCTCGCGGAGCCGATTGGCCATGACGCGCCGCTCAGTAATGTCGTGGGCGATGCCGAGGAGGTAGGCTGCAGGGCGCTCGTCCGGTACGGGCGAGAGGGTTGTCCGGACAATCCGATCCACGTCCTCCGAGGGCGTCGCCACTGGGTCCTCGTACGTAAGGGGCGTGTGATCGCGGACGCACGCTTGGGCATGGGAGGAGAGGGTGGATCCGTTGTTCGGGCCAAAGACGTCTTCAAGAGACAGCGGAGTCGAGGAGCGCGGACAGCCGGTAAGGGTTCGAAACGCCGCGTTGGTCTCGACGACCCGAAACTGGGGGGCGGACGTCCCCGGTTGTACCCTGAGCAGGAAGGCAGCATCCTGCACGTTGCGGAACAGGGCCCGGAAGCTCGTCTCGGGGTCGGGGGAGGACTGGGGCTGAGCGTCGTGGCCAATGAGGGCGACCGTGCCGTCGGAAGGGGCAGAGTGAAGCGGGACCCCAGTGATTCGGGCCGAGATCATCTCTCCTTGTTTGGTGTGGAGATGGAGCCGCTCTTCTTTCGGGGCGTGCCCCGAGCGGACCCGTGACAGGAGATCGATGAGGTCGGGTCGGTCGTCCGGGGCAAAGAGGGACGGGAGGGAGGCAGAGTCCACCTCTGAAGAAGAGTATCCGGTCAGCGTTAAGAGGGCGTCGCTCCAGCAGGCGACCGCGTCGTCTGGACGAACCACGATCGAGAAGTCCCCACTGGCGGAAAGCAGTGAATACACGTCGTCCGAGCCACAATCGCTCGGTAGTACGTCGGAGCCGTTCAACGACATGAGGGGGCTACGTACAGTCTGTACGACGAAACGATGATGCTGGGGACGACCCGGAAGGCGTGGGCAAGGCTCCGGTGGAGGACCTACGTGGAGGGGGAGAAGGGAGGCTCAACCTAACCGGGGGCGTTTCGTTCGGACAAATACCATTCCCGCTACAGCCAAAATTGGGGGAGGACATGAGGGGGCTCGTCCTGACTCCATGGGAAGGGGCATCTGTGTTGGGTGAGAGGGGCGAAAGCCTGATATCGTTACATATTAGTAATCCTTAGATTAAACGATCCCGGGGTGTAAGTTTGTTACATTCTATGCAAACAAGTGTCTGGTACTGCGGCACTGTGACCTGATGGGCAGTTCTTTCATCAAGCGACCTTTTTCCGTCCGTTAGCGGCGGATCTTGATTGCACACTGAGAGGCTGCTTCCGTCAAAATCTCGTGACTAAATATTGGAGGAAGTGCCTGCTTCTTGCAACTCAGGCAGGCCTTTTACTCCCGGCGTTTCCCACTCCTGAACGCGCCGCTCGTGTCGATAACCCCGTTATCCGCTCTTCGCCATCCAGAGGGGGAATAGTCGATAGGGCAGTGGTTGGTTGGGCACAGGACGTGCAGCGTCCAGCCCCGGCAGGATGAAGACGTCCGGCACGAGCAGCACGACTGCTCGTTATCCCAACTTCTTGCGTTGAATATGGCCGGTCCGTTGTCCAACCTCAGCGACGAAGCGAAGCAGTACGCCGAGCGTGAGCAGTGGGGGCGGTATCGGAACGTGCGGTACGACACGGCCGAGTACATACGACAGGAGGGACAGTGGAAACGGGCCGGCTTTCTGTACGTGGAGATTCTCATTTTCGATCTCCAGGGAGTGATGAGTGCTCCGGAGGGGGAGGGGTTCCACGAGGCATACCAGACCCCGACTCCGTCGGTGGTTCGGGAGGTCGCACGGTTCGTTTTACGAGCCGATATGGAATGGGAGGAGTTCCGGACGGTCTATGACCGGATCGCCGATCAGGCATGGCAGGACGCGTTCCCACGCTCGAAGTCAGAGGTATGGAACGATCTCCGCACCCTCGTGGCCAAGCAGCACGATGCCCTGCAGCTTGAAAAGAAAGTAGAGGTGTTGGGCCGAGACCGGCTGCTGTCGGAGGCGGAATGCCAGCGGTACGTCGAGTGCAAGGATCCATACGACGTATTGCGCCGCGTGGAGCAAATTCTGGAAAATGAGGATCCGGAGCAGATTCCTGAGGAGAAGATCAATCGCGCCCGTGCCTACCTCACGGCTGTGGAGCCCGACGAATTGGGGCGTCGGTGGAAGGCAAAGGCCTATCGTCGGGCGGGAGAGGTGATGCTCTCCAGTGATGGTCGGGAGGGAAACGAGAAGGCGCTGGAGTACTTCGAGAGGGCCTTGGAGGCCGCAGACCGCGACGAGGTAGTGGCCGTGAAGCGGCAGGTGAAGCGTCTTCGTCAAGAGCTGGGGCGGTAGCTCGGCGTGCGGGAAGGGTCACGCGAACGATTCGCGCGGGTTCTCGTCGATGCGTTCCGCAAGGCCCGTTGCGCCCTCGTGAGGACCGGTCAGGGCCGTGACGCGAAGCCGCTCATTTTCGAGGTCGATCTCCCACTGTTCGGTATTCTCGTCCGGCTCACCCTCATCCTTCAACACGAGAATGTTGTCCCGAATGTCTAGAATGGGATGACGCGCAACCGACAGAGTGGAGGGGGAGGTCTCCGTCAGGACGTCCCACGAAGTGAGGGAGGCGTCGTAGTAGGTGGGGGGCTTCGGCCGCGTACCGTTGTACCGGAGGACTCGCCAGTAGCCTGCCCAGCGGGGAGGGGACTCCTGTGGTGAAGAAGGAGGCATGGAGGAAGCAATCAGGGGGGCGAGGGGAAGCTATGACTGTGCTGAGGAGCGGGGCCGGGCGTCGGCGAGGGGTTCTGCCATGTCGAGCATCTCGGCACTGCGCGTCCAGAGGCGGGCTGCTGCATCGGCATCGCGGGCTGCGCTCGACGGCTCGACAGGGGCCCGTCCGGTAAAGTAGCGCCCAGAGGTCTCCGCGGCGTCCGGCGAGAGGGCCGCGTGGAGCAGTTCGGCGGCCCCGTCGGCCACGGAGGCTGTGCCCGGCACCACGCCCAGCATGCGGAAGAGGCCAGAGAGAGGCCCCGGAAGAAATCGTCCGAATTGACTGCCAGGGACGAAGCCCGGATGGACGCTGTGCGACTGGACGGCGCGTCCGGTCGCATCCAGCCGCCGTGCCAGCTCCGACGCAAACAGAATGTTGGCGAGCTTGGAGTGGCTATATGCCTCCATGCCCGAGAACGGCTCCGATCCCCGCACCCGTTCGAGATTGAGGACGGCGCCCCGATGCGCATCCGAGGCCGTCGTGACGATACGAGCTCCGTCCCTCAGGTGGTCGAGCAACTGGGCCGTTAGCAGGTAGGGAGCCAGGTGGTTGACCTGAAAGGTTCGCTCGATCCCGGTGGGAGTTCGGTCCCCAGCCTGGAATAGGGCACCGGCGTTATTGAAGAGCAGATCGAGCCCGTCGCACCAGTCTTGAGCGGTTTCGGCCAGGGAGAGCACGGAGTCGGGATCGGCGAAGTCCGCCTGGACGAACGTCGCCCGGACGCTCAGGTCGGTCAACTCTTCCACGAGGCTCTCGCCGGCACTGGACTCGCGCCCGTGCACGAGAACGTCGGCTCCAAGGCGCCCCAGGGCAAGGGCGACCGCCCGCCCGATGCCATTGGTGGAGCCGGTGACGAGGGCAGTTTGGTCGGAAAGGTCGGTCTCTTCAAGATTCGCGCGGGCTTCAGGGGATTGAGACATGGCGAGGACAGGAGGGTAATGGGTCGGGCGGGAGTGGGAGGGGGGATGAACCCCAGCCGCCCTGTGGCATACGTCCGTCGAGACGATGTACGAAGCATCGCGTTGGATTCCTCCCACGAGTCAGGTGAACACACCCCCCACGTCATGAGGTCCTATCTTGCGGTCGCAAGTGAGCATTTCTCGGAACAAATCTGCGGATCGGATGGCACGCCCATTGATCTCGTCGACACTGTCCTGCCACGCTCGGTGGACACGCCTTCCGCCGCGCGCTTGATGAGGGCTGTTGCGGACGCGAAGCGGGAGATGCGGATCCGGCTCGGGTCCACGCCGGCAGGTCGGGACGCCCCGCTTCGTCTGGCTGTCATCACGACCACGGAGGCTGGCACTGGCATGGAGGCCACGACCGCCCCTCTGCCCTTGCAGGAGGTCGACCTGGAGACGGAATCTGATCGGAGGCGAGTCCTGCAGGCGCTTCGGGATTTGGAACGAGACATTCTGGCGTCGTGACGATGGCTGAGAACCATTCAGGGGAATGGACGGTCGGGGGCATTCTGAACTTGCCCTTTCCCGTTCGTCCCGTTTTCTTCGCAGTACAGCTTTTTGTCATATACCTATTTTCAGCTCCGATATGTCTCCCTCCTCTCCGTCCTCCGCTGGTACGGCTCCAGAAAAACTGACCCGCTTTCTCGCCCTTCTCATTGACAGTATTGTTGCGGGGGTACTCTCCAGCATTCCCATGATTGGGGGACTGCTAGGCGCCGGATACTTCGTGGTGCGCGACGGCCTGGAGCTGGAGTTTATGCACGAGCGCTCCCTCGGCAAGCACCTGATGGATCTGCACGTGCACCGGCTCGACGGGCGGCCGATGGACATCGAAACGTCGGTGCGCCGCAACTGGATGTGGGGCCTCGGCCCGGTCGCGAGTGCCGTGGCTGCCTTTCCCCTCTTCGGCGGATTCTTTAGCGCTGCTGTGGGCTTCCTGGGGCTGGCCGTGGGGCTGTACGAGGCCTATCGCGTGCTCACGCGCGACGACGGCCGACGCTGGGGCGACGAGCTGGCCGACACGCAGGTGACGGGGTAAGGTCTGGGCATGAGAGTGTGGACGTGGGGGGCGTACGGCAGAGGAGAAAATCGACTGCACGCTCGACAGGCGCCCGACCTGTCCACCGGTAGGTCTGGCAGCCATTCCAACAGATTTGGCTACAAGCAGCGAGACTCCATATATCTGATGCAGGCATCGTCTTCGCGGCGTGAACGCTTACAAAGCCAGTTCGAAGAGCTCACCGTCTGGAAACAGGGCGAGCAACGTGCTTCAAACAAGCCGCTCCTCATTCTCTATGCATTGGGTCGCCTCGCCCAGGGAGACCGTTGGTTGACGTATTCGAACATCGAAGAGGACCTGCGGAATCTACTGGTTGAGTTTGGACCGCCCCGAAAGCGCCATCATCCAGAGTACCCATTCTGGCACCTGCGGACTGATGGTGTATGGGTTATTCCAGAGTCCGACCGTCTGGACGCACCGGAAAATACTTCGGATCCGCCGAGAATTACCGAACTCCGGGAGAAGAACATTAGAGGTGGGTTTCCTGAAGACATTTACGAATCTCTTCGGGAAGACCCGGGACTTCGACGAAGCATTGCTCGTCTGCTTCTGTCCTCACATTTTCCGTCGTCGCTTCATGAGGACATTGCTGTTGCAGCGGGGCTCGATCTTGAAAGTGCATCCACGTACCGCGACCCTGACTTCCGCCTCCAGGTGCTTCAGGCCTACCAGTATCAGTGTGCAATTTGTGGCTTCGATCTTCGAATCGGAGCGACTGGTACGCCTATCGGACTCGAAGCGGCTCACATCAAGTGGAAGCAAGCACAAGGACCGGACGATGTATCGAACGGCTTAGCGCTTTGTGCTCTTCACCACAAGATGCTTGACAAGGGCGCTCTGCACGTCACGGAGGACCTCTACCTTCTCGTCTCGGAAGCCGTTCATGGATCAGATCCCCACCTCTCTCGCCTACGTGACCACCATGGTAAGCGCATTCATACGCCCCAACGCACGACGTACTATCCAGACGGTGAGGTCGTAACGTGGCACGTGGAGGAAGTCTTTCGAGGCCCAGCGGGAGCGTATCAAATGTAGAGCAGGAGGCCGTGTCTGACTCACAAAAGTCCTCCGGTGCAGCTACATCGCTCATCCGTTTGTTTGTCGAATCTGTTGGTGAGCGTCGAAGGCAAACGTCACGTCACTGGATATCCCGTTGATCTCGCTCCTCCGTTCCCACATCCATGTCCGTATTGTCCGAATATATCGATCACTTCTCCCGTCTGCGACAGGACCACAACCAGGAGCGCTATCCGACGACCACCCTGCAGGCCTCTCCACACAAGCCGCTTCTCCTTCTTGCGGTGGTCGATCGATTTGCGGAGGGAAGCATCGAGGAGAATCGGATTCCATTGGATCCAGCACTCGGGGATCCGTTCTCGGAATACTGGCGGGCGGTGATGCCGATCGATCATCCCCCGAACATCGCTCTTCCCTTTTACCACCTGACGAGCGAAGGCTTCTGGCATCTCATCCCGTCACCGGGGCACGAAAATGTCGTGGAGTCCGGTCGGCGATTGCGGTCGACGCGCCTGCTGCACGAGCACACCGACGGCGCACGACTTGACGATTCCCTGTTTGAGCTGATGCAGAATGAAGAAGACCGGGAGCCTCTGCGCCGGACCTTGATCGAGACGTACTTTGCCGAGGATGTACACGAGGTCCTGTACGAGAAAGGACACGTTCACGAGAAAGCGTATCGGTACAGTCGCAGGCTCCTGGACCTTGTCCAGTCGGAGGAAACAGCGGAGGTTGACGAGCCGGAAGCACACGTGCGCGACAAAGGGTTTCGTCGCGTGGTCGTAGAAGCGTACGACCATCGCTGTGCCGTTAGCGGCATCCGAATTTTAACGGCCGACGCCCACACCGCCGTGGATGCTGCGCACATCGTTCCCTGGAGCGAAAGCCACAACGACGATCCACGGAACGGAATTGCCCTCAACAAGCTCTGCCACTGGGCCTTCGAGAACGGCCTCATCACGATTTCTCCCGAGTACACCATCCGCACCTCTTCGGAACTGACGGCCTCCTACAATACGACGGGCATGCTGGACACGCTCGATGGTCGCTCCCCACATCTTCCTGAGGAAGACGCTCTCTGGCCGGATCCCGAGTATTTGGAGCAGCACCGCGAGAACATATTCCGGAAGTGAGACCCGAACGGAAGTGCGAATCATCGTCATCTAGCAGTTTCCGCATCGCCGCGGACGGTCGGGAGGCGGAGGAGAAAGAAGGCCCTACGCACCTGCTTTAATGTACGCCCGTCTCCACATCCGATGCCGATGGGATCGTAGACAGAAAGCACATCGGCGTCTGCATCCCCGGCGGGGAGGAACGGGTCCGCGAGACTCAAAGCGTATGAAATGAAAACAGCTTCTACAAAGGAGGGGCAGCCGGAGGAGGCCCAGTGGCACAGAGCTCTTCTCGTTGCAAAATTGTCACGCTGAGTTTATTCAAACCCCGGGGGTGATTTTGTTATACTGTAGGCAGACGTGATTGAAGGAAAAACAGCTCGCCCGTCACAGAGGGGAGCTTTTTTTATTGCAGCAGCCCACCGGTCCGCCGAGGCCTGTGGGCATTTTGTATTTTGTCCCATTTGCGTGCGGAGCCGACGAGATCGAGGGCAGTGATCCACGACGGTCTCCCTTACAGAAGCACCTGGGCTGCGGTGTCGACGGTGCGGTCGATGATTGCGTCCCGAAACTGGTCTGCCCTCGCGGCGGCGAGTCCCGCCTGCTTCAGGGCGGCCATCTCGGCAAGGTCTTTTTTGCCGCGCACCAGAGATTCGAATTCTTGCTGTGAGAGCTCGCCCTCGTCCATCAGGCGGGTCCACCGCTGTAGGTCCTCTTTCGTTGCGTCCAGGAAGGCTTTCCCATCGGTCACGGCCTGCTCCCGGTACTCGTCGAAGTGAGACTCGGCCAGATTGACGATCTCATTCTTGAGGGCATCGAGAAGGTCATCGAAATTGGGCATGGGGCTGGAGGGGAAACGTCAAAGACAATCCGAAAGGATCTGTCGAGAGTTAGTTGGCGGTTGGCACCTCGTCGGGCGCACGCTTTCCGCTTTCTAGTTCGATGATCGTGTCGAAAGCCTGGGCGATCTGCTTCTTCTTTTCTGTCACGAAGGCCTCCGAGAACGACGATTGCTTCTTCCAGTCGCGCAGGAAGCCTCCGAGCAGGTCGCGCTCCGGGTCAATGAGGATCTGCCATTGCTGAGCCGAAATCTGATTGTTGGGCCGTCCCTCCGCGAACTCGCGTGCCTTTCGGAGCTCTGTACGGAGCGACTGGACGGCCGATGCGTGAGTGGCGTAGGGCTCTGTTGCGTTCTCCATCAGCGCAAGGGACTCGACCTTGAGGGACGTGGCGCGCTCGTAAGCGCGGGCGCTAAATTCCGAAATAGTCGGGCCGCACGCGGGAAGGGCGAGGCCAACGAGCAGGAGGAGGGTCAGAAAGAGCCGCCGGGAGAGGAGCGGAAAAGGATCACGATCAGCCATGATGAGGGCGAGGCGTGTTGGCAGCGAGGGACGTTGCGAAACAATCTTCATGTTCCAGACACGTGTAAAACGTTAATCTAACGTGTCGTGGACGCACGGCGATCGTGTCTCTCTAGGGGACTTCGTCGACTCCTCTGGAAGGCAATTCAAGACCCATCTTGCCACATTGGACCTCGGCTCCGGGTCAACGACATCCTGCGGAGTTGGGAGGAAGGGGACGAATGAGAGAAGAACGCTTTCCCTGTGCGCCTCTCCTCGTATTTGCGTTCGGTTTGGTGCTGATGCCGGACGATGGGACAGATGGACGGAAGGCCTCTCACTCTGCAGACCGTCAGGCACTTCCCCCATGCCCACGATCAAGGCTGAGGGGGCGAGAACGAAGTCATTGAGCAGATTGAGGTAGACTACGATGCCTCGCTCGGCTGTGCGGCGGTTGCTTCTGCCCGGTGAGCATACTCGGCAGGAAGGCATGAGCAGAATCCGGGCCTGTAGCGCCCCGTGCAGGGGATTACTCCTCCTGAAAGCGGGCTGCTCGTGGATCGAGCTCCTCTCCGGTACGAGTGGCGATCGGGGCATAGAGCTCCGGCCGGCGACCCCGCAGCCAGCGCTGTCCGGTGCACATGTCGAGAAGTCCCGCGTCTAGGTCTGCGACTACCATTTTGTCTTCGGCCTTCCACGTCTCCTCGACGATGCGGCCGTAGGGATCGAGGAGCATGGCGTTGCCGGTGCGCACCTCGTTGTCGTCGAGGCCCACGCCGTTGCTGAAGACGAGAAACATCCCGTTGTCGTGAGCGCGGGCAGGGAGCCAGCGCATGAGCCATTCTCGTCCCTTGGGGCCTCGAAATTCTGCTTCGATGGCCTCTGGGTTTTCGTGACGGTTGTGCCAGAGCTTCGGATCGATGAGGCCCATGGCGTCAGGACTCCGCGAGTCGCAGCCGCCGGTCTGGTGGGGGGCGAGGAGGAGCTCCGCCCCCTTCAGGGCCGTGATGCGCGCGTTCTCGACGAGATTGTTGTCCCAGCACGTGAGCACGCCCAGCCGTCCGAGCCCTGGTGCGTCGAAGACGGTGTAGGTGTCGCCGCTCGACATGTGTTCGTTGAGGAAGCAGTGCAGCTTCCGGTGCACGGCGATCTCGCCGTTCGGCTGCGCCACGACGAACGCGTTATAGAGCGCGTCCTCGTCTTTTTCGATAAAGCCGGCAGCTACGACCATGTCGTGCGTGTCCGCGAGCGTCAGCAGCATCTGCGTGGACGGCCCGTCGGGGATGGGCTCGGCCAGCGAGTCGAGCGTCGTCCGGTCGGCGGTGCGGAGGTGCCAGTATCCGGTGATGCACATCTCTGGAAACGACAGGAGATCGACGTTCTGGGCGGCGGCCTGTTCGGTAAAGGCACGCACGGTCGCTCGGTTGGCGTCCTTGTCGCCTGGGGCATGGTTGAACTGAACGGCGGCGGCGCGAAGGTCTTGCATGATGCGTCATCCATTCGGTAGTGACGAGGAGTCGGCGAGGAAGAGGCCTCCGCATCGAATTGTGCTTGCTGGAGGCGAGGCAAACGGTACGTTGTTCAGGGACGGTTTGGTTGAGGAGGAGAAGGAAGGAGTCGCCTCAATAGTCCCTGGAGGGGACAGAGCGGATCCATTCCTGAGGGGCTGGCCGAGCAGCTTCTCGTTACCCACCGGCATAGGCGCATTCGCTGAGCAGTCCGCACTCCATGGTACGGGTGAGGTGGGGCAAAAGCACAGGGACGGTCGATGAGACGCGTTCCTCTTGCTGGAATTTCCATCGCGAGAACGTTAAAATTTGCCCAACGAATTACTGCCTCCTTTTGACGTCCTCTCGTTATGATTTCCTCTTCCGTCCGCTCTTTCAAACGATGGCCGATCGCCGCCGGCCTCTGTGTGGGGCTGCTGCTGTCGGTCGGCTTGCTTCGGTCGAATGTTGCAGTGGGACAGGCAGCCCCGGCAGGGGCCACGCTCGATGAGACCGATTACGGGAAATGGGAACGCCTCGGCGGGGCCACCCTCTCTCCAGAGGGGGACTGGATGGCGACGCCCATTCGGCGCGTCAACGACAAGAATGTGCTTCGCATCCACCATACCGAGCAGGACTCCACCATTGCGGTCGACTTTGGGCGCGATCCGTCCTTTTCGGCCGACGGCCGTTGGCTTGCCTACAGCATCGGCATGTCGGAGGAGAAGCGGGAGAAGCTGCGCAAGCAGGAGAAACCTGTTCGTCGAACGCTGGGCCTCTTGAACCTGCAGACCGGCGACACGACGCTCGTCCCGTCGGTCGCTGACTTTGCCTTTAGTGACGATGGGCGCTGGCTGGCCATGATGCGCTACCCGCCCCAGGAGGCGCCGGACGGCATGGAGGGGGCGGACCTCCTCCTTCGCGACCTCCAGAGCGGCACCTACACCAGCTTCGGCAACGTGTCCGACTTTGCGTGGCAGGACGAGGGGCCACGGCTGGCGATGACGATCGACGGGGCCGAGCAGGCTGGCAATGGCATTCGCCTCTACAATGCCGCTTCCGGACGTCTCCGCACCCTCGCCTCCGAGCCGGGCGACTACACCGGGCTTTCGTGGCAGCCGTCGGGCACTGGGCTCGCGGCGATGCGGGCGCGCTCGTCCGACGACTGGGAGCACAAGACGCACGTCGTCCTCGCGTGGCGGAACCTCGCGGGTGGGCCCGTCGAGACGCACCGCTTCGATCCCGCCGAGGTCGACGTCTTTCCCGACTCCCTCCGCATTGTGGAGTACCGCACGCCCGAGTGGGCCACGGACGGCGATCGCCTCTTCTTTGGGGTGCAGAAGCGGGAGGCTGCCGAGGAGAACGACGACGAGAACGGTCCCGCTGCCGACTCTGCGGCCGCAGACTCCAGCCTCGAAGAGTACGACCCGGCGGACGTGCAGGTCTGGCACACCAGCGACGTGGAGATTATTCCGTGGCAGGAGGTGCGGGCCGAGCACGACCGCCAGGATAATTTCCTCACCGCTTGGCACCTGGACGCGGGCGAGGCGTCTGTGTGGACCCGCCTTGGCACTGAGCGCACCGAAGATGTGGAGGTCCTCCACGGCGGTGATCGGGCGGTGGGGCTCGACGAGACGCCCTATCGCCAGGAGCGTATGTTTGGGCCGGTCTACCACGATCTCTACGTGATCGACGTGACGACCGGCGAGCGTAAGCGTGTGGCGCAGAAGGTGCAGTACTGGGAGGGACCCAGTCCCAACGGGCGCTACCTCCTCTGGCTGAAGGACGACCAGTACCACACCTACGACGTCCAGCAGGGCGAGACTGCCACGGTCACCGCCGACGTGCCCGTCCCCGTCGTCGATACAGCCGACGACCACACGGTGGAGCAGAAGCCGCCGTTTGGGGTGGCGGGCTGGACGGAGGGCGACCGGTCGGTTGTCGTCTATAGTGAGTACGACGCCTGGCGCCTCGCGCCGGACGGGGCTGAGTCCGAGCGCCTCACCAAGGGGCGCGCCGATTCAGTGGAGCATCGCTACGTGGACCTGACGGAGGAGGATCCCGGCGAGCCTGATGTGATTCCGCGGAACGAGCCGCTGTACTGGTCGCTCTACGACGAGTGGACCGAGGAGCACGGCTACGCCCGATCAACGCAGCTGACGGCGACGCCAGAGCGGGCGGTGTGGAAACCGAAGATGGTGACGGGCCTTACGCGGGCCGACTCCGCCGACGTCTACGCCTACCGCGTGGAGGACTTCGAGGACTCGCCGGACTATTTCCGGGCCGGACCCGCGTTGGCCGATGCGGAGCCGGTCACCGACACCAATCCCTTTCAGGAGGAGTACGCCTGGGGCCGCTCCGAGCTTGTCACCTACGAGACGGCCGATGGCAAGACGCTCCAGGGCGCACTCTTCTATCCGGCGAATTACGACCCGGAGAAGAGCTACCCGATGATTACCTACATCTACGAAATCCGCTCGCCCTCGGCCCGCAACTACGTGGTGCCTACCCGCGAGCATCCGTACAATACGACGGTGTTCACGCAGGAAGGCTACTTCGTCTTCCAGCCCGACATCCGCTATCGCCCTCGCGATCCGGGCCGCTCGGCGGTCGATGCCATCGTCCCTGCCGTGCAGAAGGTGGTCGATACGACGCCCGTCGACGGCGACCGCGTAGGACTGACGGGCCACTCCTGGGGCGGCTACCAGACGACCTTCACCGCCACGCAGACGGACCTGTTTGCGGCGGCAGTGGCCGGGGCTCCGCTCACGAACATGGTGTCGATGTACAACTCGATCTACTGGCGGAGCGGCGGCACCGACGCCCGCATCTTCGAGATCAGTCAGGGCCGCATGGAGGTGCCCCCCTGGGAAGACATGGACGCCTACGTGGCCAACTCGCCTCTCCACCACATCGAATCGTTGAATACGCCCTTCCTGATGGCATTCGGCACCGATGATGGCGCCGTCGAATTCAATCAGGGCGTCGAGTTTTACAACGCCGCCCGCCGGGCTGGCAAGCAGTTGGCCTTCCTCGTCTACGATGACGAGAATCACGGTATCAGCAAGCAGGACAAAAACTCGGTCGATTACCGCAACCGGGTGCTGGAGTGGTTTGACCACTATCTGAAGGAGGAGACCGGTCCGTCTTGGATTGAAGACGGCATTCCCTACCTCAAGCAGATCGAACAGAAGAAGGAGGAGAAAAAGGCGTCCCGGTGAGAAGGACGGACGCCGTCCGCAAAGCACGACTGAAATACAAGACGCTCGCCCCGAATCGTCCAGGGCGAGCGTCTTGCGTTTCGAATTCCTTTTCGTGTCTTTCTTCCCCGCACTGGATCCGGCAGGGATTCCCGGTCCGGGTGCTGGTCCGCGGTTAGGCGGAGGCACCGGTCCCGTTACGTTGCTGCGGCCACGGGCCCGTAATTGCCAGCGTCAATCCCTCGTGCTGGATGTTCATGAAGAGGGTGCTCCCGTCGGGCGAAAAGACGGCTCCGGCGAGCTCCGACTCGCTCATGGCGTTGCGGCCGAGCTTGTAGAACTGCCCTTCTGGGGTGATGCCCACGAGCGTATCGGTGCCCGATCCGTCTTCGCAGGCAATCACGTCTCCCCAGGGCGCGACGGTCAGGTTGTCGGCATTCTCCAGGACGGTTGTGTCGTTCGGCTCCACGAACAGCTCCAGGGTGCCGGGCTGTTCGGTCTCCCGGTCCGTACCCTCATGGGGGCTGGGCACGTAGCGCCAGACCTGCCCCTTCTGGATCTTCCCGCCGTTGGTGCAGGCGGTGTAGACTGCGCCCTCGCCGTACCACATGCCCTCTTCGCGGGCAAAGCGGGCCGCTCCGTTGGCGAAGCCCCGTTTCCGGAGGTCGTCCGTCGGCGTGTCGACATTTTCGAGGTCCATCCACTCGACCTCGAAGGTAGTGCCCGGAGAGATGTCCGGGCCGTCGCCCCAGTTGCGCGTATCGAGGCTTTCCTGTTCCCGGACGCGGCAGGCCTGGAGCGTGCCCCCCTTCTGTAGTGTCCCCGGCTCGTTGGGGAGGTACCGGTAGAGAAGGCCGTCGTGACGGTCCTCTGAGAGGTAGACGGCGCCGCTATTTGGGTCCACGGCCACCGCCTCGTGATTGAAGCGGCCCATGGCCTTGATCGGCTGCGGGGTGGCGAGCTGGGACTGCGCTGTGGCGGGCACCTCAAAGACGTAGCCGTGGTCTTTGGCAAACGTGTCGTTGGCGCGCTGGACCGTCTCCTCGCACGTGAGCCAACTGTTCCAGGGCGTGGGCCCGCCGGCGCAGTTGCGAATGGTGCCGGTGAGGCTCAGAAATTGACGGCGAACGGCTTGATTTTCGGTGTCATAGACGACCGTGGTTGTGCCGCCAAGGCCGCCGCGCTCCTTCCTTCCGGCGTCGTACCGCTCCTCGTCGGGGAGTTGGCTCATCGACGCGTCGCCCTCTGACCGGAACGGTCCCTCGTCCCGAGGAGCATCGGCGTCAATCTCGTGGTTGCGCACCAGCAGCGTGGTGCCGTCGGGGCCGGGAAACGTGGCCATCCCGTCCGGCCGGTGCGGCACGCGGAAGCCGTCGTCCATCGAATCGCCGTGGCGCGACACGATCTGGTAGGAGAAGTTCTCCGGCAGATCGAAAATGCCCTCAGGATCCGGCTGAAGGGGGCCGAAACCAACCGAGGAGGACTGGGAGCGGGGATCATCACAGCCAACAAACGCGTGGAGACCGGCGAAGCCGACGGCGAAGGCGCTGGCTTGCTTCAAAAAGTGGCGGCGGTCCTGCATAAATTGAGGGGACTGTTGAGTGGAGGGGTGGGAGAATCTCGAACACGACATCCGTTAGGGGCACCGAGTCCGAATGTAAACGTCGGGTATAGCGCGGCGTTTTTCCAATCGGCAACAGAATCATAATCGCCCCTCTTCGTTTTGCAACGTCTCATGTCTTCGATGCCCGACTGGCTCCACGAAATCGATCATACCGGCGACATCGGCATTCGGGTCACCGCCGAGACGCTGCCGCAGTTGTTCGAGCGTGCCGCCGTGGGGATGTTTCACGTGCTCACGGACCTCTCTGCGGTGCGGTCGAGTGAGGAGACGACGCTTACGGTGGCCGGGCGGGACCGGGAGGCGCTCATGGTGCGCTGGCTCTCGGAGCTTAACTATCGGCATACCGTCGAGGATCGTCTCTATTACGACTGCACAGTCCAGTCGATCGCGGAGGCGGAGGAGGGACTTACCCTTACGGCGACGGTACGGGGCGAGCCCATCGATGCGCAGCGCCATACCGTTTATACCGAAATCAAAGCCATCACCTTTCACGGGCTCAGGGTCGAAGAGACGGAGGACGGATGGCGCGTGCAGGTGATTTTTGACATGTAGGGTTCTGTGCTGAAGATCAGGAGGCTGAAGGGGGGAGATGAGAGCGCACCCGTTGTGGGAACGGGCGTCTGCAAACGGGGGACACACGGCAATCACATCGTACGTCTTGAGTCGGGGGCTGCCCTCGTTCCGGACGCGCCGCCGAATCCTCAAGACGCACGAGTGCGTCACGCTTAGCCCATACATTCCTGGCACAAAAGAAAGAACGACGGCAGGCGAGCCGCCATCATTCGAAGTGGTGCTTATCCGAGTGGTCGCCCTGGCCTTCCACACGATCTTTGCGCGATTCTTCGCGGCGAAGCGGACCCTCACGGTTCCGGTGTGGATACGTGCTCTGAATACGATGCAATGTCCGCCGCCTCTTCACGAATCCCGTTTGCCTCATGCTCATCTACGAAGTCAACTTGACCGTCGACGGCGAGATTGCCCCGCGCTACAGCACGTGGCTCCGAGAACACGTGCGCGAAATGCTGGCCCTCGATGGCTTTGAGGCCGCCGTTTGGTTTAACCGTCACGACGACGGCGACACCGTTCCCGAGGACGAGGACGCCACGGATCCGCGCGAATGGACCCTTCACTATCAGGTGCGCGACCGGGACGCTTTGCAGGCCTATTTCGACGAGCACGCCGATGAAATGCGCCGGGAAGGGGTCGAGAAATTCGGCGACCACGTTGATACTCACCACCGTATCTTCGAGCAAAAACGGCTCTTTCAGGGGCGACGCAAAGAGGACACGGGGCCGTTGTAATGCGAATACGAGGGGAGGATTTGGCCGAGGATGGAGGCGTCGTGCTGTACTCCTTCCGATTGTGTTGGGATCAGGGGGGCGTGTGGGGAGTTGTGCCTCGCCCCGTTTGCTTTGACGGGAATCCGCATGGGGCGATCGTCGAGAGAACTGGAGGGGCGGGCCCGTAGGGGACCGGAGGGAGACAGTCAGGTGAGGGAGTTCCTTCCAGGCAGGCTCGCTCAGGCGTATTTGCCTCCACGACGATCACGCCCTACTTTGCTTCCGTTTGTCCTTTTGGATCACCCCGTTTCGATTTCATGCAGACTGTGGTGGTAGGGGCTGGAGAGGTGGGGTACGACGTGGCCCGCATCCTCGCCCTGGAGCAGCACGACGTGACCGTGATTGACACGGACGAGGACGTGCTGCGAGAGGTGCGCGACACCCTCGACGTCATGGCGATTCAGGGCAACGGCACCTCGGCCCAGGTGCTGGAGGAGGCGGGCATTCGGGGGGCGGATCTCCTCATTGCCGTCACGGCCGTAGACGAGGTCAACCTCATTGCCTGCATGATGGCCGATCGGCTCGGGGTCGACACGACAATAGCGCGGACCCGCACCGACGAGCTGGAGCGCACCCACTCGGTGCTGGAGGCAAAGGACTTTGGTATTGACCTCGTCATTCACCCGGAGGAAAGCGCCGCCACGGAGATCACGCAACTGATCCGTCGGGCCGGGGCAACCGACGTCCTCAGCTTCTGCGACGGCCACGTACAACTGCTCGGCGTGCGCCTCGACGCCGACGCCCCGGTGGTCGGACAGCCGCTCCACGAAGTAGTGGCCGACCATCCCGAACTGGAGTTTCGGGTAAAAGGGCTCGTTCGGAAGGGACAGACCCGCATCCCGGACGGCGACGAGGTTTTGCAGGCCGGCGACCAGCTCTTCGTTCTCACCCGGCCGAAGTACGTAACGCCGGTCACGCGGCTGCTGGGCAAGGGCAAGGTCACAATGTCCCACGTCATGATTTTGGGCGGTACGCGGGTAGGTGCGACCGTGGCGCGCAAACTGAGCGAGCACAATGACAAGCGCATCAAACTGATCGAGCCGGACGCCGAGCGGGCGCAGGAGCTTGCCGAACAGTTTGACGACGTGCTGGTGCTCCATGCCGACTCGACCGACATCGACCTGCTCGTCCGCGAAAATCTGGGGGGCATGGATGCCTTTGTGGCCGTCACGGACGACCAGGAATCGAATCTCGTGACGTGTCTCATGGCCAAGCACTTAGGGGTGTACAAGACGGTCTCCCTCCTGTCAAAGGCCGCTTACATTCCAATCAGTGAGGCCATTGGACTCGACGCAGCGGTGAGTAAGAAGCTGGCGGTCTCCCGCGAGGTGCGGCGCTACCTGCGCGGCAAGCACGTCCTCAGTGTGGCGACCGTTCACGGCCTCGATGCCGAAATTCTGGAAATCCGCGCCGAACCTCGGGCACCGGTGACGATGGAGCCGCTTCGGGAGCTGAATCTGCCGTCCGGTGTGCTGATCGGCGCGGTTGAACATGACGATCGGACGGAGATCGCCACGGGGACGACGAAAATTTCGCCGGGGGATCGCGTGATTGTATTCGTGCTACCGAACCAGGTCGGGGCGGTGGAGAAATTGTTCGAGGCGTGAGCTGTGTTTTGTCCGCACGAGTGGGGCTATTGCATCCATCTGCCATTCCAATAGCGTCTCCCTTGTGTCCCCATTCCGGCCGACGACCCACCGTCCCGTCGGCCACGGGGAAAATTGATTGGAGAGGGGGAATTCCGTAACGCATACACGCCCAGACTCCCACACGCAAACCCGTGGTTCTGAACCTGCCTGTCGTTGTTCGGACGCTTGGAGGATTGCTTCTCTTCCTCGGCGTTGCGCTGTTGATGCCGGCCCTGGTGGGCTGGGTCTACACTGAGCCGTCGGCCTGGGGCTTCGTGTGGGCGGCCGCGCTGGCTTTTGCTCTGGGCGGGAGTGCATGGGCCTTTTTGGGGGCGCCGGGACGGGAGGACGTAGGGGCCCGAGAAGGATTTGCAATTGTGGGGTTGTCCTGGATCACCCTTTCTCTGATTGGGGCGCTCCCGTTCGTCTTTGGTGGGGTCCTGCCGTCGTACACCGATGCGTTCTTCGAGACGATGAGTGGGTTCACCACAACCGGGGCCACCATTCTCGGCGGCGCCCATTCACCCGGCATCGAGGCCATCCCCCGGGCCTTCCACTTTTGGCGGAGTCTCGCCCATTGGATGGGAGGGATGGGGATTATTGTTCTTACGCTTGCCGTGCTGCCCATCCTGGGCGTGGGGGGAATGCAGCTCTTCCGCGCTGAGGTGCCCGGCCCGTCGGCGGACAAGCTAACGCCCCGCGTGCGGGCCACGGCGCGGCGCCTGTGGCTTCTGTACGTCGGCATCACGGCGGTCGAGGTCGTGGCGCTCCTCCCCGCTATGAGTCTCTTCGACGCCGTCAACCACGCCTTCGCTACGATGGCGACCGGCGGCTTCTCGCCCGAGGGCGGGTCGGTGGGCGACTACAACTCGGCCTACGTCGACGGCGTGATCACGGTGTTCATGTTTCTCGCCGGGATGAACTTTGCCCTTCACTATCGAATGCTGCGCGGCGAGCCCCTGACGGCCGCACGCGACACGGAGTTTCGGGTATACGCGAGCATCGTGGGCGGCGCCACACTCTTGCTTGTGTTTGCGACGTGGGAGCCCACCGTCTCCCTGCTTCCGATGGAGGAGGTGGCGAACACCTATGATTCCATCGTCACGGCCTTCCGGTATGCTGTTTTCCAGGTCGTGGCCATTGTAACCACCACCGGTTTCGGCACGGCCGACTATGAGTTGTGGGCCCCCCTGGCCACCGGGATTCTCTTTCTGCTCTTCTTTTGTGGGGGCATGGCCGGGTCCACCGGCGGCGGCGTGAAGGTGGTGCGCCACGTGGTGTTGGGCAAAACGACCTACAAGGAAATCCGCCAGCTCGTTCATCCGCAGGCGGTGCTCCCCATTCGTCTCAACGATGAGGTCGTTTCTCGGGAGGCCGTCAACAACATTCTGGCGTTCATTGTCCTCTACCTCGGGCTTCTCTTCGTCGGCACAATCATCGTGAGCGCACTTGGGCTCGATCTCTGGAGCGCCTTCACGGCGGCCCTTTCCTGTATCGGTAACATTGGACCGGCCTTCGGGACCGTAGGGCCCACTGACAACTACGCGCACATTCCGGCCCTCGGCAAGTGGGTGCTCTCCTTTTTAATGGTCGCGGGCCGGCTCGAAATTTACACCGTGCTCATTCTGTTGGCCCCGGCGTTTTGGCGACGGTAATCGGTTGGAGGGGAGCGAGGGGGAGGCGGGACCATCCGTGTGGACTGCCTCGACGAAATGAGCGGGCAAGAAGAGACCCGAAGGGGAACGGGCAGGTCCTCCTGATGGAGAGCGGGCGAACAGGGAAGCCGAGTCGACCGATCGGGGACCGGGGAGGGTGAACCAAGACCACGAGCACTGGTACGAAGAGATCCTACCGGTTGTCTTGCTCTGACATTCATCTTTCCCTCTGCATGATGTCTCTGCTGCGGCGGCCCTGGACACGCTCCATGGGGCTGTTGGTTCTTGTTCTTGGACTCGGGGCCTGCCAGTCCGATCGTGTCCCGACCCCCGGCGCCGGGGCGTACCAGGAGGCCGTGACGGCCTTCTACACTGGGGTAACGGCTCTCCAGGTCGGTGAGAATTTTCGCGCGCGGAATCACCTGGAGACGGCAGCAAAGAAGGCCCCCGGCGAGCCGGCTGTCTGGGCCAATCGGGGCCTGATCGACCTCCGCACCCGGAAGTACGAAACGGCTGCGCAGTATCTGGAACGGGCGCGAGGATTGGCGCCGGACCACGGCCCCATCCAGTACCTGTCGGGCCTTCTGGCACGCGAGCAGGGGGAGTACGAGCAGTCCATTGCCTACCTGCGCCGGGCGGCCGAACTCGACTCCACCAACCGGCGCGCCGTCTACACCCTCGCTCAGGTGATTGAGCAGCGAGGCGGCGAGGGGGCGACAACCGAGGCCCTCCAACTCATGGACCGGTTGCTCCGACTGGAACCGGGCAACGTGGCGGTCCTCGTGGAACGAGCGCGTCTCGCTGCAAAGGGAGGGCACACGGAGGGGCTGCGAGAGGCCGTCGAGCAACTGGCCGACCATGCGTCAGCGTGGCCGGAATCGGTACAGCAATCGTTTCGGGACGTGCAGGACGTGATGGGCACTCCGTCGAAGGCCGCCTCGACAGTAGCGTTCCTGAAGAATGACCTCAAACGCGTAGAGGCCTACCAGGCCGACCGGCAGGTCGTGCAGCCACCGGGAGAACAGCTCGGCTCCGTGCTGGCACGGCCCCTTCGCCTCCAGACGCCGGACTCGCGGCCCGCACCGGCAGACACCGGCCTCGCCTTTACGCCCGACACGGTGACGACGGCGGGGACGTGGGATTGGGTCGCCCCGATGACGCTTTCGGACGGGGTGCCGCCGGACGTGATGATGGCCAACCGCCAAACCCTGCGGGTGGAGACCGGGCTTGGGCGCACCGAGACGATGTCGTTTCCAGGGGGCGGCACGGCGCCGTCGGGGCACGCCGTCGCGGCACTGGATCTGGACTACGATTTCCGTACGGACCTGGCGGCCGCGGGCGCGGGCGGACTTCAGGTGTACCGCCAGGCGGCCGACACGTCGTTTCGGGCGCTGCCGTCTGAGGCCGTTCCGGCGTCCGTTCGCAATGGGGCGTACGCTGGCATTTGGACGGCCGACCTTGACATGGACGGCGATCTTGATCTTGTTGCGGCGCGGGCGCAGGGCGCGCCTGTGGTGCTTCGCAACAACGGGGACGCAACCTTCAGTACGCGCAACTACTTCGATGACGTGCAGGCGCTCCGGGCGTTCGTGTGGGGCGACCTGGATGGCGACGGCCCTCCGGAGGCTGCTATGCTCGATGCGGAGGGGCAGCTCCACGTCTACGACAACCGTCGTTCTGCCACGCCTCGCTTCCAGCGCCGGACCGTGCCGGACACACTTGCCCCCGCCCATGCCCTTGCGGTGACGGATGTAAATGGGGACGCCACGCTCGACCTTCTGCTGCTCCATGAGAACGGGGCAATCCGGCGCCTCACCGATGCCGGCTCGTCGGGGTGGACGAGCGAGGTCCTCTTTCAGTGGGACGAGGCGCCTGCCGACGCTCGGCTCCTGACCGGCGACTTTGACAACAACGGCGGCGTCGACGTGCTGGCGTCGGGGCCAGAAGGGGGACAGGTGTGGCTCCGCGATTCGACGCAGACGTTTACGGCGCTGTCCACACCCATTGAACACCCAGCCTTTGGGGCGGCGGACGTGCGAGGGGCGGGGCGCCTCGATCTCGTGGGGCTCGGTCCGGACGGGACTCCGCTTCGCCTGACGAATGAGGGCACCGCAAACTATCAATCGCAGCGCATTCAGCCCCGGGCGGCCCGCACCCAGGGCGACCGCCGGATCAATCCGTTTGGCCTGGGCGGTGAAATCGAACTCCGGAGCGGCCTGCTTTATCAGAAGCGCGTCATTGACGATCCCACCGTCCACTTTGGGATTGGTCGTCGAACGGGGGCCGACGTCGCGCGCATTACCTGGCCCAACGGCACCGTCCAGGCCGAGTTTGATCTCGTGTCTACCCAGACCGCTCGGGCCCGCCAGCGATTGAAGGGGTCGTGTCCGTGGGTGTACACCTACGACGGAGAGGGCATGCGCTTCGCAACCGACTTCCTTTGGCGCACGGCGCTCGGCCTCCGTATCAACGCGCAGGGGAAGGCGCAGGTCATCCACAGCGAAGATCGGATCTTTATTCCGGGGGAGCACGTGGCGCGTCGCAACGGCATGTACGACATCCGCATTACGGGCGAGCTGTGGGAGAGCCACTTCTTTGATCGGGTTGAGTTGATGGCCGTCGATCATCCCGCGGACACCCCGGTGCGCATCGATGAGCGTTTCCACATGCCGCCGCCGGATCAGACGCTCGTTCCGCTTTCCGATCCACAGCCGGTGGCGAACGCCACGGATCAGGCAGGCCGCGACGTGACCGACCGGGTACAGGCGAAGGACGGGCGCTACCTCGACACCTTTGAGCTGGGGCCGTTTCAGGGGCGGGCCGCCGCCCATTCCGTCACGGTAGACCTGGGCGAGGACGTGCCGACGGACGGACCGCTCTGGCTGGTGGCCGACGGCTGGGTGTACCCGACGGATACGTCCATCAATCTCGCCATCAGTCAGGGCGACCACGACGCGCCGCGGAGCCTCACGCTGGAGGTGCCGGACGGAACGGGGGGCTGGACCGTTGCGAAGTCCGACATCGGCTTTCCGGCGGGCAAATCGAAGACCATGCTCATTGATCTCTCGGATGTCGGGGGGGCGGATGGGCCGCACCGTGTGCGTCTGCGCACCAACATGGAAATCTACTGGGACCGCCTCGCATGGGCCACCGGCCGCCCGGACACGGAGGTGCAAACCCACGTAATGACGCCGGATTCAGCCCGCCTCCGCTATCGCGGCTTCTCAAAAGTTGTGCAGACCGAGCGCCGGAAGCCGACGGTGCCGGTCTACGACTCGATTGCGAGCACGGCGCCGATCTGGCGTGACCTCGAAGGCTACCACACGCGCTTCGGCGACGTGCGCCCCCTTCTCACGCAGACGGACGATCGCTACGTGATCATGAACGCCGGGGACGAGATGGTGCTGCGCTTCGAGGCCCCGCCGCCCCCGCCAGAGGGCTGGACGCGCGACTTCGTGCTCATTGGCGACGGCTGGGTGAAGGACGGAGACTACAACACCGGCTACTCGAAAACCGTACGTCCGCTCCCCTACCATGGAATGGAGGATTATTCGACTCCCCCTGGACCGTTGGAGGAGGATCCGGCGTACCGAATGCACCCGCAGGACTGGCAGACCTACCACACGCGCTACGTGACGCCGCGGGGCTTTCATCAGGCGCTGACCGTTGGGAGGGAGAGGTAGTCCCCGATCGGAGCTGCTCGCCGATGATATTTTGCCTGTCGTGCGTATTTCGTGGTGCCACTCGCTCTCATACGCAATACGAAATACGCAATACGCAATAAACCACAGTAACCATGACGAATCGCACCATCCTGCGAAGTGTCCTTGGGATTATCTTCGTCGGTTTGCTCTCCGTGCCGCTGATTCTGAACTATTGGCCCGCCGAGGGGGCAGGCGGCACGCTTGACCGCCAGGTGGCCCTGGAGCGTTATGGCTTTGTGCTCAACGAGGAGGCCGAAGAGGTGGGCATCGACTTTACCCACCAGGCGCCCACCCTCGACTCGTCCGTCGCCCACATCATGCCGGAGGTGGCGCAGGTAGGAGCGTCGGTGTCTGTCGCCGACTTCGACAACGACGGCGACTCGGACCTCTACGTCACCAACAGCGCGTACGGCACGACCAACGCACTGTACCGCAACCAGGGCGACGGATCCTTCCAGAATGTCGCGTCCCAACTTGGCGTGGGCGACGTCAATCAGAAGGGCACCGGCACCTCCATGGGCAGCGTGTGGGGCGACTACGACAACGATGGGGACGAGGACCTCTTCCTCTACAAATGGGGGCAGTGCATTCTTTTCCGAAACGATACCGGATCGGGCGCCGGAACCGGTTTCACGCGCGTCACCGATAAGCTGAAGGGACTGCCCGATTGGATTAATGCCAATACGGCCATCTGGACGGATGTGAACCGAGACGGACACCTTGACCTGTTCGTGGGGACCTTCTACGCGGAGCAATTCAATCTCTGGGATCTGGAGACCACCCGCGTGATGCCGGAGAGCTACGAGTACGCAAACAACGGCGGTACGAATTATCTCTTCCTTAATCAGGGCGATGGCACGTTTCGAGAGGTTGCCGAGGAGTGGGGGCTCACCGGCACGCGATGGACGCTCGCCGCTCTCGCTACCGACTATACCGGGTCCGGGTACCCCGACCTCTTCGTCGCCAATGACTTTGGGGCGGACCAGTTTTTCGTCAATGAGAAGGGGGAGGGATTTCGCAACGCAAGCCGGGTATCGAACCTGGGCCGGATTCCAAAGAGCGGCATGAATGCATCCACGGGGGATGTGTTGAATCAGGGAACGCAGGCGCTTTACGTAAGCAACCTCACGGAGGAAGGGGTGCTCGTGCAGGGCAACAACTTGTGGATGCCCGACACGGCTCAGGGGGGAAGCACGCCCGAATTCGAAAATCTCGCCGGCACGATGGGAGTGGCGAAGGCCGGGTGGAGCTACGGAGCGCAATTCGGCGACCTCAACAACGACGGATGGCAGGATCTCTTTGTGGTCAACGGCTTCTACTCCGGTTCGCAGGAGGAGAGCTACTGGTACGACTTTTCAAAAATTGCGGGGGGGTACAAGAACATCATCGAGGATGCCGACAACTGGCCCGCGATGGAGGGGCGGAGCCTCTCGGGCCACCAGCAGACGCGCATCTGGCTCAACGACGGGGCGGGGCAGTTCCAGAACGTGGCTCCAGCAGTGGGGGGCGCCTCCACGCACGACGGGCGGGCCGTGGCGCTCGTGGATCTGTGGGGGCGGGGCACGCTCGACGCCGTTGTGGCCAATCAGCGTGGGCCGGTAGAGGTGTACCGCAATGAGGTGGACGCGCAGCGCAACTGGATTGGGTTTGACCTGACGGGAACGCAGAGCAATCGGAGCGCGATCGGGGCCCGCGTTGTGCTCCACTGGAAGGACCAGAAGCAGGTACAGCAAGTGTACGGGGGCAGTGGATTTGGCGCGCAGAACCAGCGCCCACTCCATTTTGGTCTCGGTACGGCCGCCACCGTCGAGAAAGCTGTGATCCACTGGCCTTCCGGCATCACGCAGACGCTCGATGCTCCGGAGGTCAACAGGAGGCACGAGGTGACGGAGCCAGAACGAGAGACAATCTCTGAGCGTCAGTAATCTTCTTCTTTCCCGAAGACTGAGCGATCCTGCAATTTGTGATCGGCACGTGCTATGATGAACAAGATTGACGTTCGCCTCGTCCCGCCGGTTCTGATTTCGCTCATTCTGATCGCGGGACACTTCTCCTTCGGCATTCTTCGGGGCTTTGACGCCATCCTGCTGGCCATCGCAGCGGCCGTCGTGACGGAATTGGTGCTGGGGCGTCTCATGTGGGGGGAGTGGCCGCATCCCGCCAGTGCCTACACCTCCGGCATCAGCGTGGGCATTCTGGTGCGCTCCCCGCTGCTCTGGCCCTTTGCGCTCTGCAGCGTGCTCTCGATCATGTCGAAGTACGTCCTTCGCGTGAAGGGCCGTCACCTCTGGAATCCCTCCAACTTTGGACTCTGCGTCCTCTTCTTCCCGGCGGCCTACGGGATGCTCGACATTGCTCCGCTCAACACGCAGTGGGGCAACAACATGTGGCCGATGCTGGTCATCTGGATCGTGGGACTCTACACGATCTGGAAGGTCAAGCGCTTCCACATCACGGCGACCTACATTGCCGCGTTCGTCGCGCTGGCGTTCGTGCGCGGCTTCGTGACGGGCGACGGCTTCTGGACCGAGGTGGCGCCCCTCACCGGGCCGATGTATCAGCTCTTTGCGCTCTTTATGATTACGGACCCGGTGACGACGGTGTCGTCTAGGAAAGGAGAGATGTGGGTGACGGTCCTTATTGCGATTGTTGAGTTTTTCCTTCGCCTGGCCGAATTCATCGCGGCGCCGTTCTACGCGCTCTTTCTGGTTGGGCCGGCCGCTATGCTCGTGGACCTCTACTGGACGGAGGACGAGGATGAGGGCGCTTCCTCCGTCGAGACGGACGCTGCGCCGGTGTCGGGGGCGGGAGTGGAATCGTCAGCCTCACCGACGCCGGCGTCCTAACGTCTGGGGGTTGGACGGGGCGACCTCCCGCGCGTCACGGAGGTGGGGAACCAGCGCTGAGGGTGAAGGTGCCATTCTATATGCGTTGAACGTGGTTACAGCCATTCGGTCCTATGTCGTCTCTCCGTGTATACCTCGCGCTTCTGGGCCTAGGGGGATTACTCCTTGTTGTGCCCACGGTCTCTGCCGAGACGACTGCTTTTGATCCGGGACGGGCGGCGTTCACGGTGCAGTTCGGCGACGCGGTGGTCACGCATCGCATCATGGCCGTGACGGCTTTGCCAAACGCCCCGGTCCGCGTAGCGGCGGGGGGGAGCTCCATGGGTGGGGGGTATCGGATTGATGCGCCCGCAGAAACAGTCCGTTCCGTTTCCGATGGGCAGTGGCGCTTCTCGGCACCGTCGGAGCCGGGCCTCTACCCCGTGGTGGTGACCGACACAACCGCTCGGGATACCGTTCGGCTTCAGGTCTTCGTATTGACGCCGTGGGATCACGACGGACGGAAACTCGCAGGCTACCGCATCGGGCGCTACGAGCAGCATGCCCGGCGCGGGCTGGAGACGTACGAGCCGCCCTCGGGGTTTATTGAGGTGACGGACGCGAACAAAGACGTGCTTGTAGCGCCACACTTCCGGTTGGAGCAGTTCCTCTGCAAACAGACGGAGGCTACTCCGCAGTTTGCGCTCATTCGAACCCGTCTCCTTCACCGGCTGGAAGGACTTCTTGCTGCCCTGAATGCGCGAGGGCATGATGCGTCCACGCTTCACGTTATGAGTGGCTACCGAACGCCGTACTACAACCGCGCCATCGGCAACACGACGGAGTATAGCCGCCACCTTTACGGCGACGCCGCCGATGTTTTCGTGGATACCGACGGAGATCGATGGATGGACGACCTGACGGGCGACGGGCGCGCAACCGAGGCGGACGCCCGCTATCTGGCGGCCCTTGTGCGGGACGACCCCACCCCCGGTGACGACCGCTTCAACGGGGGGCTCGGCATCTACAGCGCTGCCTCGCACCGCGGCCCCTTTATTCATGTGGATCTCCGGGGGTATCGCGCACGGTGGTAGTGCAGGGGGGAGCTTTGTCGCGAGCTGCGCGTTCCCTCTTATCCCATGGGGGACACTGCCATCGGGGACCCCGCGGTGTCTTTCCTTTTCGCCTTTCGCCCAATGTTGCACCTTCGTGTGTCGTCCTCTTTACGCGTTCGGCTTCAAGCTCTCGTCGCCGCGCTCTGCGTCCTCGGTGTGCTTCTGGGGATGGACGGGTCGCCTCGCCCGCTCGACGACATAGAGACGCAGTTGCGACGTCGGATTGAGTCTGCCCAAGCCGGCTCTACGGCGGCAATGACGGTGGGAGACGAACAGGTCCGCGCCCATCGTTTGGTGGCACAATACTATCGTCAGAACGGATTTGAGCCGGGATGGACCGGTCCGGACGGGCCGACGCCGCTTGCTGACAGTTTGCTCGCTGTTTTGCAGGAGGCCCACACGGACGGATTGCGTCCGTCCGATTATCACGTGTCCTCCATTGATTCGCTTCGGCGTCTTCTGCAGGCCCAGGTCGATGCAGGGCCGTCGATGGACGCGGGGGCCCTCGCTGATTTCGAGCTACTGTGTACGGATGCGTTTCTCCTTTACGGCACTCACCTTCATAGCGGACGCGTAGATCCGGTTGAGCTAGTGTCAACCTGGACGCTTCCGCCGCAGCGAACGGATCTCCCCCGGCACTTGCAGGCGGCCTTGATGAACGGGGACGTCCGTGCCACGCTGGATGCGTTGCGTCCGCCCCAGCCGGAGTACGCGTCGTTTCGGCGCGCTCTTGCCCGATACCGTGTCCTCGAAGCGAGCGGCGGCTGGTTTACCGTTCCGGACGGACCTACACTCGAACAGGGTATGAAGGACCCGCGCGTGCCGGTGCTTCGAGAGCGCCTGGCGGCAACCGGGGACATCGCTGAGGCGTCTTCTGTAGACGATTCGCTACGGTTCGATGAGGCACTTCGACAGGGCGTCGCCCGATTTCAAGAGCGGCATGGGCTCGACATTGATGGCGTGGTTGGCCCGGCCACCCGGGCGGCGATGAACGTGCCGGTCGGGGAGCGCATCCGGCAGATCGAGGTGAACATGGAGCGCTGGCGCTGGCTCCCCCACGATCTGGGGAATCCGCACGTGATGGTCAACATTGCCGATTTCTGGCTGCGGGTCGTTGAAGACGGAGACAATGCGCTTCAAATGCGCGTGGTGGTCGGGACCCAATACCGACAGACGCCTATTTTTTCGGATCGGATTTCGTATTTGGTGTTCAATCCGTACTGGCATGTGCCGCCGCGCATTGCGGCTGAGGACAAACTGCCTGAGTTTCAGCGCGACCCGTCGCTTGTGTCGAGGTGGGGCTTTGAGGTCCTCCGGGGATGGGGAGCGGACGCCCAGAGGGTTGATCCGACAACCATTGCGTGGGATCGCCTTTCGGCCCAGACGTTTCCGTACCGTCTGCGCCAGCGCCCCGGCCCTTACAACGCTCTCGGCCGCGTCAAATTTATGTTTCCCAATCGCCACAACGTGTATCTCCACGATACACCGTCGCGCTCCCTCTTCGGACAGACGGCACGCACATTTAGCTCCGGATGCATCCGTGTGGAGTATCCGGTTGAGCTTGCCGCGTACCTCCTGCAGGACAATGCAGGCTGGACGACAGAGCGGGTACAAGAGGAAATGGAAAAGCAGGACGAACGGACCGTCGTTTTGCAGCAGAAGGTGCCGGTGCACCTGCTCTACTGGACCGCCTGGATGGAGGAGGGCACGCTCCACTTCCGCAAGGATATTTACCAGCGTGACGGAGCCGTTGCGTCGGCGCTTGCTGCTCCTGCAGCGTTTTCTTCCCGTCGTTCTGCGTCGGCCGCGTCCAGCCGCTCATTCCAGGACCGTTAGCCCTCTGTCGGAACGAGCTAGGGACGAAGGCGGACCTCCATTCGGGCGGCCCACGCGTAGAGGCTGTCGTGCATCGCTATCAGATTCTGGGGGCGGTCCGCCCCGGCCCGCAATGTGTCGATTTGTTTTTGGCACAAGGCAAGGTGGCGACGTGCCTGTGGAATGTTTCCTTGTCGTACCTGCAGGAGAGCGCGCTCTGCTTCGATTCGGGGCTCCGGAGCATCAGACGCAGCTTCCGCCTGATTGAGCAGCACGAAGGCGTCCTGAATGTCGTTCGGGGTGGCCGTTGTGTTGCGGATCGCAATGGCCTTGTACAGAAAGGTCTGCGGGGTTGTCCATTCGGTTCGGAGAGTGCGGTTGAGCACACCGAGGGCCGAGTGGAAGCGGCGAGCAGAGAGGTCCATTTCCGCCTCGTGTTCGAGCACAGCGGTGATCTGCGTGTCGTAGGTGGAGTCGGGGCCAGGAGGGGAAGCGTCGAGGGCAGAGGGATCGACGTCTGCCTGCCGGAGAATGTCTCCGAGCTCTGCCCGTCGATTGTTGGAGCTGGGGTGGGTGTCGAGGAACGAAGCGCCGTGGGTGACACTCGTGTACGTTCCGGCCCGCTGCAACGTCTGTAGGGCCGAATGCAGGGCCCCGGGCGGCTGATCCTGCGCCAGCAGCCATTTCTGGGCGAGCCGGTTGGCGGCGGCCTCCTGAGCCGGGCTATATTTCAGGCCGGCCGCCGCGATAAACTCGCGGTCCAGGTACTTGGTGGCCAGGTCGGAGCTGAGGCCGTAGACGGTGGATTCGATGGGGCGCCGTCCCAGCCCGGGTGTGACCACCGACGTGACGCCGCCGATGAGGGTGCCGAGAAGGTTGCGTGCCCGGCTTCGCTTTTGCCCGGCGCGGTACGTGGCGAGGGCGTGGTCCAGTACAATGTGGGCGACCTCGTGGGCCAAAATGGCTCGGAGTTGCGCCGCGGTCTCCAGTGTGGTGATAAGTCCGGTGGTAAGAAGGATCGTGCCGTCGTTTAGGGCAAGGGCATTGGGCGTGGTCGTGCTCAGTACGCGCAGTCGAAAGGCCCCGGGACGTCCCGGCATCATGGGATTCGGCTGTACCGTGAGGAGCTGGCGCTGCAGGTAGTCTTGCACCTGCAGGTTCGTCCAGAACCCTTCGACCTCGCCGATGGCCCGCTGGTAATCGTTGGTGAGCTCGCTGAGTTGTTGGCGATCGCCGTATGCCCAGTCGAGGGTGCCGTTTGCGCCGGCGCGCTCGCTCAGATGATCCACCCAGGCCTGCTCCCAAAAATTACTCTCGAGAGACTGAGCGTATTGCCGAGCCGCCGCCACGTCGAGACGGGGCTGCGCGTAGGCGGGAAGGGGAGCGGAAACACAAAGAAGCAGTACGAGGAGCGGTCGGCCGCCGATCGGGGCGACCAGACGGAAAACAGAAGAGAACCGCACGGCAACAGGGAGGAGGGCAATGAAAAGAGAAATGCGTCTGCCAACGATTCTTCGACGACGGTTGATCCGAGCCCCGACTGGGGATTAGGAGATTCGTTGCAGGAAACAGATGTCGGGGGGCATGGGTGCGGAAACTGCGCCTTCAGTCTGTTTCCCGTCTCTCGCACTGCCATGCTTCCGTCTCATCTCCTTTCCGGCGCCGCCTCCTTTCTCCGCAAAAAGCACGTCGGACTCCCGCCGGGCTCCGTCGTCTTCATCGGAGAAGAAAAGACCGAGCCGGTGCAGTTTTCCGTGATCGACTATACGGCCGACCGTCTCGACGAGACGGATGTTGAAACCGTGGACGATGTGTTGCCCTACCGCGACTCGCCGACCACCACATGGATCAACGTAAATGGGGTACACGACGAGGAGATTATCCGCACGATCGGGGATCACTTCGGCCTCCACCCACTCATCCAGGAGGACATTGCCCACACCGGTCAACGGCCCAAGCTCGAGACGTACGACGACAACGTCTACATCGTCTCGAAGATGCTGTACCACGACGATCAGGAGGACCACCTCCGCGCCGAGCAGGTGAGCTTTGTGCTCGGGGGCAACTACCTGATTTCATTCCAGGAAGATTCGGGCGATGTGTTCGAGCCCGTGCGCGAACGCCTGCGGAAGGGACGAGGGCGCATTCGCGGTGCGGGGACGGACTACCTCACCTACGCCCTGATCGACGTGATCGTCGATCACTACTTCGTGATCCTGGAAGAGCTGGGCGGGCGGACGGAGGAGATCGAAGACGAAGTGCTGGACGATCCGCAGCCGGAGACGCAGGAGCGCATCAACGACCTGCGGCGCGACCTCATTTTCATGCGGCGTATGACGTGGCCAGTGAGGGAGCTCCTCTCCCAACTACAGCGACTAGACTCTCCGCTTTGGGAGGACGATACGCACCCCTTCGTGCGGGACACCTACGACCACGCCGTGCAGGTGCTCGACCTCGTCGAGTCGCTGCGGGATGTGGTTGGGGGACTCACGGACCTGTACATGACCTCCCTCTCCAATCGGATGAACGAGATCATGAAGGTCCTCACGATCATCGGGACGATCTTCATCCCCCTCACGTTCATAGCGGGCATCTATGGGATGAACTTCGAATACATGCCCGAGCTTACGGTCTGGTACGGCTACCCTGTAGCGATGACCGGGATGGGTGTAATCGCAGTCGTCCTTCTTGTCTACTTCCGACAGAAGGAGTGGATATGAGACCCTGTTTCGATTCCGAGCCTCCGGGGAAAGGCGGATCCGCAGACCGGTCCTGAGGGCGCTGGGCCGTTAGGGCCGAGGCCAAAGGCCTGCAGTCGGTCGCAGCTGCTATGCAGTGCGATCCGTGGAAATCAAAACAGCGTCGGGGGCAAGGGGCGCACGGGGCAAACCCCCATCCCGGCAACGCACAATGGCTACGCGTCGAGGCCGGCCTTCGCGTCGTCGGTATGAAGCGCGCTCAGAATAGGGTCAGCCGAGCGGCGCACGGAGGCCTTCAGCTTTTCCACGGAGCTGTCGTGCCGACGGTAGGCGAGAACAGCAGCTGAGGCCGGCAGGGTCCAGAAGATCGCGACGAAGAGAATGAGGCTAAGAGACGGGGTCATGGCGAGAGCAGGATTGGTTCGGCGTGCTGGAGAGCGGCATCTTCTTTCTGTGCCTGCAAAAGGGTACAAACCCCATTCCGTCGTTGCTTATCCGTCCTGAATCCGCTCAGATGGGCCGTAAGGGCCATTGGTCCGCTTGTGGTGTTTCACTTTTACACGCATCCACAGAAAAGAAGTGTGAGGAATCTACCCATCGGGGGCTCGTCGACTGCCCGTTTAGGGACTCTCCTTCCTCAAACGAAAAACGCCCGCCACGGGTGGATCCCGCAGCGGGCGCTTCGTCCTCCTTTGGGAATGGGAGGGATTACGAGGCGGGCTTGTATTTGATGAGGAGGCCTCGCAGTTCTTTCACCTCTTGCGCCGTGGCCGTGGTTGAGGACGACCAGTCCTCGCCCCGCTCGGATCCGGTGGTGTGCTCCGTCTCGCCCGTGACCCGAATCGAGACGGGGGCGACGAGAATGCCGTCCGCTCCACGCTCGCGGGCCTTCTCGATCAGCCTGCGCTGCATCTTTTCGGAGCGCATGAAGAGGTGGTTGTCGCCTTCCACGCGGAGCTCGCCCATCACGGTGTAAGGGCGTGCGATGTCGGCCTCGTCGAAGAAGAGGTCGACCTGCGTGGTGGCGGGGTACGTGGAGCCGACGTAGTCGGTGGTCATGCAGCCGGGGAGGGCCAGTAGCAAAAGGACAGCGGGGAGGCGTATCATGGAGACTCCGCACAGAGGCGAAGGGGACGAACAAGCGTGAGCGCATAAGAAACGAAAATCCCGGACGCCTACGCACAATCATTTGGCGCGACTCGCATGCGTTGAACGTCTCGTCCCGGATTGCGTCGGCACTCCCTGTTTGTGGATGTAACGATCCGGCCGATGGAAGGTACGAAGCCCCTGATCGATGCTGAGTGCTCCTCTCAACCGTCCTGGTTTTCCATGTGTAGACTGTACGGATTGCAAGCCACACATCCGAGCCGCGCGGCGTGCGAGCTTCTCGATGCCCAGAATGCGCTCATCCAGCAGAGCCGGACGGACGCTCGCGGTCTTTCCAATCCGCACGGGTGGGGCATGGGGCACGTGGCCAACGGCACGACCGCCTGCTTTCGACAGGTCGAGCCAGCGTCGGAGAGCGCCGAATATCGAAAGAAGGCCCTGCTGACGGCAGGTACCACCGTTCTTGCCCACGTCCGCCGCGCCACGATAGGCGATCCGAAGCATCCCAATACCCATCCGTTTCGGCGGGGCTCGTCGCTGCTCATTCACAACGGGCACGTTCCAGCCTTCGATCGGGTCCGACCGCATCTGCTCGACCGATTGGACGAGGAGCGGCGCCAGTCCATTCGCGGAAGCACAGACAGCGAACACCTCTTTGTGTTGCTTCTGCAATTGCGAGAGGAGCAGCCGGACGCGCCTCTTCATACCATCACCCGCGAGGCGGTGGCTCTAGTGCAAGACTGGGTGCAGGACGAAGTCTCTCACGCAACGGTTGAAGCGGTGGACGCCGACACCAGCACACTCGGTCACGATGAACTCGAAGACCTCCTGGGTCTCAACCTGCTGTGGACGGACGGGGAAACCCTGAGCGGTGCCCGGCTCAACCGTACGCTCTGGGCGCTTGAGCGCGACCACGTTCACATGTGCCCTCTCTACGACGAGGACGATGTCGATCTCCTCGACGACAAACCGTATCACTCGACGACCCTCGCGTCCGAGCGTCTCACGGACGAAAATTGGCAAGAAGTGCCCAACGGCTCCGTGTTCCAGGCCGGCGATACGGGCGCCCTCCACCTTGAAGCCCTGCAGGGCCCGTGACCTGCACCGGATCTCCATCTCCTCAGTCTTGATCGTCCAGCCTCATCATCGTTTATGTCTCTAACCGAACGCCAGCAAGCCCTCTGCGACGACTCACCGCACGACTACAGCGACCTCAGCGCCCTCTTCCTCAACTGCACTCTCAAGCCGTCGACACCCGCACCCTCATCGACGTCTCCGCCGCCATCATGGAGGAAAACGACGTTGATGTTGAGGTCCTGCGACCGGTCGACTACGATCTTGCTCCGGGCGTGTACGGCGACATGACCGAGCACGGGTTCGAAAACGACGACTGGCCCGAGCTGTATCGGAAAGTGCTCGACGCCGACATTCTCGTGCTCGGTTCGCCCATCTGGCTCGGGGAAAAATCGTCCGTTTGTCAGCAGGTAATCGAGCGCCTCTACGCCAACTCGTCGGACCTCAACGAGAAGGGACAGTACGCCTACTACGGCCGGGTGGGCGGCTGCCTCGTCACCGGCAATGAGGATGGCATCAAGCACTGCTCGATGGGGATCCTCTACGCGCTCCAGCACCTCGGATACACGATTCCCCCGCAGGCCGATGCAGGCTGGATCGGCGAGGCCGGCCCCGGTCCCAGTTACGGCGACGAGCTGGAGGACGGCTCCCGCGCCGGACTCGACAATGACTTTACTCAGCGCAACACCACGTTCATGACGTGGAATCTCATGCATACGGCCCTGCGCCTGTACGAGGCCGGGGGCGTCCCCGCCCACGGCAACCAGCGTTCCGAATGGGAGGCCGGCTGCCGGTTCGATCACCCCAATCCGGAGCACCGGTGAGCGGACGGCGGAGCCGGGTCGGCTACGGGGTCTCTCTGGGGGGCGCGTTCTTCGGCGTAGTGGATACCTGAGAAGACGAATCGGGCTTTGGGGAAGCGGCGCCCGCCCCGTTGCGCTGCACGAGCGCGACCCCGACGAGCGTGATCGCCCCTCCGATCAAGGCCGTGATGTGCGGGACCTCCCCGTGCCACACCCACGCTACGGGCAGGGCGGCGAGGGGCACGAGGTAGAGCAGGCTTGCCGTTTGGGCCAGAGGCAGGCGCGAGAGGACGTAGGCGTACGTCACGTAGCCGAGTGCCCCGGGCAGGACGCCGATATAGGCGACGGCAAGGGTGGTATTTGTAGGGGCAGCAGCCACCTGTTCGGGCAGGTCGGCACCCCACACGATGGCCATCAATAGCGTGCCGCTCCACAGGGCATAGCTGGTGAGCGCCAATGGGGAGTACCGCTCCAGGTACGATTTCTGAAGGGTAAAGTAGCCCGCGCCGGACACCGCGGCCAGCAGGACGAGGAGAGCGCCCGGATTCAGATGAAGGCCTCCGCTTTCCCCGAGAGCAATCAGCGCCGCGCCGCCAAAGCTGATGAGCACACCTCCCCATCCCCAGATCGAGAGTCGCTCACCGAGGAAAAGAACAGCCAGAAGGGTGGCAAAGACGGGAGCCGTCTCCACGAGGAAGCTGGCCGATCCGGCGGTCACCGTCACCTGACCGTAGTTGAGGGCCCCGTGGTACACAGTGAATCCCATCATGCCGAGTCCAATGATGCCCGGAAGGTCGCGCCGACGAGGAGCGCGAAAGGGGCGAAAGAAGGCAATGACAGCCATTGTCACCGACGCGAAGAGATACCGAAGAAGAGCCAGTTGTCCGGGGGCGTAAGCCTCCAGCCCAGCTTCAATACCGGGAAATGCAGATCCCCAGAGAAGAACAGTCGTGAGAGCGGCCGCAACGGCTTTCAGGGTCTCGGACATATCTGTGGATGTGATAAGAGGACTCGGCACTGCAAAATGAAACCTGCGATTATGAGGGTGGTTTCCGTGTAGGAGGCATGTAATAAGGCAAATATTGCGGTCTATGCAGTGGAATAAAATAAAATAACCAGGTATAGCTTTTGAATCGAAATGAGCGAAAACACGCCATACACGCTTGACTCATTGGACTGGGCCATTCTCAGTGAGCTGCAAGAGAATGCTCGGCTTTCTTACGCGGAGATTGGGCGGCGCGTAGGCCTTTCGGCCCCCGCCGTTACTGAGCGCGTGAAGAGCCTAGAAGAGAGTGGGGTCATTGACGGATATACCACTCGTGTCCGACCGGAGAAGGTGGGGCTTCCCGTGTCGGCCTTCATCCGCATCCGGTTTCACGGGGCTGATCTTGAGGCCTTTTTTGAGCAGGTGCGCTCGCACGAGGCGGTCAGCGAGTGTCACCGGGTGACGGGAAGCGACGACATCGTCCTGCGGTTGCGCGCCGCGTCGGTCAACCGTCTAGAGGAGCATCTGGATGCATTTCTCGACTACGGGGAGATTACGACGTCCATCGTTCTTTCGTCGGCAGTCGAGGATCGGCCGATCCGCAAAGAAGCGACACCGAGTTCGTGACATCGGTCGGCTGCCGGCTCGGCATCAGGGACGTGCTTGAGGGGGAACTGAACCGACCGGTGGGGGGGAGGGGCAACGTCTCAGCATCGCGTCGCTCCCGTTGTAACGTGTTCCCCTCCGGGGGCACAAAGCGCCGTGTAAGGAGGAGCGCATTGCTCTTCTGAATTGCACCGCCGGTGTTTATTCGCCGGTGTTCAACGACACTGCGCAACAAACCATGTACGCCTATGGCCACTGCCTCCCAGACCGACCACGCCGAACAGGTGCACGACAAAGCAAAGCAGGCCCTCGGGTTCGTCCCGAATCTTGTCAGCGAGATCACGAAGGAGAATCCCGCCGTTGGGGATGCATACTTGAGCTCGCAGGGCATAATCGAAGAGGGCGGAGTACTCTCACCCGCTGAGCAGCAGGCCGTCATTCTGGCCGTCTCCAGCTACAACGATTGTCACTACTGTACGAAGGCGCACGCCGTGGCTGGACAACAGGCTGGGCTCGACGCCGAGACCACCGCGACGATCAACGAGGGCGGCCTGCCGGACGACGAGCGGCTCCGGAGCCTCGTTCGCGCCACCCGCCGGATTCTCGGCAAACGGGGGTGGCTCTCCGGCGCCGACGAGGAGGAATTCGACGATCTCGGGCTGGGGCGGCCGGAGCTCTACGAGATCATTGGTCTCGTAGGCGTGAAGACGATCAGTAACTACGTCAACCACATTGCAGGGACGGAGGTGGACGAGCCGTTTCGACCGTAATGCTGCGAGGACGTGCGAGAAAAGGCGAGCGCCGGGGGCACGACTGCCGTGCAGCCGGCGCTTTTTTTGTTGAATCCTTTGCGTACGGGCGAGGTAAGGAAACGCCTCCTGCACGAAGCACGAACTGACCCCTATGCCTGCTAACGATTCCATCCGCTCGCCGCTAGACCGTGCGGTGCCGTCCGACACGACCATAGCGGTCGTCGCGCTGGGCTGTCTCTGGGGGGCCGATCCGGTCTTTGGGGGGCGGGACGGCGTCGTGCGGACCTGCGTCGGCTTTGCGGGCGGGACGACCCCCAATCCGACCCATTCGGCCATCGGTGATCACGTGGAGGCCGTACGGGTGGCGTTTGCCCCCGATCAGCTCAGCTACCGGGAGCTTCTCAACCACTTCTGGACTCATCACGATCCGGCGCAGACCCCCGCCAAGCGTCGATACGCACACGCCCTCTTTCCCCAGACTGCTGCACAATCGGACCTGGCACGGGCGTCCCGCGCGGCGGAAGAGGAACGGCACGACGATACGCAACGGTCGACATCATTGAGAAGGCGTCGTTTTCCCCGGCCGCTCTCCATCACCAGAACTACAAGCTCCGCCGCCACGGCGCTCTCGTGTCAGCGTTTCGGGGACGGCTGTCGAGTGACGAGGCCTTTGCTCGTTCTCCGGCAGCCACCCTTGCGAACGCGTACGTTGCCGGACACCGGGCGCCCAACCGCTTGGATCAGGATCGGGACCGCCTTGGCCTGCCGCCAGACGCCGTCGAGACCCTCCGCAGCCTTGCCCGGCGGCATCACGGGTGGCGTGCCTACGTCCACTCGGAGTAGCAGGAGGCGATTTGAGGCAGCCCCCGCGCTCCTCAATGCTCGATCCACTTCGTCGTACAGGACGGCAGTCGCGATCAGAGCATCGCCGGGAGGCAGCGGGTCAACCGTTCGGCAGCGGCACGACGCGCGCGTTCTCGGGCGCCTCCAGCTTTGATGCATCAAACGGACGCCGGTACGAGATGCTGTCCACAGTGGCCTTGTTGCGGAGCGTGTCGCCGATGCCCGTGTCGTTCGAGTACGCGTATCCTTCGAACTGAGTGGGTACGGTGAGGCCGTCGACCGTCACGTAGTCCTGGTAGTCGAAGAACGTTTGGGGGAGGTCGGCGCCAGGGGGGACGTCTCGTCCAAAGCTCACGGTGTAACGGATGGCGTCGACCTGACCGGAATTCTTATCGAGATAGAGGATGTACGTGTCGCCGGGGGCATCGCCGGTGCCGCGGTCGAACGTAATCTTGACCATGTCGTGCGGGGTGCCGTCGAGCGTGTCGTCGGGCAACGCCGCGTAGTTGACGCCTGGATCCGCGAAGACGAACGGAATCTGTTGGAAGTAGAAGCCGGTGAGGGCCCAGAAGCGGGGATTGGGTTGTTGCAGGGTGTCGGGCGCAATCCAGGCCTGCTCCCCGTTCCAGGCAAACCGCGCGTCGACCGGCTGCGCGTTGTCGTAGGAGCCCACCGTCAGCAGATCGTGGTAGGCTTGGCGCGTTCGGTTGTCGACGACGAGGAAGGACGTGAAGCGGAGGTCGGCGCCTGTGTTGGCGTACGTCCAGGTGTACGAACTGGTGGGGGCGCGGTACCAGGCCGCAAGGCCGCCGTGCGCCTCGATGGCCCGCAGGACGCACCGTCCGCCCTCGTTTCGCGTGAGGCGCCGGCGTGCTGCCTCGACCTTGCGCTGCACCTCACTCTCGGGGACGACGGTTGGGGCCGCTGATTCGGGCGAAGGGTCCTCCTCACCACACCCGAAAAGGAGCAGGACAAGCAGGACACCTCCAAGTACGGGGAGGCCGAAGAGGCATCGGCGGGGCGAGCAGGTAGGCGTCATGGGAGGAAAGGAGAACGAGGAACGAGGTTATCGAAGCTGAATGAGGTCTTGTTGCGAAAAGAGGCCGCGGGCGTCCCCATTCAGGTCGAGACGTTCGTAGAGGGAGGGCGGAATGCCAATGTCGGCCAGGTAGAGGTCGCCGACGGCCGATGTCGCAGCAGGGGCATCGAGGCCGCACTTCGGGAGGGCGAGCGTGAGAGTAGCCTCGGCGTGCACCGTCTGGTCGTTCGGGACGCCGGTCGTCGCGTTGAGGCCGGAGGGCACGTCGAGACTCAGGGCAGGAGCTCCGTGCCAGAGGACCCGATGGATGCAGTCGGCCATGTCGGGCCGCAGATCGCCATCCAGGCCGTACCCGATAAGTGCGTCCAGCAGCAGGTCGGCGTCCGGCAATGAGTCCTCCGGACCCATCTGAAAGACGGGGACCGTCGTCTTTTGCAGGAGGGCCAGTTGGTGCGCGGGAAGTCCGGAGTACGCGTCCGGTGGACGAGCGGTTGCGATCGCAACGGAGGCGCCCCATCCGTGCAGTCGACGGGCGGCTGCGAGACCACCGGCTCCATTTCCGCCGGTTCCGCACACCGCGAGCACCGAGCCGGTCTGAGCGTCGCCGTCTAGAAACGAGTCGCGCGCCAGGCGGGCGAGATGGGAGCCGGCAGTTTCCAGCATCTGGAGGCGGTGTAGTCGGTATTCCTCGGTGGCGATCCGGTTCACCTCCCGCATGCGATCAGCCGTGACGCAGGGGATGGGGGTGCTGCGAGAGGGCGGCGTCATGAAGGCAAAGCGTTGGCGGAAAGCAGGAGAAGGACCTCTACCTTCCGGGCCCGACTGTGGTCCGAGCACGCCCGCTTTCAGGCACAGTCGTATAATCGATTTTACGCGTCGAGGTCGGCAAACAGGTTGTTCAGCGACTCCGCCAGGGTGGGGTGGGCAAAGGGGGCCTCTTTAAGTTGCGTGACGGGGAGCTCGCCCATCATCGCCGTTTGAAGCACCGACATCACCTCACCGCCCTCAATGCCCAAGATGGCGGCCCCCACCAGTTGCTTCGTTTGTGCATCGACGACCGCTTTCATAAGCCCGCGCGATTCGTCCACCTCCAGTGCCCGGGCCACGTGCGTCATCGGCATCTGCGCCACCTCCACGTCGAGTCCCTGCTCTCGGGCCTGCTCTTCGGTGGGCCCCACGCGGCCGAGCTGCGGGTCGGTGAAGAGCGTGTACGAGACGATTCGGTCGTCCGTCGTGCGGGAGGAACCGCCGAACCAGTTGTCGCGAAGCACTCTATAGTCATCGTACGAGACGTGCGTGAAGGCGGGGCCACCCGTCACGTCCCCGATCGCGTACACGCCGTTGGCCGTCGTTTCGAGACGGTCGTTGACACGAACGAAGCCGCGGCGGTCGGTGTCGACGTTTGCGGCGTCGATATTCAGGTCGTCGGTGTTCGGGCGGCGGCCCGCGGCCACCAGCAGGTGCGAGCCGTTCACCGAGGACGGAGCGTCCGGCCCGTCCAGGTGAGCCGTGACGGAGTCGTCGCTCTGCTCCACCGCCGTCATCGTCGTTTCGTTGAGGATTCGGAGGCCGTCCTCGCGGAGAATGTCCTCAAGCGCGGTGGCCACGTCCGCATCTTCATTGCCGAGCACGTGTTCGCCCCGATCGATGAGGGTCACGTCGGCCCCAAAGCGCCGAAACATCTGACCGAATTCGAGGCCGATGTACCCGCCGCCGAGGACGAGGAGGTGGTCGGGCACGGTGCCGAGCTCCATGATGGAGGTGGACGTTAGGGCGTCTACCGTGTCGAGGCCATCGATGGGCGGAGTCACGGGGCGCGTGCCCGTATCGATCACGATCCGGTCGGCCGTAAGCGTCTGGGTCGAGCCGTCGTCGAAAGTGACTTCCACAGTGTGGGGGGCGACGAACCGGCCGGTGCCCTCGATTAGGTCGAGCCCGTCGGTGTCCTCGACGCTGCTGCGGCTGCCCGAGCGGAAGGACTCGACAATGTCGCGCTTGCGCCGGCGCACCGTCTTCATGTCCACAGAGATGTCGCCGGTGTGGACGCCGTAGTCCTCGGCGCGGCGGGCGAGATGGGCCACGCGGGCACTGGCGATCATTGTTTTGGTGGGCGTGCAGCCCTCGTTCACGCAGGTGCCGCCGACGTGCTTCTGCTCGATGAGGGCGGAGGAAAGGCCGTGGTCAGCGGCGGCACCGGCGAGCGGGCCGCCGCCCTGTCCTGCACCGAGAACGATGAGGTCGTAGGACGGGGAGTCGGACATACGTCAGGATAAAGACGAGAGTGAAGAACGCTCGGGAAGACGCACTCTATGCGTGTGGCCCTCTCGGAAGCGTTACAGGACGAAAAGTGAAGTTCGTTTTGGTTTGTAAACCATTTCTCTGTGGGGCGTGTCGTACCGGGCGAAATTGCAGGTGGTGAGGCGAAGAACTGCTCGAATGCCTGCGCGAGAGGGTAACTTTCGCCGGTTTCGTTTCGCTTCTCGATCCGTTCCACAATCCGGTTTCCGTTGTCTCCATGCTGCTCCGATTCCACGCCGTTGCTTGCTTCACCCTTCTGGTGTTCTCCGCATCAGCCGTCATGGCGTCGCCTGCTCCCTCACAGTGTGTTGCCACACAGAAGTTCACGCCGAAGACGACGCCCGAGGCCCGTGCGGTGCGTCTCACCGGGCAGATTGACGTCGATGGACGAATCCAGGAACCGGCGTGGGCGCAGGCTACGCGCGTGAGCGGGTTCACCGAGATCCAACCCGGTGACCAGACGGTGCCCGACGTTTGCACCGACGTGTTTGTGGGCTACGACGATCATCACCTCTACGTCGCCTTTCGGGCCCACGATCCCGACCCGGCCTCGATTCGGGCCTCCCTGCGCAACCGCGACGAAATCTTTGCGGACGACTGGGTCGGTATAATCATGGATCCGTACGGGGACGCCACCCAGGCCTACGAGATCTTTGCCAATCCATACGGCATTCAGGGCGACCTTTTGATGTCGAGCACCGGGGAGGAGGACGTGGGGTTCGACCTCGTCTACCAGTCCGAGGGTCGGATCACCGACGAGGGCTATCAGGTCGAGATGGCCATTCCCTTTAGCTCTCTGCGTTTCCCCTCTGCGCCGGTGCAGGAGTGGAACCTGACCTTCATCCGCACCCGGCCCCGGGCCTCGCGTCAACAGTTCTCGTGGGCCAGCGTCGACCGCGACGATCCGTGTCTGATGTGCCAGCTGGGAACGCTCACCGGGATTGAGGGCGTCCGGCCCAGCACCAATTTCGACGTCATCCCGGCGCTGGTTGGCACCCAGTCTGCAGACCTGGTTGATGCCGATGCTCCGCGGTCCGGACTCGACGACCATCGCCTCACGATGGAGCCATCGGTAAACCTGCGCTACAACTTTACGCCCAGCTTCTCCGCCGAGGCGACGGTCAACCCCGACTTTAGCCAGGTGGAGTCCGATGCCGCACGCATCGACGTCAATGAGACGTTTGCGCTTTCCTATCCGGAACGGCGCCCCTTTTTCCAGGAAGGCAGTGAGCTGTTTGAGACCTGGATCGACGTAGTGTACACTCGCTCCATCAATGCCCCGATCGCGGCGGCCAAGACGACGGGGCGGGTCGGGCGCACAAGTGTTGCGTATCTCAGTGCTCTCGACCAGAAGACCCCGATGCTCCTGCCGTTCGAGGAGCAGAGCGCCACGCTGGAGGTGGGACAGAGCGCCTCCAACGTCCTGCGGGCCCGGCGCACGTTTGGCGAGAACTCGTTCGTTGGGGCTACGGTCACCGATCAGCGCTACCTGGACGTTGGGGGCGCGGGCTCGGTGGCGAGCGTGGACGCCAAAATCCAGTTCTGGAAGAATTATCGTCTGGAGACGCAATGGGCCGTGAGCCGCGTGCACGAACCGACGCAGCCGTCTCTCTCCGATGAGGTGGAGGTCGAAGCCTTCGACCGAGGCGCACACACGGGGGCGCTGGACGGGGAGCAGTTTCTGGGAACCGGGACGTTCGCGAGTGTCGACCGCAACGCCCGGCACTGGAACTTTGACCTTGCCTACGAGCACAACAGCCCCACTTTTCGCACCCCCAATGGATTCGAACGCAGCAACGACTTTCGGCGCGTGCGCCTCTGGCAGGGCTATCAGTTCTACTTCGACAATGACGGGTTCGTCGAGCGCGTCCGGCCGGGCATGTTCGTAATGACGGAGCAGAACTTTGCCGGGGTGGGAAAGGAAACCGAAGGAGAGATTCAACTCCAGGCGCGCCTGAAGCGGCAGACCTACGTGTGGGGCGAGGTGGGGTATCGCCGGGAGCGATTCGACGGGGTGCTCTTCCCCGACCTGTCCGCCTGGAGCGTTGGGATCAATAGCAACTTCAGCGACCCTGTGCGTCTCGGCGTCAACGTGAACGGCGGACGCGACATCTTTCGGGGCGATGTGCCTCAGGAGGGCCGGAGCCGGAGCGTGAGTGTATGGGGGACTCTTCAGCCCGTTTCGCGCCTCACCATCGAGCCTGAGGCAAATTACGCGCGAATGCGCGACGTTGAGACGGATAGCACCTTCTTTGACGGATATGTCCTGCACGCCAAGACGAGCGTGCAGGTGACCCGCGAACTCTCACTGCGGCTCATCACGCAGTACAACCACTTCAGTGGGGACATTGATTTTGAACCGCTCCTGTCCTATGAGATCAATCCGTTCAGCGTCTTCTATGTGGGTACCACACACGACTACGATGTTCTCAACCCGTCGTCGCAGCCCGACAGTGTCGTCCAAACGAGACGACAGTTCTTCTTCAAGTTCCAGTACCTCTTTCGGATCTGAGGCACTGGAGGCATGGCTGTGTCCTTTTACGGACTCCTTTTTCGGGATGTAGAAGCGGGTATTACAGGCTCGACAGGTCCGTGCGGAGCGTGAATTGATGCAGGCCGCCGAGGGACGACCAAGAATTGTAAGCGTAATCGACCGTGAGGGCGCTCACCGTGAGGCCGAAGCCCATTCCGAGTCCGGCCAGGTCGAACCGGTCGGTGAGGGCGAGGTCACGGCTGCGCCGGTGGTTGTAGCCCACCCGAAGGCGCAGCACGTCGCCCGGTTGCACCTCGGCCCCGAACGTCAAGTGGCTCAGCACGTGGTCGAACGTGTCGCCCCCTTCCACGCCCTTCGACGGATTGGTGAGGTCGTATCCCGTTACCGTCAGCAGCAGGGGCAGGTGGGCCAGGCGCTTCGAAAGCCCTACCTGGAGGTCGAGGGGGAGGTCCTCCGACGTGCCGTCGAAGCTGGTGAGGGTAACGCCGAGGTTGCGGAGCGTGACCCCCACGGCCAGCTGACGGCTTGGTAGGTGGTAGACGCCCCCCAGGTCGGCGGCCAGCACGGAGGCTGTTACGTCGTCGATCTGAGAGTAGAGCAGGTGGGTGTTGGCCCCGTAGCGGAATCGAGGGCCGAGCGCCCGAGACAGTCCGGCCGTAAGTACGATGTCCCCGGCCCCAAAGTCACCGGTTGGCTCCCCGTACCGATCGCGGCCCTCGAACGTCCCGGCGTGCAGAAAGCGAAGGCCCCCACTCATCGTCATTCCGACCGCCGGGAGGGTGCGGCTGTACGCGACGGAGCCGGCGTTAAGATCGGCCAGGTGGTTCGTGTAGGAAAAAGAGATCTGCCGGCTTGTCGCCGAATCGGGAACGGCCGGATTAAAGAACAGCACGTTCACGTCGCCGTCGGCCACGGCCGCAAACGCCCCTCCCATGGCCGCAGTACGAGCCGACGGTTCCAATCGAAGCACGGGGAAGCTGGTGAGGTCGGCGCCCGGCTGGCCGCAGACGGGGGCGGTCATGCACAGGAGGAGGAGCCCGAGGGCCCTGATGCGGGCGAAGGGCATCGAGGCAGTGTACTTCTGGACGGATCGCAACACGAAAGCCTCAATGCTCGCTGTCTATGGGGGTTCCCCCGTTTGGGAGGGCGGCGAGAGGGAAAGCGGAGGACGGGACCGCGCGTGCCTGGTCGGAGCGGCAGGCCCTGTTCGAATCCGATCGGACGGAGCGCAGGCGGGCCATCGGCCGAGGACGCGGGCGGCTCTATTCGTCGTGTACGCGTTCGTTTTCTTTGTTGGCTACAAACTGTGAGGGGAAGGGTGAGGTCGTGAGAGGAATCGTCGCTGTGATCGTCGTGCCGTTGTTCACCGCAGTATTAATTTCCACCGTCCCATTTAGTCGCTCGACCCGCTCGGTAATGCCCTTGAGTCCATAGTTTTCCTCTTCCTCTTTCTCCGTGGAGTCGAAGCCGACGCCATCGTCCACCACCTGGATGTGAAGCTGTCGATCGGTCTCATACAGGCGGACGTCGGCGGTATTCACTTGGGCATGACGAACGACGTTTAATAATGCCTCCTGGATGACCCGGTAGGCTGTGCGCTCGACCAGGGAGGAATAATCGCCTTCTGTTGTGACCGCATTGTGCATCTCAATCGTGAGGTCGTGCTGCTCCTCCATCGTCCCCACGAGGTTCGAAACGGCCTCCGAGAGACCGTATGTGTCGAGCACTCGGGGATGAAGCTGCCGGGCGATGGTTCGGGCTGCGATTGAGAGATCGTTCAGGAGTTCACTCATCTCATCGAGCACATCGAGCGAAAGGCCGTGCTTCTCGGCCTGAAACCGGGCCATTTGGGCCTTCATCTGGATGGAGGTTAGAAGCCCACCCATCTCGTCGTGAATCTCCTGATCGATGCGACGGCGCTCCTCTTCCTGCACGTCGAGCAGGCGCTCCCACATGCGACGAACGGGCGTGACGTCTCGTTGGACTGAGATCCAGAACTCGGTCTCGCCGTCTGCACTGGCGACGGGGGCCATGTTCCACTGGACAATGTAAGGGGTGTCGTCTTTGCGATAGTGAACGGCTTCCCCATGCCAGGGCTCATCACGTTCCATGGCCTGCAGAAGAGAGTCCATCACCTTCGGATCGGTTTCGGGACCTTCGAGGAGTCGAAGCGTCTGGTCGAGAACGTCTTCTTCTCGGTAGCCGGTTAGGGCCTCGAAGGCCTCGTTGACGTACACGATGCTGGGCCCGGGATGCTGAACGGGAGTCGCCTCGGTAATGAGAATGGCCTCGGTCGATTGGTCGACGGCTTTTGACAGGAGACGGAGCTCCTTTTGCATCCGGGCCCGCTCGGCGGCCCATCGCAGGGTGCGGGCGGCTAGGCTTGAGGTGAGCTCGTCTTTTTGCAGGTACTCGACGGCCCCTGCCTCCAGAGCAGACATGGCAATCTCCAACTCTTGGTGTCCGGTGAGGACGACAACCGGCACCGACCCTGCGGCCGCTGTGCATCGTCGCACCGTCTCTGGGCCACTGCTGTCCGGGAGTCCCAGATCGACAACCGTCACGTCGTGGGGAGCGGACGCAAGCGCCTCCACTCCGGCTTCGAGTTGCCGTTCCCAGTGGATCTCCATCGCTTGCTCGCTTTGGTGTAGGTACTCTTTAAGGAGACGGGCGTCTCCGGGATTGTCCTCAATTAACAGCACACGGAGGGGGGGATCGTCGGCCATTAGGGCTCACATTGCAATGAGAAAGAAGGCGATCCGAAGTGCTAGGAGGATTCGGGCTCCGACGGAAGACGAACCACTTGAAACCAAAAATTCTCGATGGCATCGACGACCCTTGAGATTTCGTTTAGGTCGATGGGCTTCGTGACGTATGCGTTCGCGTATTCGTCGTAGCTTTTCACGATGTCCTCCTCTGCTTCCGAGCCGGTGAGCATCACGACGGGAATGCGGCGGAGTTGGGCGTCCGACTTAATTTCCGAGAGAAGCTGGTGTCCGCTTTTCACTGGCAGGTCGATGTCGAGCAGTACCAGGTCGGGACGGGGTTGATCGGCTCCCTCGGTAAGTCCAAGAATTTCTTCGGCTTCCTCCGCCGTGTGGGCCACGAGCAGGTCGTTCTGCACCTTTGACTCGCGCAGCATTTCACGGGTTAGGCGCACATCGGCCGGATTGTCCTCCACGAGCAGGATGCGCACCGGGCGACCGGATGTCGAGTCGCCGGAAGAGGACGTGCGGGAAGAGGAATTCATGAGACCGCGTGTGGAGATAAGTGACAGGTGAAGTGGAACGCAGAGCCCTCCCCCACCTCTGAGTCGACCCAGATTTGTCCGTCGTGACGTTCGACGATCCGTTTGCAGAGGGCAAGCCCCATCCCGGACCCATCCGTTCCGGTACCATGGGGGTCTACTTGACTGAAGATCCGGAAGATTTTTTCCGTCCGTCTTCGGGAATGCCAAGGCCCTCATCACGGACGATTAGGTGCACCCCGTCGTCGTCTTCCTCCCCCTCTACGTAGATCCGAGGAGGGGCGTCTCCCGAATACACAAGGGCATTTTCGATCAGATTCTGAAAGACGCGCCGTAGCTGATCGGGGTTGCCGAACGTCGTTGGGAGCGTTGTCCGGCGGACGGTGCCGTTCTGCTCTTCGATCCGGCGGCTGAGATCCTGTAAAACGCCGTCCAGCAATTCGTTGAGATTGACAGTTTTGAACTGGCCCTCCTTTCGCCCGACCCGCGAATACTGCAGGAGGCCGTTAATCAGTGCCTTCATCCGGTTGGCACCGTCGACCGCATAGGCGATGAACTCCTGTGCCTTGTCCGGAAGGTGCTCCTCGTACTGCCGGTCGAGCAGTTGAAGGTAGCTCGACACCATTCGAAGGGGTTCTTGAAGGTCGTGCGAGGCCACTCGAGCAAACTCCTCCAGATCTCGGTTGGAGCGCGCCAGCTGTTCGGCATGACGTCGCCGCTTTTCCTCCAGTCGTTTTCGTTCTGTGACCTCTCGCATGGCGAGGAGAATGTGGTCGGAGGGGCCGTCGTCCGTGACCATCCTGCGCCCCCGGACCTGAAAGAACTCGGAGTCCTGCTCGTCGGCGGAACGATCCAGTTCCACTCGCTCGAACGGCTCTCCGTGTTCGACCAGACGTTCCAGGGCCGTGCGTAATGGGGAGGTGTCAAAGTGGCCGTCTCCCATCTCGTAAAGGGGCATTCCGAGTGCCTCCTCGAGAGGGACGGAAAAGGTGTGTACGAATTCGGGATTGGCGTCTCGAATTTTGAGATTGCCGTCCAGGATGAGGAGAGGAAGGGGCAGGGTGGCTACGATTTGCCGAGCCGGAGGATGGGCAGCATCGGTCATAGCGAGGTCAGAATGACACTCAAACGGGTCGTTCCAGAGCGGCAAGGCCCTTCAGTTCGTTCTTCCTTTCAACAATCTACGAAAAAGGAAAAGGAAGGAGGCAATACGGAGATACTCGTATTGACGGAATTTATCAAGCGGAATCTCTGGGACGGCACGGGAGATGGAAAGAAAGCCCCCGTTTCTATCCGGTTCAAATCGGACCGTCGGAGGCTGCGCACGACCAAAGATCGCGTGTGATCACGATACGCGACGCGGCGAAGACGAACGCCGGGTTGATTCTGTGCGTACGACACGCCGGCCTGACAACGGAAGAGCTGTAGTCTGAAGTTACAGACGTTTGTTTCACTTTTGCTCCCCATCGATCCTGTGGACGCTCCATCATCGACGTTTCGTGAGCTCTCGGCAACGCTTCGGTTGGCCGGGCCGGTGGTCGCGGCCCAGCTCGCACACATCTCGATGAGCTTCGTCGATACGGTGATGGTGGGGCGCCTTGGGCCGGAGGCCCTCGCGGGCGTGGCGCTTGGGCATACGACCTTTTTCTTCCTGGTCGTTTTGGGAATGGGGACGGTGCGAGCCGTGGGCCCGATGGTATCACAGGCCGTGGGGGCTCGGGAGCCCAACGTGGCGGCACGAAGCGTGCGGCAGGGCCTTTGGCTGGCGCTGGGACTGAGCGTTCCCATGGTGCTCCTCCTGAGTGGAATGGAGCCGATCCTCCGGTGGACGGGGCAAGGGAAAGAGGTCACGGAAGGAGCGATGGCGTATCTGTGGGCCGTTCGCTGGGGCGTTTTTCCGTTTCTGGGGTTTGCGGCGCTCCGAAGCTTTGTGGAGGGGTTGTCGCGTCCGCTTCCAGTTACGATTATAGCCCTCGTGGGGGTGGGGCTCAATATCGTTGCCAACGAAGTCCTTATGTTTGGCCGTTTGGGGTTTCCGGCCCTCGGCTTGGCGGGGACGGGCTGGGCAAGCACCATTGTCTTTTCCTGCCTCTTCGGCGCGCTGGCCTTATTGGTGCATCGGATGCCGCCGTTTGCGGAGCATCAAGTGTTTGCGCGCATCCGAACGCCGGATCCGACGTATCTGTGGGAGTTGCTTCGGATTGGGGTGCCGATGGGAACGAGTCGGGGCATCGAGTCGAGCCTGTTTATGGTGACGACCGTTCTTATGGGAACGGTGGGCACCACGGCGCTTGCCGCCCATCAGGTGGCGCTGCAGTGTGCGGCGTTCACGTTTATGGTGCCGCTCGGCATTGGAATGGCGGGATCGGTGCGGGTGGGACAGGCCGCCGGGGCGTCGGATGCAGACGGGGTGCAGCGCGCCGGCGCTGTGGCCATGGGGCTGGCCGTGGTGTTCATGGGGGCCACTGCCGTGTGCTTCTTGTTGTTTCCACGGTCGATCGTGGGGCTTTATCTCGACCTCTCGGCTGCCGAAAATACACCGGTCGTCCGGCTGGCGATCGAGCTTCTGGGCGTCGCGGCGGTCTTTCAGGTGGTGGATGGGCTTCAGGTGGCGGCCCACGGGGCGCTCCAGGGCCTGAAGGATACGCGGGTACCCATGGGCATCGCGGCGGTTACGTACTGGGGCGTGGGGCTTACGACCGGATACTTTTGGGGCATTCAGGGGAGCGGCGGTCCCCACGGCCTTTGGTGGGGACTCGTTCTCGGCCTCGCCGCGGCCGCGGTTCTTCTTGTCTGGCGCTTCCAGCGGCAGGTGACACAGCTTCGGAGCGCGCCTTCGGGGGCCGACGTCCGCGTGTCGTCGGCGGACGGACCGGATCTGGGCGAACCGTCGCCGGCATAGAGTCCCCGTTTGGGGGGCGAGCGTCCGGCAATTGGGAGATTCCCGGTTCCGAGAACCATCTCGACGGCCGACGATGAAGGACTCTCTCAAATTCCATTCGGTGCGTTGGAAGCGCTTGCAGTTTGCACGACTCGTCGCTTTCATGAACGTGTTCGCATCCCCGAAATTTGTCCTTCGCTTCATGCAAATGAACACAGAGTCCCCGCCCGCCCAAGACGAATCGTCGCTCGGCTTTTTCGGTCAGGTAAATCGCATGTTCGGGAATGCCGCCGAGCAGACCGAGCATCCACTGGGGGTGCTTTACCAGATTCGTGCCTGCGACAACATCATCCGCTTCGAGTTTCCCATCAAGCGGGATGACGGCACCATTCAAGTCATTCGAGGCTACCGGGCCGAGCACAGTCACCACAAAAAGCCCACGAAGGGCGGCATTCGGTACGCGCCCAATGTGAACGTGGACGAGGTGATGGCCTTGTCGGCCCTCATGAGTTACAAATGTGCGATTGTGGACGTGCCGTTTGGAGGGGCAAAGGGAGGGGTGTGCATCGATGCGCGCAACTATTCGCAGGACGAGCTGGAGCGCATCACGCGTCGCTACACGTTCGAGCTGTCCCGAAAGGACTTCATTGGGCCGGGGACCGACGTGCCGGCGCCCGATTACGGCACCGGGGAGCGCGAGATGTCGTGGATCATGGACACGATGCATCAGATCGGAGATGACGATCTCAATTCCCTGGCGTGCGTGACCGGGAAGCCGGTGGGACAGGGAGGCGTGCGGGGGCGTACTGAGGCCACCGGGCGCGGCGTCTATTACGGCATCCGAGAGGCCTGCAGCTTCGAAGAGGACATGCAGGAATTGGGGCTCGCGCCGGGCCTGGAAAACAAGGACATCGTGGTGCAGGGGCTCGGCAATGTCGGCTATCACGCCGCCAAGATTCTTGAAGAAGAGGGCGGGGCCAATATCGTAGGCATTGCGGAGATCGAGGGGGCCATTCACGATCCTACTGGGCTATCGGTCGACGATGTGGTGGCCCACCGAGAAGAGACCGGCTCCATTCTCGACTTTCCGGGCGCCGAAGACATCGAGACCTCTGCCAAGGCGCTCGAGTTGCCGTGCGACATTCTCATTCCTGCCGCCCTCGAAGGGGTCATCACGACCGATAATGCTCCCCGCATCCAGGCCAGCATTGTGGCCGAGGCGGCCAACGGGCCTGTAACCTCTCAGGCCGACGATATATTGCAGGAGAAGGGCGTGCTCATGATTCCGGATGTTTATCTCAATGCCGGAGGGGTCACGGTGTCCTACTTTGAATGGCTTCGCAATCTCTCGCACGTTCGCCACGGGCGGATGAGTCGTCGCTTCGAGGAGCGCAATGCTGAGCGCATCCTCCGCGCCGTCGATGAGCTTACGGCGGAAGACTTCGACGAAGATCTACTGGAGACGCTTATCGAACAGGTCGGCTTCGGGGCCAGTGAGCGGGATCTCGTGAACTCGGGCCTTGAGGACACGATGGCGCAGGCCTACACGGAAATTCGGGATGTGCGAAAAGAGAAGAATGTGGACACGCGAACGGCGGCGTTCGTGAGCGCCATCAACAAGATCGCCCAGTCATATCAGCAGATGGGCATCTTTCCGTAGCGTCTTGCCGACGGGGGACAAGCGGAGCGGATTGTCTGAGGGGGCGAAGAAAGGATGCTGGTGCACACAAATCTGGACCGTGGGCCTTGGTGGGGGGCTCGGCTGTACGAGTATGTAGCTCGTACTCCGGGGGCTCTGCGTCCGATCTGCTCGGGTTCTGGGCGTACGTTCGCATTTCTGCGTGCTCCCAATTGGCTATGCGCATTCCGTTCAGTCCCTATCCGGTTGGAGAGTTTCTTTCCATGGTCCGGCGGCGCTTTTCCTCCCCCCCGCCCCGGCCCAAATCGCTGGACCGAGCGCTCCGGTTACGAGAGGGACCATTGGAGCGGACGGTAGGCTTTGTGGGCGACATCTGCCCCCTGTTCGGACGAGAGGTGCAGTTTGGGGCAGGCGTGCGGTCGTTTTTTGACGATTGTGACGTTGTGGTGGGCAATCTGGAAGGAGTGTTCTCGGATCGGTACTGGCAGCCGTTTCTGATGAAGCATCGGCCGAGCATCGTCAAGGTGCTCGACGTGCTTGCTCCGCTGGACCGATGGGTGCTCACCGTGGCCAACAACCACGCGACGGATTTTGGGCCGGAGGCCCTGCACCGCACCACAGAATTTCTCAATCGGCGCGGCATCCGGTGGTTGGGTACTGAGGAGTGTCCGCGTCTTTGGCTCGCTGAGGACGTGACGCTCACGGCCTGGACCCGGTGGCTAAATCGGCCGGATGAGGGGGTGGCTCGGGATGATCCTGGAGTGCCCGCCGATCCCGGCCTGCATGTGGCCCTTCCCCACTGGGGATACGAACACGAACGGCAGCCTCGACCCTCGCAGGTTCCACCGGAGGGATATGATCTTGTGGTAGGACACCATACGCACCTCCCACAGCCGTTTGAGCGGCACAACGACCACCGACTGGTGGCGTGGTCGCTCGGCAATTTTGTGACGGGGAAGCAGTTGCCGGTCCTTGGAGAAGGGGCCATTCTCAAGGTGGGGATGGCGCGCAGTGGAGACGGGGCGCCCGAGATCGTGCAGGCGGACTTCCGCGAGATTGAATTGGATCGAGATCAGCAGCAGTGCCGGGTCACATTCCGGTGTCCAGCGTTCGACGCCGCGGACCTCGACGCTGGAACGGATCCGACCTCACTCGGTCAGGGATAAGTTGTCTTCGTCCCTCCCCCCTGACAATCATGAACGTCCCCGAGCGCCACGACCAGATTGCCGACCGCCTCGATCGGATCGAGAGGGAGCACGACGTCGCAGTGCTTTATGCCTGCGAGGCGGGAAGTCGGGCGTGGGGCTTTCCGTCGCAGGATAGCGACTACGACGTGCGCGTCGTCTACGTGCATCCGCGAGAGTGGTACCTGTCCATCGATTTGGAGCAGCGCGACGATACGATTGACCCTCCCATCGCGGACGCGATCGATGTGCACGGGTGGGATCTGCGCAAAGCACTCGGCCTCTTCCAGTCTGCCAATCCCACACTGCTGGATTGGCTGCAGTCGCCCATCGTGTACCACCAAGACGAGGCAGTGATGGCCCGATGGCGGGCGCTGCTGCCGGAGTACTACACGGCTCGAAGGGTTGGGCACGCGTACCGAGGCATGGCCCGGAGTGTGGCGGAGCAGAATCTTGCCGAGGAGCCGATTTCCCACAAGGCGTATCTCTACGTTCTTCGTGCTCTGCTGGCCGTGCGATGGACCGAACACAGATCAGATCCTGTACCGGTAGAATTCGGTCGGCTCCTACACGCGACAGTGGACCGGAGTGACGTTCGGGAGGCGATCGAGACGCTCATTGATCAGAAACAGACGGAGCACGAGCTTGGCGCCGGTCCGCGCCGTCCGGTGTTGCATACGTTTGTCGAGGCAGAGCTGGAGCGGCAGACCAACGTAGAGTGGCCCGGTTCGTCGCTTCGGCCCGGCGTGGAGCCGCTCAACAATTTCTTCCGATTCGTGGTCGGGAACGACGTTTCACTGCCCTGAGGGATGCGCCTCGGAGAGGTGTCCGTCCGATGGAAGCGGGCTGCTTGTCCGATCTCTCGGATGCACAGTGTCCGGGTTTAGGAGGAAACCCCGTGCTAAGAGGGCGAGGGCGCCGCCGATATCCTCTTCCTGATCAGGCACTTCTGGGGGCCGGTTTCCGGGACCGGTCGCTGTTCGTTTCTTATTCCATCGATTGTGGACGTCACTATGTATAAGCGACCAAGTACATTCGGACTGCTTTTCCTATTCGTCATTCTTTTCGCTGCGATAGGATGTGACACAGTCGCTACGCAGGAGGAAGGCGAGGATCAACACCCCGGGGACATTTCGAGCGAGGAGCTTGCGAGCCGAGTACAGGACGCCTTCGGAGCGCAGGTTGCCGAGCTACAGGTTCGGAAGATCAGCGTTGGCGAGGTAGTACAGGAGCTTGAGTCTGGAGAAACGACGCTTCCGCTCGTCACCCCGGAGAACGAGGTGGTCGAGACGACCTTCCGGAGTCGGCCGGCCGATCTTCGTCCCGACAGCGTCGAGACCGGCATTTTGCGGGAGGGACCCGAGACCTACGAGACGGTCCGTCTGCCTCCCGAACAGAGCTACCTCCTCGGGGGGCAGGACAATGCGCGCCGGTTGGGGGGCGTCACCATTCTCGATGACGAGCAGACGATGCTCCGCGGGGTTCTGCGCCACTCCGATTTTGGGCTCAGCTACATCCAGTCGGTCAACCACGTGCTCCAGACCGACGATTACCCCAATTTCCACGTAGTCTACAATATCGAACATACCAGGGATTTTGAGATCGGGGACGGAGACGTTTACGACTCAGCGGATACGAACGGCGACCGACAGGGACGCGCGAAGTTGAACGTCGATGCGTCGGCCAGTGTGGTGTTGGACGGAGATGTCAACTTCCACGACGCGGATCCGAACACTGTGTGGCGTCGTCAGGAGAGCCTGTTCCTGGCCGCGCAGATTACCGATGGGCTCATCGAACCGATCTCTAGCGACACGTGGCGTCTGGATCTGAGCATTGCCGGACAGGAGGTCTGGGTGTCCGGCGGGCCGTCCACCACCAGTCACGGTACGCTGATTAACCAGCTGGAGGATCCGAATTACTTCCTGATTCACTCCCTTTCGGAGAAGCAAATGCACCTGTTTCTGGTTGGGTACGACGTGAACGGCCTTGCCGGCCGGGCCGGAGGGATCGGGTCGCCGAGCGGAGGATGGGGCGGAGGCAGTGGGGACAATCACCTCTTCAGCGAGGTGCTTTCCTCCCGGAGTCTGCACATCAATCGACTGATCCTCACCCACGAGGTCGGTCACCTGATTGGCGGGCACCACGGACACTCGATTACGAGCGGATGCTCGGGGTCGATGTGCGGACGCTCGATCATGAACCACACGATCACAAACGCTCAGGAGTACTTCTACAGCGATGCCAACGACGAGGAGATCAGCGACGTGATCGATGCGGTTCTGCCGTAGCGATTCTGTGGAGCGACCCTACCGGCCGGCGGTTTGAAGCTGATTCAAGACGTCCAGTCGGTATGCCCGTCCCGAGAAGGGGGACGGGCATTTTCTTTTGGGGCCGGAGATTGGTGTCGTCGTTTCCTTTTTGAAGAAAAAGGAGGACGGGCGTTGAGGGGACGTTGCTCGGAGAGAGGGGGGCGTACGGAACGCACTGCGGATCGGAAGCGGTCTCTCCGGGTTCAGAGCAACGGGTTCGACCGGAATAGAGACGCAGATCAATGCGATGACCGACGAGGCTTCCTCAGCAGAGTGGGTGGCCGGGGCTGATGGGTTTCGAGACGGTTGGGCCATTGTGCTTTGGCAACCCACGACCGGGACGATACGGCGACGCACGGTGGACGCCGTGGAGGCGCTGCTCGATCTGCCGGAGGCGCCAGCGGTGACGGGCATCGACATGGTGATTGGGTGCCCGGAGCAGGCCGAGCCGGGCGGACGGGCCTGCGACCAGGCTGCGCGCAAGCTGTTGGGGCATCCGCGCGGGGCGAGTGTTTTTTCGGCCCCCGCGTACGACACTCTTCAGGCTGATACCTACGAGGAGGCTCTCCGTCGCAATCGCGCCAGCGGACCGGACGCGCCCGGTCTTTCGAAGCAGGCCTTCCACCTGCTGCCGAAGCTGCGGGCCCTGGCTGCACGGATGACTCCTCAGCGCCAGCAGCGCGTCCGCGAGGTACATCCCGAGCTCTCTTTCTATGCTATGAATGGGGACGCGCCGGTTGAGGCGAAAAAGAAGAGCCGGGAGGGGCGCGATGAGCGCGTGCGCTTGTTGCAGAAAAATGGGATTCCGGACGTTGAGGAGGCCGTCGCAGCGGTCGCAGAAGGAGCGCTCGGGGCAGACGATGTGATCGATGCCCATGCCGCCTGCTGGACGGCCCGGCGGATTCGTGAGGGCACAGCCGAGCGGTGCCCACCGGAGACCGAACCGGCCCCAGAAAGTGCACAGGGATTGCGCATGGAAATCTGGCGGTGAGCCCGCATCAGGGATGGTTGGCTTATACCGGCGACCATGTTTTGCACCGAATGGTTGTGCTCAAAAGGAACTCGCCGTATTAGTGCGTCCATCTGAATCTGTAATTCATCCATAGCTGAGCCAATAGCGTCCTCCGGGCGCAGAAACACGCGGTGCCGCCTCCGGTATCCGAATTGACATTTGAAATGACTGCTGGGGGCGTCCCGGCGCGCTGCTGCGTCGGGGCTGAGACCGTACCCTTCGAACCTGACCCGGTTCATACCGGCGTAGGGAAGAAGCAGGCGATGGCTGGTCCGTGGCGGGCCAGTTCGGTTGTCGCCGCCCCCATCCGTGTCGATGGTGGCGGCGTTTGTATTGTCCCCCATCGGCGCGCCGCTTGCTCGTTCACATCTGCTTGGCGCGACGATGATCTTGCTTCGTTCTCTCCAGTCGTTCGTTTTTGTCCTTTTGTTTAGTGTTGCTGCGCTCCTTCCGGCGCACGGCCAGTCTACCCAATCGGCGGCCGTTATCGGACGCGTGGTTGAGTCTGATCCGTCTCAACCTTTACCCGGAGCAAACGTGGTCCTGCGCAATCCGGCCACCGGGCAGCGTCGCTACGGGACCTCCACGGATTCAACCGGTCGGTTTATCCTGCGCGGCGTGGCTCCGGGCCGCTACCGGCTTGCGGTGAGCTTCGTGGGCTACGAGCGCCACACCGAACGCCTCATCCTTGCTGCCGGCGAGACGAGGCGCGACACGATTGCGCTCCATCCCCGCTCGCTGGCCCAGGACGAGGTCGTCATTTCCACGCGACGGGCGCAGCAACGGGTCGCCCCCGTTACCGTCAGCAACCTCACGACCGACGAGGTGGACCGACGCCTCGGGGTTCAGGATCTCCCGGCACTGCTGGAAGAGATGCCGTCGACCACCTCCTATTCCGAAAACGGCAATGGGATCGGGTATTCGACCCTCTCCATCCGCGGCTTCGACCAACGCCGAATTGCGGTGTCGATCAACGGCGTGCCGCAGAACGACCCAGAGGACTTCAACGTGTTCTGGGTGAACCTCTACGGCATGGAATCTTCGATCGAGGACGTGCAGGTGCAGCGTGGGGCGGGGGCGTCGCTGTACGGCTCCGTAGGCATCGGCGGGGCCATCAACATCGTCACCGATCCGTTCGAGCCGGAGCCGTACCTTCGCGTTCGCACGGGGGCCGGGTCGTTCGACACGCAGCGCTACTCGGTGACGGCCAACAGCGGCCTGCTCGGCGATCGCTATGTTCTCAACGCTCGCGTCAGCCGCGTCGTGTCGGACGGCTACCGCCGCAATGCGTGGACCGAGTTCAATCGCTTCTTCGGCGGAATTGCGCGCTACGGTGAGCGGTCCACCCTCAAAATCCAGGCCTTTGGGGGATTGCAGATGGACGGATTGGCGTTTAGTGGCATTCCAAAGTCGGCCAACGACAACGAGACGGCGCGCCGGCAGAATCCGAGTGCTGCCGCCAACGACCAAGAGCGCTTTCGACCGCCCCAGGTCCACCTCAATCATGAGTGGCGCGTGTCGCCGGACTGGTCGCTTGACCAGACGGCCTTCTGGATTCGGGGCGTCGGCTACTTCGACTACGGTGCCAATTACCGATCCGCCGATTATCTGCGTCTTCCGGACGACGTCACCCTTGACGGCCGACGGCTGAGCGACGCTGAGCGTGCTGCTCCCCTTTTTGCCTTCGGTCTCACGCCCGACGACGTGGTTGTGCGGGGCACGCTCGACCAGCACCAGTGGGGCTGGATTCCGACGCTGGTGTATGAGAGCGGGACGACGAAGACGACGGTGGGCGTCGAGGCGCGTCTGCATCGATCCCTGCGATGGGGGCGTATTCAGCGGGCCGGGTCCATGATTCCGGATGCAGTGGTGGGGCCGGAAGCCGATCATCGGCTCTGGCAGTACCGGGGCGAAAAGATCATTACGTCTGCTTTTGGTGCCCACCTCTTCCGGCCTGTGGATCGGCTGGCCGTGCAGGCCGATCTGCAACTCACCTGGCGCCGCTACCGCTTCTACGACGAAAAGACGTTCGATCGCAAGAACCTGCAGGCGCACAACTTCACGGTGCCTTATTTCTTTGCGAACCCGCGCCTGGGCGTTACACTCTTTCCGGATCAGCCGTTCAGCACCTACGCGAGCATTGCTTTTGCCAGTCGAGAACCTCGCCGTACCCAGCTCTATGACGGAGGCGAAGGACCGGCGGGGGCGACGCCGCAGTTTGAGCGGGGGATGGACGGTTCATTCGACTACGACCGGCCCCTCATCGAGCCGGAGCATCTGGTAGACGTGGAGGTCGGCGGCTCTCTGAATCGACGTCGTTACCGCCTCTCGGCCAACGGCTTTTGGATGGAATTCTGGAATGAGATTGTCCCGAGCGGTGGGGTTACGCAGTTCGGGGTGCCCCGGACTGGCAATGCCGATCGGAGCCGACACGCGGGCCTAGAACTGGAGGGCAGCGTGCAACTGGTGCCCGGATGGACCCTTTCGGGCAATGCGATGATTGCCCGTACCCGGTTCATCGACTTCACCGAGTACCGGACGCTGGGGGACACGACCGTCGCCCTCGAACGTGACGGCAACCCGATTGCATCTTCGCCTGAACAACTGGCCAATTTGCGCACGTCGTACACGTGGCAGGGGCTCACCGCGTCGCTCAACGTGCGGGTCGTGGGCCGTCAGTACGTCGACAACTCCGGCGGGGACGCCGCGACCGTTGACGGTGGCGATCTGGTCGTTAAGGAGACCGACGCTCGCACGATCGATCCGTACGCCTTGCTTGGCGCCTCGCTCACCTACGAGGCCCCCGCACACACGCCGTTCGAGGGCCTTCAGCTTCAGCTCAACGCCGACAACCTGCTCGACGCCCATGTGTTGCAGCACGGCGTCCGGGGCGCGAGCGGCCCGCGCTTCTACCCGGCCGCCACGCGCAGCATGTTCGTAGAGTTGAGGTATCGGTTTCCGTAATGTTGGGGGGTTAGAAGTAGTACCGGAGGCCGAGCCCGCCGCCGAGATCCCCGTCCGTCTCCGGAGCGAGGTTGAATCGGGGTGTGGCTTGCAGGTACAGTTCGAAGTGTTCGGCCAGCACCATCTGGACTCCAATGGTGCCGCTGATCCCGAATACGGCCTCTCCGTCCTGAGGACCGGCTTCGAAAACACCAACGTACGCACCCGGGCCAATGAACCACTCCAGGGGTTGCTCGACGTTCTCGGCGGGGAGGGGCTTCTCAAAGAGCGCGTGGCCGTTCAGGAAAAAGAAGTCACTGACACTGCTCCACGCCGCCAGAAAATCATAGGACGGCGCCCCGGCATTGTGGACCTTCAGCGTCACGCCGGAGGGTTCGCCTACCTGACCACCGAGGCCCACGGCCCCGGAGGTGCGCTGGGCGTGGACGGAAGACACAGCGGCGCTGAGCACAAAGGCCAGTGCGGCTAGGGACAGAACGCGAGAGACGTAGGTCATGAGCAGAGCGAAATGGATGACAGGGCTAGACGACAGTTGGTTTCCAGTTGAAACCTGCCCGCCTGAATGCGAGGTAAGGGCGACAGATCCAATTGAACACAATATTTCCGTAACGAGGGGAGACCCGGGGCCACCCTGTCAGGCACGATGCGGGAGTGAGGCAAACGCACTTCGCCGAAGGTGTAATTCTTCCGGTGCAATGGACCGAAGAGGGGAACAGCCATTTGGGGCCTGCGTGCCAGTTCGCGCCTCGCCAATCCGGCATCCCTCCTGGTCTTTTGTACGTACCCCGCTTCCCTATGTCTGCCCCGACTGATCTTTCGACCCTCGGCGAGTTGAAGGCCTCCGGCTACCAGGTTCGCTCCGTGAAGGACGAGATGCGGGCGAATTTGATTGCAAAGCTGCGTGCCGACGAGAACATCTTTCCCGGCATTCTGGGCTACGACCAGACGGTGATTCCGCAGATCCAGAATGCCATTCTGGCCAAGCACGATCTCATTCTGCTCGGCCTCCGTGGGCAGGCCAAGACGCGCCTCATCCGGATGCTACCAGACCTGCTGGACGACTACATCCCGGTGCTTGCGGACACCCCGCTGAACGAGAATCCGTTCGAGCCGGTGACGAAGCAGGGGCGCGAGGTCGTGGACGAGCACGGTGATGAGACGCCGATCGAGTGGCTGCCGCGCGAGGCCCGCTACGGCGAAAAGCTGGCGACGCCCGACACCACGATCGCGGACCTCATCGGCGACATCGACCCCATCAAGGCCGCCAACAAGCGCCTCACCTACGCCGATGAGGAGGTCATCCACTTCGGCATTATCCCGCGCACGAATCGCGGCATCTTCGCGATTAACGAGCTGCCGGACCTCCAGCCCCGCATTCAGGTGGGCCTGTTCAACATCATGGAGGAGCAGGACATTCAGATCCGCGGATTCAACGTGCGATTTCCGCTCGACGTGATGATGGTCTTCTCGGCCAACCCGGAGGACTACACGAGTCGCGGCAACCTGGTGACGCCGCTCAAGGACCGGATCGACAGCCAGATCATCACCCACTACCCGAAGACGCTGGATACGGGGATGGCGATTACCGAGCAGGAGGCCTGGATCGACCGAGCGTCCGACGACGGCGAGGCCGCCATTGACGTGCACGTGCCCCACTTCTTCCGCGAGATCATCGAGCAGATTGCGTTCGAGGCCCGCGAGAGCGAGTACATTGACCAGACGTCGGGCGTCTCGGTGCGTGTGACGCGGGCGGCGATGGAGGCGCTGCTCTCGGCTGCCGAGCGCCGCGCGCTGCTGAACGGGGAGGAGGAAACGACGGTTCGCATCAGCGACCTCATGCATGTGGCACCGGCCATTACCGGTAAGGTCGAACTCGTCTACGAGGGGGAGCAGGAGGGGGCGCAAAACGTGGCGCTTTCGCTCATCGGGCAGGCCATCCGCGCCATCTACACCCGCTACTTCCCCGACCCGGATGACAAGGAGAAGGGCCGCCCGGCCTACCAGGACGTGCTGGACTGGTTTGCCGACGGCCACTCGGTGGACCTGGAGCAGGACATGAGCGACGACACCTACGCCGAGACCCTGACGCAGATCGACGGGCTGTATGATCTCGTCGAACAGCACGCGACGCCCGATTCGGACGCCGAGCGGCTCGTGACAATGGAGTTCGTCCTGGAGGCGCTCCACCAGAACTCACTCATCGGGAAGGAGATTGGCGACGGCGTACAGTCCTACGACGACATCATGGGCTCGATGCTGTCCTCGCTCGGCGACGGTGGCATGCCGGACGAGGGCTTCGATGACGACGACGATGACGACCCGCTGAGCCGATATCGATAGCGCGTTCCACGTTTCGTGGTTCAACGTCCTGCGTTTAACGGTTCCGACCGAACGCAGCTGCTATGACCGAGGCTGGCCCTTCCACTCACCCGTAGCACAACGATGGCTGTAGCAACGATCCGAAAGGCCACCCCCGACGATGCCGAGACGCTGCAAGATCTCATCCTGGAGCTGGCCGCCTACGAGCGACTGATGGACGAGGCTGAGCCCAGCGTGCATCTCCTGCGCGAGCATTTGTCGGAGGAAGCGCTCACAGGATGTGAGGCGCTGATTGCGGAGACGGACAGCGGCACGGCGGTGGGATTTGCGCTCTTCTTCCACAACTATTCCACGTTCCTCACCAACGCGGGACTCTACGTGGAGGACCTCTTCGTAAAGTCGACGTACCGGGGCGAGGGCATTGGCTTTGCGCTGTTGCAGCGATGTGCGGAGATTGCGGAGGCACGCGGGTGCCGCCGGATGGAGTGGGCGGTGCTGGACTGGAATGAAGACGCGATCGACTTCTACGAGGAGGTGGGCGCTGAGCCGATGGACGACTGGACGACGATGCGCATGAACGAGGAGGCGATTGAAGAGATGGCTGCGGCGGAGGCGTAGTGACCGGGAGATGGCTTCTTAGGCCGGTTCCCGGTCGGCCGACCGCGGACAACCGATTGTCCTGTATACTGATTTTCCCGGCCAAGGCCCTCTGCCTTGCAGTGTTTCTTTAATAACGATGCGGCGGTCTGCCGTCAGTGAACAATCGTCTGGTTGGTCCTGGAAGACCGGGGGTTTTTCTCGATCCCTCACGAGGAACGCTCAATGCAAATCGCACTTTCCGTAACGTCCATTGGGGCTTGCGTCCCATAGAGCGGACTCCTCGTCTTTTTCTCGTTCGGCCGATCGTCCCGTGACTACCCTTGTCATTATTCCTGCTTTCAACGAAGCGCGTGCCATCGGCCAGGTGATTGGCGACATTCCCGATGACGTTGCAGACGAGGTGGTGGTCGTCAACAATGCCTCCACCGACGAGACGGAGGATAACGCCCGGGCCGCCGGGGCCACTGTCCTCACTGAAGAACGGCAGGGATACGGTTACGCCTGCCTGCGCGGGATCGAGTATGCGAAGGCCCGGCAACCGGACATTGTCGTCTTCCTCGACGGCGACTACAGCGATCATCCGGAGGAGATGACGCGACTCGTCGAGCCGATTGTGAACGACGACGCTGATTTCGTGGTGGGGTCCCGCATTCGGGGCGAGACGGAACCGGGGGCCCTGCTGCCGCAGGCCCAGATTGGCAACCGGCTGGCGTGTACACTCATGCGATGGGTCTGGGGGGCGGAGTACACCGACCTCGGCCCGTTTCGGGCCATCCGCTTCCGCGACCTGCGGGCGCTGGACATGCAGGACAAAACCTTCGGGTGGACCATTGAGATGCAGATCAAGGCCGTAGAGGCGGGGCTGCGCACGGAGGAGGTTCCTGTCTCCTACCGGCGGCGGGTGGGCGTTTCGAAAATCACCGGCACCATTCAGGGCACCGTGAAGGCCTCGGCCAAGATTCTGTGGACCATCGGGCGGATGGCGTTCACGCGGCGCCGTCGCATCCCAACGTTGAGGGCACGGGTCGAGCAGGGCCGAAACGACCTCCACACCGGCCCAAGGTTCAGGTGAACCTTTCCCTTTGGGCCTCGTTTTGCTCCTGGTTCTTCGCCGCTCGATTCCCCCGATCATCCCTCAGCTCATTTTATCATGAAGCCCGACATCTGGTTCAACGGAGAGTTCGTTTCCCATGAGGACGCGCAGGTGCACGTCCTGTCGCACGTCATTCACTACGGTTCGTCCGTGTTTGAAGGCATCCGTTGCTACGAAACGGAGCGCGGCCCGGCCGTTTTTCGACTGGAGGAGCACATGCAACGCCTCCTCGATTCGGCAAAGGTGTACCGCATGGAGATTCCGTATACGCTCGATGAGTTGAATACAGCGGTTGTCGAGACGATTGAGCACAGCGGCCTCCCTGCGTGTTATATCCGGCCGGTGGTGTTTCGGGGCGAAGGCCCAATGGGCGTCAACCCGCTCGACAACACGGTCGACACAGCTATTGCCGTCTGGGAGTGGGGACAGTATCTCGGCGAAGAAGCCCTGGAGAAGGGGGTGGACGTGGAGGTAGCCAGCTGGAATCGGATGGCGCCCAACACCTTCCCGGCCATGGCGAAGGCCGGCGGCAATTATCTGAATGCCTCCCTCGTGAAGATGAACGCCGTGAAGAACGGCAAGATGGAAGGCATTATGCTCACCACTGACGGATACGTTGCTGAAGGCAGTGGGGAGAACCTCTTTCTCGTGAAGGACGAGACGCTCTACACTGCCCCGTCCAGCTCTACCATTCTTCCGGGCATCACGCGAGACTCCGTCATTGCACTGGCAGAGGCGCGTGGGTACTCCATCGAGGAGAAACGGATTGCCCGCGAGGAGCTCTACCTGGCCGACGAGCTCTTCTTTACGGGCACGGCGGCAGAGGTGACGCCCATTCGCACAGTGGACGATTACGAAATTGGTCGGGGCAAGCGCGGCCCGGTCACGAAGGAATTGCAGGATGCCTTCTTCGACGTGGTGCAGGGCGGGGAAGACCCGCACGACTGGCTCACGTTCGTTGACGTGCCGGAAGAGGCGGGGGTGACGACGTAACGGACGCACGGCCGGGAGGTCATCGTCGGCTGTGTTTCGTCTGCCGGGGCCTCCCTGTGGCCGCGTCGTCGGGACCGTTGGGGTGGGGGGCGGCCTGCGATTTTTTGGCTAGGCGATTATGGCCACAACCAGTAGCAGGACCAGGCCGATGAGAAACAGCGTTCCTCGTTGGAGGGCAGTGGGGAGAATGTAGTAAACGGATGGGAAGGGGCTCGGCACGGCGCGTAAGCGTCTCAGAAGGAGGGGGGATCGGGCGGTCTAGGGAGGAAGAGTAGGGGGGCGAATGCGAGGAGAGATAGAAGGTTTGGATTGTCCGCGGGGCGGATCTTGGCCGTTCGGGACCCGGATCCTGGGGAGGCGTTCCCCATTTGTTTGGCGCAGGAGGAAGAGGCAAATCCCGAGGACACCAGGGGCAGACCTCATGTTTTACAGACGAACGCCCTGTGCAAACGAGTGGGACCGGGAACGCAACCTCAGAGCCTGCGTGCCAACCCCTCATGCGGTAGACGGCCATTTCTGCCGGGCCGTCGGAGGCGTCCGATGTTCTCTTCTTAGGATTGCCTCGTATCGCGACTTCGTCGTCCTTCGTACGTACGACACCAGCGTTCCATGTTTGAGTGGCTAAAAAACCTGTTCGGCGACCAGAACAAGCGCGAGCTTGAGAAGCTTTGGCCCGTCGTGGAGGAGATCAACGAGCACTACGACGAGCTTCAGGATTTGACCGACGATGAGCTTCGGGCCAAGACCGACGAGTTCAGGGCGGAGATTCAAGAGGCCGTGGCCGACATTGAGGCACGGCAGGAAGAGATCGAGAAGCGCCTGCGCCGCGCGCCTGCCCCTCAGGCTCCCGTTGGGGGCGACGGGCAGATGGCCGATGCCGACGTAGAGCCCCTCCCCCTTGCGGAACGCGACGCGCTTTACGACGAGTACGACGAGTTGGAGGAGGAATGGCAGGACACCGTGGAAGACATTCTCTGGGACCTGCTACCGGAGGCCTTCGCCGTCATCAAGGAAACGTGCCGGCGCATGCTGGGCGAGACGTGGCGGGCCGGGGGCTCCCAGGTGGAGTGGGAGATGGTGCCCTACGATGTACAGTTGCTTGGGGCCGTGGTGCTTCACCAGGGGCGCATCGCCGAGATGAAGACCGGTGAGGGCAAGACGCTGGCCGCCGTGATGCCGCTTTACCTCAACGCCCTTGCAGGCCGGGGGTGCCATCTCGTGACGGTAAACGAGTACCTGGCAAAGCGGGACACGGAATGGATGGGGCCCATTTATCGCTTTCACGGTCTCACCGTTGACTGCGTGAACCGCTACGATCCGCACACGCAGGGACGCAAGGAGGCCTACGAGGCCGACATCACGTACGGTACCAACAACGAGTTTGGGTTCGACTATCTGCGGGATAACTCGTTCGTCGTGCGTCCCGAGCAGCTCATGCAACGGGATCATCACTTCGCGATTATCGACGAGATCGACTCGGTCTTGATCGATGAAGCGCGCACGCCCCTCATCATCAGCGGGCCGGTGCCCGATCAGGAAAACGATCAGTACCGTGCGCTCCGGGATCCGGTGGAGAAGCTGGTGAATGCGCAGCGCAAGCTGGTGCGCTCGCTCGTAAAGGAGGCGAAGGAGCACATCGAAAAGAAGGAGGAGGCCGAAGAGGCGGGCAACTCGCGAGAAGCCCAGCGTCACGAAGACGAGGCCGGGCTGGCCCTTCTTCGGGCCTCGCGCGGCTACCCGAAGAATCGACAGCTGCAAAAGCTTCTCAATGAGCCCGGCATGGAGCGTCTGCGGCAGCAGACGGAGAACTTCTACCTCCAGGAAAACGCCAAGCGTATGCCGGAGGTGGACGAAGAGCTCTACTTCTCGGTCGATGAGAAGAAGCAGTCCATCGAGATGACGGAGAAGGGGCAAGAGTACATTGCCAAGGTGATGGGCGAGACCGCAGAGATGTTCGTGCTCCCCGTTGTGGGCGACCAGGTGGCCGGGCTCGAAGAAGAGCACCAGGAGAAAATTAAGCAGCTTGAACAGGATCTGCAGGAGCGCGACGACCTCTCGAAGGAGGAGCGTGAAGAGAAGTATATCAGCGACAAGCGGGAACTGGAGAAGGAGCTTCAGGAAGAGAAGCGGGAGGTGTACAACGCGTACTCGGAGCGGGCCGAGCGCGTGCACGCCATTGAGCAACTCCTAAAGGCCTTTACCCTCTACGAGCGCGATACGGAGTACATCGTGGAGGAGGGCAAGGTCCAGATTGTGGACGAGCACACGGGCCGTGTGATGGAAGGCCGCCGCTATTCGGAAGGGCTCCACGAAGCGCTGGAGGCGAAGGAGGAGGTCGAGATTCAAAACGCGACGCAGACCTACGCGACGATCACCCTCCAGAACTACTTCCGCATGTACGATAAGCTCTCCGGAATGACGGGGACGGCGGAGACGGAGGCGGAGGAGTTCGGTGAGATCTACGACCTCGACGTGGTGGTCGTGCCCACCCACGAGCCGGTTCGGCGAGAGGACAAGGACGACCTCGTGTTCCAGACGAAGCGGGAGAAGTTCAACGCCGTCATCGAGAAGGTCAAGGAATACAACGATCGCGGCCAGCCGGTGCTCGTGGGATCGGCGTCCGTCGAGGTGTCCGAGACGATCAGTCGGATGCTGCAGCGAGAGGGCATTCGCCACAACGTGCTCAACGCCAAGCAGGATCGTGCCAAGAAGGAGGCCGACATCATTGCGGAGGCCGGGCAGAAGGGCGCCGTGACGATCGCGACGAACATGGCCGGGCGTGGAACCGACATCAAGATTAGCGACGAGGTGCGCGAGCTCGGCGGGCTGGCCATTCTCGGGTCGGAGCGGCACGAGAGCCGCCGCATTGACCTCCAGCTTCGGGGCCGGGCCGGCCGACAGGGCGACCCGGGCGAGAGCCAGTTCTACGTCAGTCTCGAAGACGAGCTGATGCGTCTCTTCGGGTCCGATCGCGTGGCGAAGGTGATGGACAGCATGGGCATCGAGGAGGGCGAGGTGATTACGCACCCGTGGATCAACAAAAGCATCAAGCGGGCGCAGTCGAAGGTGGAGCAGAACAACTTCGCCATCCGGAAGCGCCAGCTGGAGTACGACGACGTGCTCAATTCGCAGCGCGAAGTGATCTACAAGCGGCGCCGCGAAGCCCTCACCGGCGAGCGCTTCCACGGACAGGTGCTCAACATGCTGCACGAGTTTATCGAAGCGGTGGTGGAGCGCCACTACGGGCAGGGCAACCTGGCGGGGCTGCAGGAGGATCTGCTCCGCTATCTTGCCTTTGAGCCGGAGATGGACCGCGAGGAATTTGTTCAGCTCGGAGAGGAGGGCGTGGTCGAGCACGTCTACGACCTGGCCACCGACTACTACACGCAGAAGCGTGAGTCGATTGCCCAGCCGTTCTACCAGACGCTCAGCGATCTCAAGCGCGAGCGGGGCGACGACATGATCGAGCGTGTGTTCGTCGACTTCACCGACGGGCAGGATCTGATTCGGGCGGTGGCCGACGTGGATGAGGCCCTCGAAACGAATGGGCAGGAGATCAACGAGGCGCTGGAGCGGACGGCCATGCTCCAGACCATTGATGAGAAGTGGACCGAGCACCTGCGCGAGCTCGACGAGCTGAAGGAGGGCATCGGCCTGCGCTCGTTTGGGCGAAAGGACCCGGTGGTCGAGTACAAAATGGAGGCGTTCGACCTTTTTGCCGACATGATGGCCGACATCGGCCGCGAAGTGGTCTCTACCGTCTTCCGCGCGGGGCCGGTCGTGGACGACGAGGTGCAGACCGAGGGCGAAGGGCCGAAGGGGCGACTCGATGCCCGAAGTGCTCAGACGCAGCACGACAGTGCCCAGCCGGACTACTCGATCAACGCCCAGGGCGGCGAAGGGCAGCAGCAAGGGGCCGCCGAGCGCGATCCGACCACGGAGCATCAGGAGCCGGTTACCGTCGCCGACGAGCCGGGCCGCAACGAGTACGTGACGGTCCGCAACAACGCCAACGGCGAGACGACGGAGATGAAATGGAAGTACGCTAAGAAGAAGATCAAGCAGGGCTGGACGCTCGTTTCCTGATGGAAGGACACTGCTTACCAACAGGCGGGATGCCCTAATCTCTCGTAGACTCTTCTAATGTGGAATTGGGAGTGTGGATTGTGGAGTGGACCCCGGATGAGTGAAGGCCACTCCTCATTCCCCATTCCACATTCCAAACTCCACACTCGCCGATGTTGCAGTCGCTCTACGTCCGGGATTATGCCCTGATCGAGGAGCTGGAGATGGAGTTCGGGAGTGGGCTGAACATCATCACGGGCGCGACGGGGGCGGGGAAGTCGATCCTGATCGGGGCGATGAGCATGATCCTGGGTGAGCGTGCCAACACCGATGTGGTGCGCGGCGACGCCTCAAAGGCCGTGGTGGAGGGCATCTTCGACGATGCCGACACGGAGCGCATCCGGGCGGTCCTGGAGGAAAACGCAATCGAGACCGATCCGCTTCCCCGAGTCATTCTGCGGCGGAAGATCACCGAGCGCGGCAGCCGCGGCTTCGTAAACGACACGCCGGCCACGCTCGATGTGATGCGGGCCGTGGCGGCCGAGCTTATCGACCTGCACGGCCAGCATGAACACCAGAGCCTCTTACGGACGGAGACCCATCTCCGCCTGCTAGATAGCTTCGGGGGCCTCGGGAGTCTTGTGGAGCATTACCAGCATAAGCGTGCGCGCGTGGCGGATCTCGTAGAGGAGCGCGAGGCGCTGGCCGACCGTGAGCGTGAGCTGCAGCAGCAGAAGGAGCTTTATGAGTTTCAGATCGAGGAGATTGACGAGGTAGACCCGGAGCCGGGCGAGGAGGAAGAGCTGAAGGCCGAGCGGCGCGTGCTCGAAAACGCCGAGCAGCTCTACGCTTCCACGCAGGGCCTCTACGAGATGCTGTTCGAAGACGAGAACGCCGTTCACGACCAGCTCGTTCTGGCCCGTAATGACTTGCAGGACCTTGCCCGCATCGACGATGCGTTTGAGGAGCACGTCGACGAGATCGAGAGTGCACAGATCATCGTCAATGAACTCGCCAACTTCCTGCAAGACTACAATGCACACATCGAGTTTGACTCGGACCGGCTCGATGCCATTCGTGACCGCATCACGGAGCTTGAACGCCTGAAGCGAAAATACGGCGGAACGCTCGAGGCGGTGCTCGAACATAGAAAAGAAATCGGGGAGCAGTACGAATTGGCGAAGGACTTTGAGGGCAACCTTGAGCGGCTCGATGAGGAGATTCGCGAGGCTCAGAACGAGCTGACGGACGTAGCCCTTCGCCTTTCCGACAAACGGCGCGAGGTGGCCGATCGCATCGAGGACGCCATTCTCGACGAGCTGGCCACCCTCGGGATGCCCGACAGCCAGTTTGAGGTTCGCTTCACGCGACAGGAGAAATCCGACGGCTGGATTCGACCCGACGAGGACGACGCACGCTACCGTGCCTTCGGAAAGGGCGTCGATCAGGTTGAGTTCTACATTTCGACCAACGTGGGTGTGCCGCCGATGCCGCTGGCAGAAGTTGCCTCCGGAGGGGAAATCAGTCGGATCATGCTTGCCCTCAAAACCATCCTCGCGAAAAGCGAACGATTGCCGATCCTGGTCTTCGACGAAATCGATGTCGGCATCTCGGGCGACATGGCCCGGCGCGTGGGCGAGAGTATGCACGATCTGGCGCGCTACCACCAGATCATTACAATCACGCACCTGCCGCAGATCGCCGCGCTTGGAGATCGACACTTCAAGGTCGAGAAGGTAGTAGAGGACGGCACGACGAAAACGACGATTCATCGCCTCAATGAGAAAGAGCAGGCCACACAGGTGGCGTCCCTCATCAGTGGAGAGGAAGTGACCGACGCTGCCCTGAAGAGTGCCCGCGAGTTGATGGCGGCGGGAGAGCGGGACGACTAGAGCCCTCTATGGCGCGTGCAAAGGGGGCACCCCGTCACGACGGCATGCAACAGGTCGGGTTGCTCCGAGAACGTGACAGGATGGCACGCTCTGCCGAGCGGCACACTTTTGGAGAGTGAACAACCCGAGAGCAAGCACAATCGCAAAGGTCCTGCTACGATTCCGGGAAGGGAAAGGCGAGGCGGGACAGTGTAACGATTGCTTGCAGTACAACACTCCTGGACGTGCGAACAGAGGAGGTGAGTGAGGAAGATTGTTCGATACTCATCAATTCATCGAATGCATGCACGTCCGCACCTAGGACGAGGAAACCGCATACGGACATCGATGGTACCACATCGAAGCGTTTGCGCACGCCGTTTTTCCACACAGACTATTTTTTATTCCTATGGCCGAGAGTGCCAACGTCACGACCCTGACCGACGATAATTTTGAGGACGAAGTACTCAACTCCGACGAGCCGGTACTCGTCGACTTTTGGGCGACCTGGTGCGGTCCCTGCCGCCAGATTGCGCCCATCGTTGAGGACCTGGCCGATGAGTTTGAGGGCCGCGCCAAGGTGGGCAAAGTGGACGTGGATGAAAATCCGCAGACGGCCCAGGAGTACGGGGTTCGTTCCATCCCGACGCTGCTCTTCTTCAAAGACGGAGAAGTCCAGGAGACGCTCGTGGGCGCCAGTGGCAAGAAGCCGCTGAAGGAGACGCTGGAAGAGTTGGTGGGGCAGCCCGCCTAGCACAGTTTCGAATGTCGAGTGGCGAGTGTCGAAGGAAAGGGAGAGCTCTTTTCCTTGGCACTCGCCATTCCATTCGCAATTCGAATCCCGAAATTCGCCATTGTGTCTATGCATACAAACGGACAGCATCCGGACCTCTCGGCATTCGAGGGCGTCGACTTTTCGGACGCAGAGAATCGAGACGTCGTCATTATCGGGACGGGGCCGGCCGGATGGACGGCGGCCCTGTATACGGCCCGTGCCGACCTGGAGCCCGTCATCTACATGGGGCCGGAGCCCGGGGGACAGCTTACCACCACGACCGACGTGGAAAACTATCCCGGCTTTCCGGAGGGCATTCTCGGCCCGGAGATGATGGATCGCTTCCAAGACCAGGCCGAGCGCTTTGGGACCGAGTCGCGGTACGGCACCGTCACGCACGTCGACTTTCGGGAGCGTCCCTACCGCCTGCTCATTGATGAGGAGACGCCCCTCTATGCTCAGACAGTGATTGTATCGACGGGCGCCTCGGCTAAGTATCTCGGCCTTGAGAATGAGCAGCGCCTCATCGGAAAGGGAGTGACGGCCTGCGCGACCTGTGACGGCTCGTTCTTTCGGGGCGAGACGGTGGCGGTCGTGGGCGGCGGCGACAGTGCCATGGAGGAGGCGACCTTCCTCACGAAGTTCGCGGAGAAGGTCTACGTCATTCACCGCCGCGATGAGCTCCGGGCGTCAAAGATCATGCAGGAGCGGGCGTTCGAGAACGACAAGATCGAGTTCGTGTGGAATACGGAAGTGATCGACGTGCTCGGCGACCAGCAGGTCGAAGGGCTGGAGGTCATCAACAATGAAACTGCAGAGACGTACACGATGGACGAGGTGACGGGCTTCTTCCTCGCCATTGGCCACACTCCGAACACGGGTCCGTTTGAGGGATGGCTCGACATGGATGAGAAGGGATACATCCAGACGCAGCCCGAGTCTACGTACACGAATATTCCGGGCGTCTTTGCATCCGGCGACGCGCAGGACGATGAGTATCGCCAGGCCGTTACGGCAGCGGGCACCGGTTGCATGGCGGCGATCGATGCCGAACGCTGGCTTGCCGAGCACGGTACGGTGGAGGCCCCGCGTTCTGAGGTCGACGAACTCGCGGTCGAAGCGTAGTCGACATTCCTTTTCCATCCCGATTCCCCTTGCTGCCTTGACCCTTCGATCTGCGCTCCGTTCCTCTGTTTTTTTCGTCGTCGTTGTTGTGGCCCTGCTGTTGGTCGGGTGCACGTCGAGTACGTCCTCCGGCGTGTCGGCTGATTCCACCGCAGCCGCTACGGCCACTACGGTTTCGGAAACGTCGCCACCGGACCCGGCTGCTCCGGTTGACGTTGAAAAGATGAAGGGCACTCGGTCCGTGGCGCAGAAGATCGAAGATGCGAGCACGGAAACGCAGGTGAAGCAGGCGCTCGTGCGTACGTCGAGTCTCCGGGTCTTTCCGTTTCGGCCCACGGTTATTAAGGGCCACCTCGTATTGCGGGGCGACGTCAACACGCCCGATCAGTACCGGATGGCCGAGCGCATTGCCGGACGCGTAGAGGGGGTCACGGCAGTGACCAATCGTCTTACCATGGGAGGGCGGCCCGTAACCGAGGCGCGCCTGAATGCGGATGATGAGTCGTCCGCACAGGAAAACGCCGCTGTGTATCATACCGTCCGGCAGGGCGATACGCTTTGGGATATTGCTCGGAAGTATCGAGCCTCCGTTGAGCAGATCCGTAATCTGAACGACTTCCGGTCGTCCAACCTCCGGCCTGGCCAGCGCATCCGGGTCCGGTAGGGACCACGGGCCGCTTTCCCTCCACGATTCTCTGTATCGGCGCCCCTCCAGGATACGGGTTGTGTGCTCCGATTGCCCGCTCGGCCTTTGCCGGCGGGCATGTTCGTTTTGCCCTTCTGGGAACGAGAGTCAGTCGGATCGTGGCACTCGAATCCGGGCGCACGGAGCAAAACGATCGTCCCCTCCGTCTTTTGTTCGGCGAGAGAAGGAAGGGAGGTGTGCCGATTTCCCATGCCCGAATCATCGAATGCAGGGGACATGTCCCCTAGTTGCCTAGCTGGACCCTCACTAAAAAACCTGTCCCGTTCGTGGAAGACAGGAGCGCAGGAGGAAGGAAAGGAGGCGAGTTAGACGTAAGACTCGTAGGTCAGGCGCTCCACTTTTCGAATAAGCGCTTCTTTCTGTTCCTGGAACCCCTCACGAACCGTTCTTCCCCCAATTTCGACGATTTGCGTCTCTTCCTGACGGGCAATTTGTGCAAAGCCGAGGTGGCGATGGAAGGGGATGAGCGCCGCCTCGTTGGTCTGCAGATCAGTGCCCTTGTTTTGAAGGAGTTGCGTCATCCAAGGTTGCCGGGCATCGAGGTACATGATGGGAATGTCACTCTGTCCCGGTCCTGGGCGAAAGACAAAGTGGATGGCCGACACCCTCTGTTCGAAGTTGCTTCCGTCGTCGATAGAGAAACGATAGTCGACGAATGCGTGGTTGACCCCACTCCGAAGGCCCACCCCTTCTTCCTCAATCAACTCAGTGCGAAGCTCTTCGATGGTGAACGTCTGCTCCCCTTCCGGGGATCGTTTCACCTCAATCTTCTTTCGTTCCATGACCGCGACGAGCGTGTCCAAAAAAACGCGCGTCGGGCCGTTTTCCACGGGCGTGATGACCCGTGAGGTTTGAAGCCACAACTGGCCCTGGGCGGGCTGCGGACAAAAAAGGAAGCAGGAGAGCGTCAGGAGTCCAAGAAGACCGGCCGAACGGAGGCAGCGAATTGAGGACGTCATGTGTGCGTGGCGTGTCGTTCGGAGAGCGTGGAAAGGTAAGCAAAGTAAACCTACGGGAGTGCAGCGTTGTCCCTCCGTAGAGAAGACTTTACCTTTCAATTCCTGTTCGTTGCAGAAGGAATTCGAACGCAAACGACGGACCAGCGCACAACTGGGGCCGTGTTCGGTCTCCTAGCGTCTCAGACGCCGAAGAGAGTGTCGAAATACTGTTCACCTCCGTCGCAGATAATGGTCACGACGCGCGCGTCGGGCTGGTTGGCGTGAATGTCCATTGCCACGGAGAGCGCCGCACCGGCACTGGGACCGATGAGGAGTCCGTGTTCCTGGGCGGCCGTGCGGGCCTGCTCAAACGCCACCTCGTCGGAAACGCTACGCATCTCGTCGATGTGCTCAAACCACATGGTTGGCAGTTCACCGCCCTTGCCCAGGCCTTCGACCGTCGTGTCGTAGGGCACGGCTTCTTCGCCGTAGAAGGCCGTAGAGATGTTGGAGTGCTGAGCATCAACGCCCACAACCCGCACGTCGCGCCCCGTGGCCTCGGCTTCCTCCTTGATGCGCCGGGCCGACCCGCTGAGGAGTCCGCCCGTCCCCATGGCCGACACCAGATGCGTCATGTCGTTCCCCGCCTGTGACCAGATTTCTGCGCCCGTCCACCGGTAGTGGACCGTCGGATTGCCCTGATTGTGATACTGGTCTACGAGAAAGGCATTCTCCTCCTCTTCCGCTAGTCGTTGCGCCACCGCTCGGTAGTGCTCCGGGTGGTCCGATTCCACGTCCGGGCACGTATGCACCTCTGCCCCAAAGGCCTTCATGTAGCCAATCTTTGATCGGCTTGTGTGCTCTGGGCAGGTGAGCTTACAGGTGAGGCCCAGCCGATTCGCTACAAGGGCAACTGCGCCGGCCGTGTTGCCGGAACTGGCTTCCACCACCGTATCGTAGTCGCCCTCTTCCAGGGCCTGGGTGAGGATGCCCATCGCGATGCGGTCCTTCATCGACCGCGTCGGGTTTTCTGACTCCAACTTACAGCGAAGGCGTCCGCGATCGGCCCCGGGATAGTCTACCATCGGCGTATTGCCGATGAGACTCAACACCGGGTCGTCGGTGGGAAACGGTGAAGGCGGGGCTTCTTTCGTCGGGGTCGGGGTAGTCGACATGGACGTTGCGGGACTGGGAGGAAGAACGAGACCGTGAGGAAAACCGACGGATGGTGTCGGCATATTCCAACCACACTGTTCTGGTGTAGCTTTTTCTTCACAAGTTGGTTCACGGTATGCCCCGCTCGATGGATTTTTCCCCAATCATTCGATCTCGCGCAGTAGGGGCAAAGTCGAGAGGAGGAAATTGGTTTGGGACGAACAGGTTGGCTGGACGTGTGAGTACGGACATGAGGGGCCAGGAGAGGGAGGGGAAAATGTAATCGGGTGTACGGAGGCTGTCAGGCAGCAGCTCATTTGCTCCGAAGCCCGTATGCTCCTGCGGGTTGCCGTGTGGTTGGCCGCTATGACTACATTGCGGTTTCGCTTTCCCTCGGGTTTCTTTCCTTTTGCCCTTGAGAATGATTGAATACGACGGAGGCCATCACGCGGGACACGCCTGCGCATTCGTGGTAGTGGGCCGATCAGTGGGGGTCACGCCGTCATGCATCTGAGTAGAAATGATTTTCGCGAACGTTCCCACGGAGTGGCATGTCCGAACCGTCGGCTGCGTCCAGCAACGACGAGGCAGGAGGAGAGGGCTCTACGTCCCCAATCCAACTCCCGCAGGGGACGCGTCTGCGAGACCAGTATTGTATTGAGGGCGTGCTCGGATCTGGAAGTTTTGGCATTACCTATCGGGCGCATGACGAGCGTCTCGATACGACCGTAGCGATCAAGGAGTACTATCCCCACGAGATTGCCGGGCGGACCCCGTCTACGCTCGTTCTGACCCCGGACGAGCCAGACGACGCCGAGGACTTTTCCTTCGGCCGGGAGCGCTTCATGGAGGAGGGGCGCACCCTGGCCCGGTTCGACCATCCCAACATCGTTCGGGTGCGGTCCTACTTCGAAGAGCACGGGACCGGCTACCTTGTCATGGACTACTACGAAGGGCAGACGCTCGCGAGGCATCTCGCGGCGCAGGGGGGCACCCTGGCAGAGGCCGACGCCGTATCCATTATGCAGGACGTGCTACGTGGCCTCCAGTCCGTTCATGAGGAAGGATTGCTGCACCGGGACATCGATCCGCAAAACATCTATTGCACCGATCAGGGCCGGATTGTACTGCTGGACTTTGGGGCGGCACGGGCGGCGATGGAGGAGCGCAGTGCGGACGAACAGGTCATTTTTAAACCGGGGTACGCCCCGCCCGAACAGTATTTTCGCGGAGGGGAGCAGGGCCCATGGACCGACGTGTATGCGTGCGCCGCGACGCTCTATAAGTGTCTCACAGGAATGAAGCCGCCTGCAGCCGGGCGTCGGCTGGAGGAGGACTCCCTGGTGGCGCCCCACAATGTGTCGTCGCACGTGTCCCTGGAGGTCAGCGTGGCGGTGAGGCGAGGCCTGGCACTGGCCCCCGATGAGCGCCCGGCCTCTGTCGAGGCGTTTGCGGCCTTGTTGGAAGGGGCCGAGGCGCAGGAGGCCACAACCAAGCGGGCACAGGCCGAAAAGCCGTCTCCAGCGGGCTCTGACGACGAGCGTTTGTCTGTAGGGCACATTCTCTCAGGGATGGGAGAGAAGAAACGAAGTGCGATGAGGCTTCTGGTGATTGGCGGGGCGATCGTTCTGCTTCTGGGGGCAGCCTGGATCCTCGCACGAGAGATGATGGGGACGTCGGAAGCGGCGGCTCCGCCTCGCTCAGTTGCTGTCCTTCCGTTCGAGAGCGTCGGGGACGCAGACGCAGGACAGTTTGCACGAGGCATTCACGACGATCTGCTCAGTCGGCTCTCGGGCATATCGGATCTCCGGGTGATTTCACGTACTTCCGTACTGCCGTATCAGGAAACGTCCCAGACGCTGCCCGAGATTGCCCAAGAGCTCGGGGTACGGTGGATCGTAGAGGGCACCGTCCAGCAGGCAGGCTCTCAGGTGCAGGTCAGTGCCCAACTCATTAATGCGCGGGAAGACACGCACGAATGGGGGCAGGAGTACCAGCGGGCGTTGACCCCGGAGAACCTCTTTGCCATTCAGGACGAGTTGACCACGAAGATCGCCCGTTCGTTGGAGGCGACGCTCACGACTCAGGAAGAGGAGCGCATTGCCCGCCGACCGACTGAGAATCTGGAGGCCTACCGGCTCTACGTGAAAGGCCGCGCCCTGCTCGATCAGCGCAGCGATCAGGGCATCCGGCAGGCCGCCCGCTACTTCCGGCAGGCCCTTGCACGAGACTCCAGCTATGCCCTCGCCTGGGCGGGGCTGGCCGATGCACGAAGCCTGCTCTCGCTCTATGGCTACGCCCCGGCCGATTCGGTGCTTCCAAGGGCCCTTCGGGCGGCCAACCGGGCAGTCGAATTAAATCCAGACCTTGCGGAGTCCCACGCCTCCCGTGCTCTGGTGAAGGATTATCGCCGGAACGGCCCGGCAGCCGTGCGAGGATACATCCAGGCCCTCGACCTGAATCCCAACTATGCACGGGCGCACCAGTGGCTCGGCAATCTCTACCTTGCCCTGGGACGACTTGAGAAAGCAGTCTCTCATCTCCGGACGGCCGCCGAGCTCGACCCGATGTCGCCATCCATCCACGCGGCGCTCGCAGGAGCGTACAACCGGCAGCAGCCGGCGCGGACCGATGAGGCCCTCACGCATACCGCTCGTGCCAAGCAGTTGGCGCCCGACTACGCTGCCGGGCACATCGTAGAGGGCGTGGCCCTGAGCCGGGCCAGGCGGTACGAGGAGGCGCTCCTGGCCCTGCAGCGCGGGCTCGACATGGCCGCCCCCGGGGATGGGGTGCGGCGGCTCCACCTGGGCAAGCCGGCCGTCGTGCGCCTCCGGATGGGGGACACGACGGGCGCCCGCGAACGACTGCAACGGATGGAATCGAACGACGAGAGTCCCTTTGCGCAGGCCGAGGTGCACGCGGCTCTCGGGGAGATCGATGCCGCTTTTGCCGATCTGCGTCGGGTGACGTGGGCGAAGTTCCTCGCCGCCGAGCTCCGCTACGGGACCGCGCTGGACCCTCTTCGCAGCGATCCTCGCTACCGGAAACTCGTCCGCACCGTTAATCAAATCTGGGGGCTCAACGCTGACGGGACTCTTCCTGCAACTGGGGATTCGGCGACTGGCATTGCACTTGGGGCGTCCGCCGAAAAACGGTAGCGAGCCATTTCGTCCTCCGTTTTCCATCCGCGAGCTCACTCATCGATTCTTCCTTGTGATTGACCCGTGGACCTCCTTATTTAAGGGCGCTGTCATTCGAGTGTGAACATACCACAGCAGGCATGGCTCATCTCTCCGTCGAAAACGTCACGAAGCGCTACGGCGACACCGTGGCCGTCGACGACGTCTCTTTTGAAGCGGAGCCCGGGCGCATCCTCGGGCTTCTCGGCCCCAACGGGGCGGGCAAAACCTCGACCATCCGCATGATCACCTACATCATGGTGCCGGATGCGGGGACCGTTCGCTACGAGGGGCAGACTGTAGGGCCGTGGAGCCAGCAGCGCATGGGGTACCTGCCGGAAGAGCGGGGCCTTTACAAGCGGCTCCGCGTAAAAGAGCAACTGGTGTATCTCGGCACACTGAAGGGGCTTTCGAAAACCGAGGCGGCCACGCGCGCCGACCACTGGCTCGACCGCTTCGACGCCACGGACTGGGCGGACATGAAGACGGAGGAGTTGTCGAAGGGCATGCAACAGAAAATCCAGTTTATCGCCACGCTGCTGCACGACCCGTCGCTCCTCATCTTCGACGAGCCGTTCAGTGGCCTCGACCCCATCAACGCCGACCTGCTGCGCGACATCATTCTGGAGCTGCGCCGCGACGACCGAACGATTCTGTTTGCTTCCCACCGCATGGAACAGGTCGAGCAGCTCTGCGACGACATCTGCCTCATGGCACAGGGGGACGTGGTGCTGCAGGGCAATCTTCGCGACATCAAGGAGCAATTCGGCAAGAATACATTGGTGCTGGAGTTCGACGGCGACGATACCTTTGTTGACGAGCTGGAGGCCTCCGGACAGGTGCGCGTGAATACCCGGAACGCCCACCGCGTGGAGTTGAGTTTGGCCGACGGCACCGACGCCCGCTCGGTGCTGGACCTCGCGTTGGACCGGACCGAGGAGGTGTATCGCTACGAACGGGTGGCCCCGCCGCTGAACGAGATTTTCGTGGAGGTGGTGGGCGAGTCGGAGGCCCGGCGGATGCAGGAAGAGGCGGTTGAGACCGCCTGACGGAAGGTGCAATCACACACACGGATCGCCCACGCTTCTCCACGCACACTCGCCCATACGCAGCATGTCGTTCCACAAGATCTGGCTCATTCTCCGCAGCGAATTCTGGCGCCGCGTCCGCTCGAAGGCATTTTTGTTGGCCACTCTTCTGGTGCCGGTGGGCTTCGTCATTCTGGCGGCTGCACCTGCCGTGTTCGGCTACCTTGCGGAAGAGACCGACGAACGGACGGTGGCCCTGGTGGACGAGACGGGCCAGCTGGCGGATTCGCTGATCGCAAAAAGTGGCGACCGGGTCACGTTCGAGGTCACTGATGCGTCCACCGACTCGGTCCGGGCCGCGGTACGCGACGGGCAGTATGACGGCTATCTGCTGTTGCCGCAATCGCTGCTGGAGGGAGAAGGAGAAGCCACGTACTACTCGATGGAGGGAGGTGGACTTTCCCTCCGGGCGCAGCTCGATAATCAGGTCAATCGGGTAGTGCGGCAGCGCCGATTGGAGGGGGCAGGCGCATCGGGCGATGTGCTCAAAATTGTTGGGTCGGACGTGAGTCTCTCCACGCGAAAGCTGAGTGAGGAAGAGGGCACGACCTCCGACTCGTCGATCGCCTACACCTTTATTGGCTACGCGATGGCGCTGGCAATCTACTTTGCCGTCTTTATCTATGGGCAGTACGTGATGCAGGGCGTGATCGAAGAGAAGAGCAATCGGGTGGTTGAGGTCATTGTGTCGTCGGTGCGGCCCTTCGAACTGTTGATGGGGAAGGTGCTCGGCATCGGGGCGATGGGGCTGACGCAAATGATCACGTGGGCGGTGCTCGTGATGGGCGGCTTTGCGGCGGTGGGGCCGGTCATTGCGCTGCTCTTCACGCCGTCGGATCTCGGGGTGGCCCCCGATGCGTCCCAGCAGGCCATGATGGAGGCCGCGGGTGTTTCCGTGCCCACAATTCCCATCGATCTCGTCGTTTGGTTTATCCTCTTCTTCCTCGGCGGCTTTCTGCTCTATGCCGCGCTGTTTGCTGCCGTCGGCTCGGCCGTGGAGCAGCAGCAGGACGCCCAGAATCTGCTCCTTCCCGTCATGTCGCCGCTGATTCTGCCAATCCTCTTCCTTGTCTTTATTATCGAGAGCCCCAACGCCACTCTCTCGGTGGTCACATCCATGATTCCACTGTTCTCGCCCATCCTCATGGTGTTGCGGGCAGCGATCACGAACGTGCCCGTCTGGCAAATTGCGACGGCCTTTGTCCTGCTGGTGGGCAGCTTCGTGGGCACTATCTGGTTGGCGGGGCGCATCTACCGGGTCGGCATCCTGTCCTACGGGAAGACGCCGGGCTTTCGCGAGATTGCCAAGTGGGTGACATACGACTAGCCTCCGTACGATGGGACGATTGGGTGAACATGTGCCGGAACGGCATGGGAGAGTGGGGGCATCACGAATCTCCGTCCCGAATACAGCAGCTCGCGTCGCTACGAAGTTCAATCCGCACTCCAAATTCCCAATTCCGCAATTTCACTTAGAGCGGCTGTCGGTGGTCTGCGGTCGGCTGTTCCGCGTTCACGCCTTCGCTCTTCCATTCATCCGTGCCTGTAGAATACCCCGAACGCGGCTGGCAGAGGAGCCACCGACGAGAGAGACAGGCATCAAGGGCGGACTGTCCCGTTTTCACGCAGGATTTGACACTGAAAAGGCAGTCTGCATCTCTTTTTGAGCCTTTGCTGCGATCTTCTGCGGCGTCCATGCATTTGAAGAAAATCGCGATAGAGCCCTCTCTCTACTGGTTGACCCTGCCGCCCTATGGAAACGACACTCTCAAAAGCTTCTCCCGTCGAGTACGAGCTGGACCTCCACGCTACGGCCGACGACATTGAGCCCAAGTTGAAAGAGGCCCTCAAAGAGCAGCGCAAGCACATGGACGTGCAGGGCTTTCGGCAGGGCAAGGTGCCGCTTGGCCTCGTGAAGAAGATGCACGGTGAGCAGATCGGCTACAAGGTGGCCCAGGAATTCGTGCAGGAGGCCTTTGAGGACGAGGTTGAGGGCAACGACGACATCGAACCTCTCGGCCAGCCCACGATTACGGAACTCAACTACGAGCTCGACCAGGATCTGCACGCGGTCGTTCGGTTCGGCGTACGCCCTGAGGTGGACCTGCAGGACGTCTCGTCCGAGCAGATCTCGATGCTGGAGCACGAGGTGACGGAGGAGGACGTAGAGGAGGAGATTGAGCGTCTCCGCACGAAGGAGGCGGATCTGCTTCCGATGGAGGATGAGCCGGCCGGGGAGGAGGACTTCGTGAACATCGACCTCCAGCGCATCGATCCACAGACCGATACGCCCATCATTGGGGATAAGGATGAGGACCTGTCCTTCTTTCTCGATGATGAACGGCTGAAGGAGGAGCTTCGCGAGGCCCTGAAGGGCAAGAAGGCGGGCGACACGTTCCGCGTGGAGCTGCCGCAGGATCCGCACGACCACGATCATGGACCGGGCGGCCACGACCACGATCACGATGAGGAGGAGCGTCTCTATGAGGTGACGGTCAACGACGTCAAACAGCGCGACCTCCCGCCGTTTGACGAGGCCTTTGTGGAGCGGCTGACGGAGCAGGAGTTCAGCGATCCAGAGGCCTTCCGCGACGAGGTACGGCGGCAACTGGAGGAGCAGTGGGACGAGCAGGCCCGGGAAATGGTGCAGGGCGAGATCGTCGACAAGATGCTGGAGCTCCATCCTGTACCGGTCCCCGAGTCGGTCATCGAAACGTACCTCGACTCGTTTGTCAATCAGGTCGAGCAGGAGAATGACGGCGAACTGCCCGACGACTTCGACGAGGAGCACTTCCGCAACCGCAACCGGCGCGACGCTGAGAAGCAGGGGCGCTGGATGCTCATCCGCGACAAGATCATTGAAGAGGAGGACCTGGAGGTGACCGACGAGGAGCTGCAGGAGTTCTTTGCCGATCAGGCACAGGGCGACGAGGTGAGTGCCCAGCAGATCGAGCAGTTCTACCGCCAGATGCCGAAGATGATGGACCGCGTGAAGCAGCAGGTCCTGAGCGACAAGGTGTATGACCTACTCATCGACCGCTTCGACGTGCAGAAGAAGTCGCGCGAGGAGTTTGAGGAGGAGATGCACCAGCAGCACCAGGGCCAACAGCGAATGACGTCCTAAGTGTGGACGCGTAGAGATGGGGACGTGGCTTGCCCATTCCCCCACTTCCATCCCTCCACCCCCACACAGCAGGAACCATTCCCCCGCCGAAAGGTGGGAGCAGCAGTCCGCATCACCCCGTTGTACTCACCATCGATTCACGAGTCGCCATGGCCGACGCCGACGACTTCATCAAATTCAGCAAGAGCCTGACGTCGCTTCCGCGGGACATTTACAAGGGCGACATGGACGATCAGCCGATGTCGGGCCTCGTTCCGATGGTCGTCGAGCAGACGACGCGGGGCGAGCGTGCCTACGACATCTTCAGCCGCCTGCTCAAGGAGCGGATCGTTTTCATCGGGACGCCGATCAACGATCAGATCGCGAACCTCACCGTCGCACAGCTCCTGTATCTGGAGAGCGAGTCTTCGGAGAAGGAGATTAACTTGTACGTCAACTCGCCCGGAGGGGTCATCTACAGCGGCCTTGGCGTGTACGACACGATGCAGTACGTGAACGCGCCGGTGGCAACCATTTGCGTGGGCCTCGCGGCCTCGATGGGGTCGGTGTTGCTGGCGGCGGGCGAGGACGGACGGCGGGCGGCGCTTCCGAACTCGCGCGTCATGATTCACCAGCCGATGGGCGGAGCTGAAGGACAGGCGTCCGACATTGAGATCCAGGCCAAGGAGATTATGTGGCTCAAGAAGCGGCTCTACGAGATCCTGGCCCTGCACACGGACAAGAGCATCGACCAGATCGAGGACGATGCCGACCGCAACTACTGGATGAGTGCCGAAGAGGCACGAGACTACGGTCTCGTGGACAACGTCCTCAATCCAGAGAATCTGGAAGGCCTGAAGTCCGTCCGCTCCAACGGAAAGCCGACCCTCGATGAGGAAGAGGGAACAGACAATGAGTAGTGGTTTCTAGCGCACCCCTTGCCCTCAGCGGCGGCCCTGAACTCATTCAGGACCGCCGCTTTTCTTTTGAGAAGCAATCAGCTGCAACCGAGTGTTAAAATAGTCGGGCAAAAAAAGAGGCACTGGCCTGGGGGGAGGAAGGAGGGCAAGGCCAGCGCCTCTTAAAACTCGGAGACGTACCGCGTATGGGATTTGAACCCATGTTACCGGCGTGAGAGGCCGGCGTCCTAGACCAGGCTAGACGAACGCGGCGTGTCGTGATAAGTGCGATATCTGCAACAGGAGGTCCGGGACTAGGTTTCGGGGTTCATCGAAATTCTACCCTCATGCTTCCTTCACAGTGCAGTTGTTGCTAAGGAAGGAAAAGAGGCCGCTCAATCGACGAAGGCAAAGTAGCGATTGTGATGGGCTGCGCAGCCGGGATTAAATGCTGCGCCGCAGTGTGGACAGGTGTGGTTGCATTGGAGGTACGCCTGAGCGCTCATCGTATGACGGCAGGCCCCACAGAGCACCGCTGCCTCGTGGCGTCGGGCCGAGGGCCATCGTCTCGGAGAGTGGGGGGCCGTTGCCTGGTGGCATTGGAAGCAGGGGAAGTAGATTCCACAACACGCAAATCGGAGGGCAATCCGATCGCGGGGGCCGTCGTAGTGGGTACAGCGCGTTTCTGGATCGATCCGTACGCCCCGGAGCGGCACCGAAAAGCGAGGATCTGTGTCCGGGGCGTGGATCGTCTGTATGCGGTTGGTGCTCATGGAGAGGGGAGCGCACGGACCGCCGACCGCGGTGCAGGGGAGCGGTCCGTCGCTAGGTTGTGGATTACTTCTCAAGGATGACGCGAATCCCCGTCATGCGGGTCGGGACGTCGGGGGACTGGTCGGCCTTGTCGTTCTTTTGGGTCAGGGCCGAGGCGCCGCGGGCGTCCCATCCGTCGTCGGTGCGGGTCCATTCCGCCACGTTTCCGTCCACGTCGTACACGAGCGGGCCAGTGCCGTCCGGGCCGTGGCCCGGCGGACGGCTGCCCACCGGCATGAGGAGCGCGTCGGTTGAGAGGGCCTCCATTCGCGCGCGTAGACGGCGGTACTCGTCCACGTTGGGGGAGAAGCCAGCCCAGTACGCCGGCGTGTTTTCCGATGGTCCGGTCCGCGCTGCCTGCAGGGTCTTGAATTCATCGGCGGTAGGAAGGCGATAGGTGCGTCCCGTTTGCTCGCTCAGCCACGCAACGTAGGCTTGGGCCTGCTCGGCCGAGATCCCGTGGGCCGGGTAGTTGGCCGTGCCGGACGGCACGTCGTAAGCATCCTCAAAGACCTGAAACTGGGCCCGTGTGACCTCAAAGCGGCCCACCGTGAGCGTGTCGCCGAGGGTCACCGTCTCGGGGGCAAGCGTTCCGTTTACCTGCGTGCCATACTGCCCGTTCACCGTTGCGGGCTGGTCGGCAGCTTCGAGAAGAGCGAGCGGCGCGTCATCGGCAAGCAGCCGATCCTCCACGCGCTCCTCCATCGACGTGGTGTCGAAGAGGTAGGTGTTGAGCCACGCTAGGTCTTCCTCCATCTTCCGACGCTGGTGGGAGAGCTCGCGGAAGCCGTGGGGCTCGCCCGGATAGCTCAGGTATCGGACCGGGGCCTGCCCGATCTGCTGAAGCGCGCGGTAGTACTCCCAGCCCTGCTCGTACGGCACGGCCCGGTCCTCGGTGCCGTGGTGGATGAGCGTCGGCGTCTGGATTTTCTCCATCTCGAAGAGCGGGCTCTTCTGGACGTAGTAGTCCTCGTGCTGCCAGGGCGGGCCGCGGAAGTAGGAGTTGTCGAATTGCACGCCGAATGCGCAATTGCCGTAGTCGGAGGACCAGTTCACGACCCCGGCGCCGGGCGCGGCGACCTGGAAGAGCTCCGGATGCTCGATGGTAAGCTGCGTCGTGAGAATGGCTCCGTTCGACCATCCCATCACGCCGAGCGAGTCGCGATCGACGAGGCCCGCGGTCGCGAGGCTGTCGATTCCGCGTACGATGTCGGGGACTTCCAGTTCGTAGTATTTGCCCTTAATCGATTCGACGAAATCCAGGCCGTGGTGGCCGGAGCCGTGGTAGTTGGGGCGAAACACGAACGCTTCCTTCTGAGCGAGGAGCGGCGGATAGACGGTCCAGCCCAGGTCCCAGGCGTCGAGGTCCACTGCGCTCGGTCCACCATGGATGACGGTGACCATCGGGTACTCGCGGGTCTCGTCGTAGTTGAGCGGATAGTACAGAATGCCGTTTACCGTTTCGCCCTGTGCGCCTTCCCACCGAACGACCTCGGCCTTCGGGATGGGAAGCTCCTCAAGCTGCGGATTGAGCGTCGTCAGCGTTTCGTCGCTGCGAATTTGCCCGCGGCGGTAGGTGCCCACGCGGTAGGCCGGCGGTTCATCGGCGCGGGAGTGGCTGAAGACGATGGTTTCGCCGTCGGGGCCGATGGTGAGCGACGTGGCGTGCTCTAGGCGCTCGTCTTCCACCTCTTCAATTGCCCACCCGTCGTCGGTTTTGCGGTAGAAGCGCGGCAGGAAGGTCGGGCCGTCGGCCACCTGCACGTGAATGCCGCCGTCAGCCACGCTGTAGCCGCCGTAGCCCACGCCGTGGTCTTTGTACCGGAGCGGCACCTCCTCATAGGAGCGCGTGCTGAGGGGGTAGTAGTAGAGCTTGGTGATGCCCGATCCCTCGTGCTCCGGATCCGACGAGTAGGTATCGCTGGCATAGAAGGCATCCCCATCCTGCGTCCACTGGTAGCCGGATGGATCGAAGTACTGATCGTCGAAGATTTCGGTCGTCTCGTTCGTCTCCAGGTCGAGCAGGTACTGGTGCGGCTGATTGCGAGCGTCGGCGTCCACCGGCGAGTCGTCGAGGCTGTAGACGACGTAGCGACCGTTGGGCGAGGGGGCGAACTCGCCGATCTGGCCGTCATTTTCTGTGACGCGGGTGACCTCTTTCGTCTCCACGTTTACGACGAAGAGACGTACGGGGTGGTAGAGGGTTGTATCCTCCACGACGCGCGCGTCATCATTTTCCTCCTTCAGGTGGGTTTCGTAACGCGAGCTTTTCTCTCGAGCGGTAAAGAGAAGCCGGTCATTGTCGAGCCACTGCGCGCCCCGCACGCCGTGTTCCACGTCGGTCAGGACCGTGGGCGCGCCGCCCCGCGGGTCGAGGCGCCAGATCTGTGTGCCCTTGTCTTCCCCGTCTACTTCCCGCGACGACAGGAACGCAATTTGGTGGCCGTCGGGGCTCCACTGTGGGTCGCCGTTGTTGCCGGTGCGCGTCAGCTGAATTGTGGCGGTCGAGTCGCCTGTATGCGGATCGTCCCGGTAGGTCAGGTAGAGGTCCGACTGCGTACGATCGGCTTCTGGATCGGGGGTGTCCTTCACCCAGAGTACCCGATCCCCGTTTGGGCCGATATCGACGTCGCTCAGGGACCGCTGTTTGAGCACGTGGTCAATGGTCCAGGGAGCATCGTCGGGCGATTGGGCCTGGAGGGGCAGACTCAACAGAAGAGCGAACAGGGAGAGAACGCAGGTGCGCATAGAGTGAGCGTGGGGCGTAAGCGTGAAGGGGTGTGGGCGTAGAGTGCGTGGGGGTTGAGGGTGTGGGCGCGTGGGGTTGTATGTGAGATTGAGGAGTGCTCCCTGCGTAGCGCCGTTGGAGTCCAACGGCGTTACGGATGGAATCAAGGCCTTTCGTGGGACGGTGCTACGGTAGATTTCCTACAGTTAAACGTACAACGTCACAGCACCGTGTAACCATTCCTCTTTCGGCCAGAGTTCGCATCAGTATCCACCGGTCTCGTTCGGTCCCCCAAGATAAATGGCGTTCGTCAGGAGGTCGATCGGGCCGTCGGCCCAGACGCGGAAGAGCGGGTCCTCGGCCAGTCGAATGATCCGACCATTTCCCAGCCGATCGACGGTGGCGTAGGCCTGCTCGGCGTACACGTGCTCGGTGAGGGCCGGCCACGTGAAGCCGCTCACCTCCAGGGCACTTGCAGCATACGTGACGGGATTGGCGCCGTTCACCGAGAGGGACAGCGGCGTGTTGTCTGCGAGAACAGCGACCTCGGAATCGAGGCCGTACGTGAGCCAGTGCGTCGTGTCGGTTCGGGCGCGGAGGAAGGCCCCCGGCACGGATTGCTCAGGAATGGACGCCGACGGGCTCGGCTCGGGGGGCAGCGCCGGATCGCCGGTCAGCGTCTCGTCGATCGCGTCGCGCATGGCAGCGAGGGACATCTCCGACGCCGTGGTGTCGGTGTACGCCACGCCCATCGGGTCGCGCGCCAGGAGGCGGGCCCCGCCGGCGTACCCGACCACGGTCCCGCCGCGCTCGACCCAGCGCCGCACGGCGGTAAGTTGATCATTCGACAGTGTGCCATAGTCGCCGTTCGGCAGCACGAGCACGTCTTCGCCCTTCAGATCGTCGGCCGAAAGAGTGCGGGTCTGGAGCGCCGTGAAGGGCTGCCCCAGCCGCTCCTGAAAGACGTACCAGAAGTGGCCGTAGGAGGTCGTGGACACGCCGTCTCCGGCCAGCACTGCGATCTCGGGCGGCGTGAGGTTGCGGGTGGATTCCGATCCCGTTCCGGTGGGGCCGCGCGTCGCGAAGGCCGTGTTGGCCGCGTGCACCGGCACGTCCGCCGTTTCTGCGAGGGCGTCGATGCGCGTGTGGAGGGCAGCCGGATTGCGGCCGACCCGGGCGATGTAGCTGCCGCGCGGGAACGATCGCTCTCCGACGACCATCGGCTGATCCACGACGGCCACGTTGAAGTCCTCGCTCATCAGTTGGGCAAGGAGTCGGGTGGATCCCACCGAGCCGGGTGTCCAGACGTAGGCGCTTTGTGCGCGCCCATCCGTGCCGCCCGTCACGGTGGGCACGGCCACGTCGTGCGTCCAACCGCCCGGCGCTGCTTTTGCCGAGTCGGGCAGCGAAAGGCCCGTGCTCGGCAGCGGGTCCCCCGTGTCAGTCCAGAGGGCGGGCACGTCCCCGGCCAGCGCAAGATTCCAGGCCGTCACGTCGTAGAACGCGTGGTACTCCCGCTCGCCGGGCGCCACGCGGAGGTTGTGGGCGAGACGGGACAGCTCCTGCTGCCGAAAGCCCTCTGGCAACGGAATGTCGGGGAGGAGCAGCATGCGGGCAATCTTCGCGTTCGGCTGGGCGAAGGGGACAAAGTAGGAGCCGGACGAAACCGTGCGCTGCACCGTAGCGTCGGCCAGAGCATCGTAGCCCTGCACCGTGCCGGACTGCGTGATGCGCTCAACCTGCACGCCGTGCCGTAGAAGCGTCGTTGCCAGTCGGGCCGCGCGCCGCGGATCGTTGTCTACTCGCAGCACCACGCCGCGGGGCGTCTCCGACTCGGCAGTCTCCATCGCGTCCGCAAAGAACTGGTAGTAGTCCTGCAGGCGCGCCTCCCGGTTGCGGGCCGCCGCGTCGATCGTCGACAGGACGGCCACGAAGTGGTGAGCGATGCCGTCCTCGAAGGTGAGCACCGTGCCGTCGCCGCGGCGCCATCGGTAGCCCTTGCCGCCCCCACCGTCCGTCTCGTAGGTCATCCCCGTTGCGCCGTGGAGGCTCGGGTACGAGTCCCAGTAGCCCGGATAGTGGAGGTCGAAAATGTCGCGGGTGTAGTAGCTCCAGCCGTATTCGTCGAACGCGTTCGCGTTGGCTTGTCCCACCGTGTCGATCCACGTCGTGAGCTGATCGGGGTAGAGCGGATTAATCGGGGCCGCGTTCGGCGGGAAGAAGTACTGCGTGGTTTCGCCGTGGAGGTCGACGAACACCTGCGGCCGCCACTGCTGCATGGCCGTGCTCACGGCTCGGCTCTCCGTCTGCGTGAGGCCCACGCCGTCCCGGTTGAGGTCGATCTGGAAGTGATTGTTGTTTGCGTTCACGCCCCACGGCGCATCGTGCTCGTAGGCCTTCGGGGCCGCGTCGCCCATCCCGAACGCGTTGTACCACGACACGAACCGCTCGTGGCTTTCGGGATTGTGGGCCATATTCAGGAGTACGAGCGTATTCTCGCGGATCCGCTGAGCGCGCTCGCTCTGTCCGGCAGTGAGCTGGTATGCCATCTGGATGACCGACTCGAACGCTGCCGTTTCGTTGCCGTCGTTGGCGGAGTTGATCCAGACGGCGACTGGTAGGTCCGCGGCGAGATCATTGGCTGTGCTCGCTGACGTTTCGGTCGGGTCGGCCAGTTGTTGAAGCTGTGTCTGAATCGAGTCGAGCTGCTCGATCGTCTCGGCGGAGCCGACGGCCAGCAGGTGCATGTCCCGCTTCTCGACGCTCTCACCGTATACGATGTGCCGCACTCGGTCAGAGGCGTCGGTGAGGGCTTCGATGTAGTCGTCCATCCGGCCGTAGGTGGTGTGGATTTCTCCGATTGAGTAGCCCAGCACCTCGCGGGGCTGCGGCACGTCGTCGCGGTACGGGCCGAAGGCGTAGAAGTCGAACGATTCGCCCTCGCACCTGCCGGAGGCCTGGCGGGCATCGTGCGCCGAGCGACAGGCCGCCGGCGTCTGGGCGGAGGTGGAAGGGACCCCCAGCATGCATAAGAGGAGGGTAGTGAGGAGCGGGGGGAAGACGGATCGAGGCACGGAAAGGGGAGATTTGCTTCGTATTTACTGAAAACGGGAGCCGGGGCATTCCAGCCTGTCGGCGGGGCTCCGGAGGAGCAGGCACGTTGCAACAAGACAAACGGAGGCCGAAAAAGAAAACCGCCCCCACCGCCGCGACGGCGAAGGAGGCGGTCGTTGAAGGCGGGCGGCTACTGGCCCGGCACCATCGGATTTTCGATGACGAGGCCGCGCTCCTCGGCGAGTACCCGGTTCATATCGTGGAGCATGGTAACGACCTCTGATCTGAGAGCTTCTCCTTCGTCTGCCCGTCCGTCGCCTCCGTACAGAGGATTGGGCTCGTAGAGATCCATCTCGTTCGCGGACGGAATGTAGTCCGGCACGCTCACCTCTGTGCCCATATCCCCGCTTTCGAGGACTGGGCTCGTGTCGATTTCTCGAAGCATCATGGGCAGACGGATGCCGAGGTCGTGGAGCCGGTGGCCCTCCAGGTACATAATTTCCTGACGGAGCAGGTAGAGCAACCGCGTGAGGTCCGTGCCGGAGGCGCTGGTGACTTGTCCCTTGGTCACGTGCGTGCCCGACACTGTCGGGATCGTGATGGTGCCCGGTCGGGTGAGCACGAGACTGTCGACCGGCGGGGCGCCCGGACTGAATCGAATACTGATGACACTGGTGTCGGGTCGGGTGTCACTGTTGTTGTTGAGGCGAGCGTCTCCGTCCTCAAACGTGACTGTTTCCCGACGGTCCGCGAGGTCGATCGCCCGTCGGAGTTGGCTCTTTGCTCCGGACGGGTTGTCATTTGCCAGGGCGGTCTCCGCGAGGATGAGCCGCATCTCTTCCGCTGTGGCGTACGGGATGGGCGAGCGTTCCTGCGTATACTTCGGGTCGAGGAAGTCGAGCCGAGGGAGGGGCTGCATTTCCTGCAGGGCGCGCTGCACGAGGTAGTCGTGCGGCGGATTGCCCAGGTTTTGAGCGTCGTAGGGCTGGCTGTAGAGAAAGGCGTTCCCTCCCGTATTGAGAGCCGCCTGCGCGAAGTTCTGTGCCGGCCCGACGTTCCCGAGCGCCCGATGGGTACGGGCGAGCCCAGCGTTGATCTGGGCGGCAAGGTCGGACCCGGCGTCCGCCATGTCGAGCGCCGCTGAGAAGTCGCGCTGCGCATTGGCGAGGAGGCCCGCCGCCAGAACGGCAGCAGAGTCCGCGGTCGTAGGGACGGCCGTGAAGTTTTCGCCCTGCATCAGGAACGCCATCCCACGGTAGTAGTGTGCCTCGGCGATCTGCGCGTCGGTGGCGTTATCGTCCTCCGGGGCAATGTCTTCGATAAGAAAGTCACCCTGTGATCGAAGCTCCTGGAGATTCCAGTAGAGGCAGTCGACGAACGTACAGTTCAAAATGCTGGTGTTGGGCGTCACCTGCCGGGGAAAGTCGAGCGTATTGCCGCCCAGGCCGGTGCCGTGAATGGAGGCGTTGTCCGACGCCAGCTCGGTCGTGACGACGGCCGCCCCGAGGGCACGGGCGAACTGGGCGCGCATCCCGTCGAGGAGGGCCGCCGTGGGACGCTCGGCCTGCGCGAGGTCTTCGTCGGTCGTGCGCGGATTCTCAACCTGCGTGGGGTCCAAGGCATCGCAGGCCGTGAGGGTGAGTGCCGCAATCACAGCGACGATGAAAGCAGAGGGAAGAGAGCGAGTAATCATAACTGGGGGAGTCGTCAGAGTGCAGACGTTGGCGTGAGAGACAGGGGCGGTGAACTAGAGCGTGATTTCCACTCCGACCCGGAGCTGTCGAGGAGAAGAGAGCGTGACGCTCTGCGATCCTCCAAGGGCCACGCTGCCCGTGTCCGTCAGGCCCGCCAGTTCCGGATCCACGAACTCCTGGCGGGTGAACTCCCAAATGTTGCGTCCGGTCACGTACACGGAGCCTTGCGCGAGACCGATACCACTCAGGAATTGGCTCGGCAGGTTGTAGGAGAGCGTCACCTCTCGAATCTTCAGGTAGTCTCCATCCAGAAGCACAGTGGAGCCGGCCTCCGTCACGCTGAAGTCCACCGGATCCCCATTGGGACCCGTGACCAGATCTCCGTTCGCGTCGTACTTCTGCGGCCGAGGCACTCGCTCAAGCCCGTTGAATCCGGCCCACCGGCTTCCCCAGTCCAGTACCTGCGATCCGAGGCTCCAGTCGGCCAGGGCAAACAGGCGGATGTTCTGGAATGTGAGGGAGGTCGTGAAGGCTCCGGTGTGGGTGGGAAAGGGGGTCTCGCCCGTGAAGCGAAACTCGGACGCGTCGAGCCGGCCGTCGTCATTCGAGTCATACGGCGTGGTTGCACGCCATGCGCCGATGGGGCGTCCTTCCGTGACGCGCTGCTGAGCGAAGTTGTCACTCCCGCCCAGGGTGAAGGGCGCCGTGCCGCCGAGATCCACCATTTCGTTCCGGTTCCAGCTCCAGTTGCCGCCGATCTGCCAGAAGAGGTTCTCCATCTCCAGAATGCTTACGTCCGCACTGAGCTCCGTCCCGATGTTGCGAATCTCGCCGACGTTGCGGAACTGAAGCCCCTGTCCCGTCGCCGGCTGTTCCGGTACCTCAAAGAGTGCATCGGTCGTCCGGGACCGGTACACGGTGAAGTCCACCCCGAAGCGGCCGTTGAAGAAGGAGCTTTCAAATCCGCCCTCCAGGGTCGACGTCCGTTCAGGACCGAGATTTTCGTTCCCCGGGTTGTCGAATCGGGGGGCACTGGTGCCCCGAAAGGAGACGGCCTGGAAGGTCACGTCCTTCGTGAAGGGTTCCGGGAAATTCCCGGTCTGGCCCCACGCGGCCCGCAGCTTGAGCTGCGAGAGGACCGTTTCCAGCGTACCGGTCCAGAATGGCTCGTCGGTCAGAATGTATGACAGAGAGAGACTGGGGTACGCCTGGAGGCCTACGTCTTCTCCGAACGCGCTGTTACCGTCAAAGCGGATGCCCGGGTTGAAGAAGAGGCGGTCTTCGTAGGCGAGCTGCTCCTTAAAGAAGAATCCGCCGTTGAAGACCTGTTCACGCAGCTCGTCGGACGTTTTGGTGGCCGCTTCGCCGACGTCTTCCGTTCCGGGCAGTGCGAAGCCCTCGGCCTCTACCCAGACCCGGCTCTCTTCGTCTCGGAACCCCTGTGCCCCGAACGTGAAGTCCGAGGTGATGGGGCCTTCTCGGGGATAACTGATGGTGCCCCGGTAGTCGATCGTGAGAGACCGAAAGTCCCGATTGAAGCGGGTGAGCCCGCCGTTGGTGTTTCCGGTCAGGAAGTCGGCGCCCCGGGGAAACAGGGCCCGTTGCTCGTTGACCCGTCCGTCGATGCCGATCGTCAGACTGGTCGTGAAGAGCTCACTGGGCTTGTAGTTGGTCTTTCCCGAGAGCCGATAGCGATCCACCCCCTCCTTAATCTCCGGAAGGGTGGCGACACGGAGGGCTTCCTGCAGGCTATTGGTCCCGGTGAAGCGAAGGGCGTCTCCCACTTCGAGCATCGTGAGCGGGTCCCCAATGGCCGTTCCGTTCGAGACCCGAGCGAAGTTGGAGCGGGTGTAGGACCCGCTGAACTGGACGCTCACGTTCTCCGTGAACTCCGTCGAGAGGTTTCCCCGAAGTGCGTACAGCGTATTTCCGTTGTTCGGCTGGACCCCCTCTCCGGTCTGGAGCCGTCCACTCATGTTGTACGTAATGTTTTCCGCTCCGCCCGACACGCCGAGATAGTAATCCTGGCTGTATCCGTTCTGCAAGTACTCGTTCTCGATGAAGTTGGCGCGCCCGGCGTCGGGGGTGTCAGCGTCCGGGGCCGTCCGCTCCGGAAATGAGAAGCCGGTGTCCATGAAGAATCGGGACACCGGAAAGTCGACGCCCTGCTTTGTTCGGAACGTCACGTTCGTTTCGCCCGGCTCCCCGTCGGCCGTAAAGATCTGAATGACCCCGTTGGCGGCGTCGGAGCCGTAGAGCGTACTGGCGGCCCCACCCTTCGTGACCTCGATGCGCTCAATGTCGTTCGTCAGGATTTCGCTGAGCGCGGAGGTCGTCTCGCCGCCGTAGGAGAAGCTCGTGTTCGACGAGTTGTCAACCCGAACGCCGTCGACGTAGATCACGGGGGTCTGGTTGGAGAAGACGCTCGTGATGCCCCGGAAATTCATGAGAGCCCCCTGTCCGGGTTGGGCCGACTGGGCTCGAATCGTAGATCCGGAGACCCGTCCTTGCAGCAACTGGTCGATCGAGGTGGTCGGCGTCTCCTGCAGGTCCTCGGCGCTGATAACATCCATGTTGGTTCCAATCGCCCGGCGAGAGACCTCGCTGCCCTGTCCCGTGACGACGACCTCGTCAAGGTTCATCGGGTCACTGCTCATCGTAAAATTCAGGGTGGTCGTCTCTCCGGCCTCTACGGTTACAGTGGCGGTCTTGGCGGCGAAGCCCACGAGGGAGACCCGGAGGGTATACTCACCGGGTGCGAGTCCATCGATGCGATAAGAGCCGTCGGCCTGCGTTGCTGCTCCCCTCTGGAGTCGTTGAACAGCCACGTTGGCACCGGGGAGAGGGCGTTCTTGCCCATCGGTCACGGTGCCTTGCACCACGCCAGTCGATTGTGCACTGGCGATGAGAGGGAAGAATAACAGAAGGCCGACGGCAACGGCACAGCGGGAGAAAAGCATAGGCGTAGGAGGAGATTGGCAACGATCGCGAGCTTGTACACAATCCCGTTGCGCACGCCCGTTTCGCTGAACAGCGTCAGCACAACAGTCGTGGCACCGGACGGTCCGTCGATCGCCTCCGGGTGAGGGAGGCAATTCGGGGGCATGCTCCGGGATCCCGGGCGTTGCTCCTCTGTGTGATTCCGGGGGAGGAACTTCTGGATCGGAGCCTGCCGTCAAATACGCCTCCTACGTTAGCGCGAAGCGCCCGTATTGTCAAAGTATTATCTCCAGAAAAGCGCTTTCGGTGTAATAATTTTTTCGTTTAGTCACAAACGCAAAAGAAGGTCAGGCCTCAGGGTTATGGTTGAATAAAGTGGGGAATCCAGGTTGTGACCTCCGGGTCGTGTCCGGTTCGACGACGGAATGAACGTTCACAAACGGTATCATGCCGTAAGAGACAGATTCCGCCATAGTCCCATCGCAGGAGCCCAGTCTCGTACCGCCCGGCGCCGGGTCTCTCCACATGGTTAGGCCACGGCATTCGGGATGGCTGTCGTGTACGGCTCGGCCAACGTGGCATGGTCGGTGGTGAGGACCGATGTGTCTCCGACGGAAATCCGCACACTGTCCGCCGCCGTAACCCGGCCGAGGCGGTGCGCCCGCACGGTGTCGTGATCGGCCAGAGTCGTTTCGAGGTGCTCCACGTCGTCCGGTTGGACTGAGAGCACGACACGGGACTGGGCCTCTCCGAAGAGCACACTGTCGAGACGGGCGTCCGTGTCGGGCAGGTCGACCTCAAGTCCGAGATTGTCGGAGTGAATGGCCGACTCGGCGAGGCACGTGGCCAGGCCGCCGTCCGAAATGTCGTGCGCGTGTTGGACAATGCCGCGTTTGATGAGGGCACGCGTGGCCGCCTGTACGGCGACTTCCTCGTCGAGGTCGAGGTGCGGAGCGTCGCCCGTCGTGCGGTCGTGGACGTATGACAGGTACTCCGATCCACCGATACTCTCGGAATGGAGCCAGTCGGCGGGCGACAGCAGGAAGAGCACGTCACCGTCCTGCTTGAGGTCGGCGGTCGTGGGCTGCGTTTCCAGGTCGTCCACCACGCCGAGCATGCCGATGGTGGGGGTGGGGAAGATGGCACCCTCGGGGTGCTCGTTGTAGAGGGACACGTTGCCGCCGGTGACGGGCGTACCGAGGGCGCGGCAGGCGTCGCCCATGCCGCCGATGGCTTCGGCAAACTGCCAGTACATTTCGGGGTTGTGCGGGTTGCCGAAGTTGCAGCAGTTGGTGATGGCGACGGGCTCGCCCCCGGCGCAGGTCACGTTCCTAGCGGCCTCCGCCACGGCGATCTGCGCGCCCTTCCGCGGGTTGAGGTAGACGTAGCGGCCGTTGCAGTCCGTCTTCACCGCGAGGCCCTTACCGGTCTCTTTCACGCGCACCACCGCGGCGTCGCTGGGACCGGGGCCGACCACCGTGTTCGTGCGCACCTCGGTGTCGTACTGCTCGTGGACCCACGCCTTCGAGGCGATGGTGGGAGAGGACAAGAGCTCCGTGAGCATGTCGACCGACGTATCGGGCGTCACGTCGTCGATGCCCTCGTCCTCCGGCGTAAAGGCGTGTACCTCGTCCAGGTAGGAGGGGCGTTTCTTGTCGCGCTCATAGACGGGCACGTCGTCGCCGGCCACGTGTGCCGGGTCCATGTCGGCCACTTCCTCGCCGTGCCAGAGGGCGCGGACGCGGCCGTCGTTCGTGACCTCCCCGATTTGCTGGGCGTTCAGATCCCACTTGTCGTAGATCGCCATGAGCGCCTCCTCGTCCTCCGGGCGGCAGACCACCAGCATGCGCTCCTGGCTCTCCGAGAGCATAATCTCGTAGGGCGTCATGCCGGTCTCGCGGGTGGGCACGCGGTCGAGGTGGAGCTCCATCCCCGTGCCGCCGGACGCGCTCATCTCGAAGGCCGAGCTCGTGATGCCCGCGGCGCCCATGTCCTGGATCGCCTCCACCGCGCCCTCGCGGATGGCCTCCAGCGTGGCTTCCAGCAGCTGCTTCTCGGTGAACGGGTCGCCCACCTGTACGCTGGGGCGGTCTTCTTCGCTGTCCTCGTCGATTTCGGCGGAGGCAAAGGTGGCGCCGTGGATGCCGTCGCGCCCGGTCGAGGCACCGACGACGTAGACGGGCAGGCCGGGCGTGTCGGCGGCGGCGCTGGCCGTGCGGTCGTGGCGCACGGTGCCCACGCTCATCGCGTTGACGAGGGGGTTGCCCTCGTAGGCGTCGTCAAACACGACCTCGCCCGCCACGGTGGGCACGCCGAACGAGTTGCCGTAGTCCCCGATGCCGCGCACCACGCCGTCGAACAGGTAGCGCACGCGCGACTTTTCCAGCGAGCCGAAGCGGAGGGAGTCGAGTGCGCAGATCGGACGGGCGCCCATCGTAAAGATGTCCCGGTGAATGCCGCCGACGCCGGTGGCCGCGCCCTCGTACGGCTCCACGGCCGAAGGGTGGTTGTGCGATTCGATCTTGAAGGCCACCGCCATGCCGTCGCCCACGTCCACGAGGCCCGCGTTCTCTTCGCCGACTTCTGCCAGCAGGTATTCGCCCTCGTTCGGGAGCGTCTTGAGGAGGGCCGTCGAGTTTTTGTAGCTGCAGTGCTCGCTCCACATCACCGAGTAGATCCCGAGCTCGGTGAAGGTGGGCGTGCGGCCCAGGCGGTCGCAGATTTCGTCGTACTCGCGGTCGGTAAGGCCGTGGTCAATCGCGAGTTCGCGGTCGACGTCGGGCGTTTCGGGCAGGGTCTCAGACATGGGCGTGGGGGAAGGCGCGGAAGCGTAGGCGTAGAGAGCGGTCGCGTCAGACCGGCGTGCAATCCCAGAGAGGGACTGCGGTCGTGGATATGATGGGGGCGGGGGGATGATCCGGGTTCGTGGGGAATTGGGATCGTTTTGCTGGCACCACAGATGCGATTCTTTCGGTACCATCAATTTCCATCCGGCTCGAACCTGTCTGGGGGCAATCTCGTAAAGACAGAATAAGTGCTAAAATAAGACAGAAGTGTACTTCTGTAGACGTCCCATCGGGTTTGACTTCCTGGATAACCGCCCGCCTGCATGGAGCAACGTGCTACGACACGACGACTTGTCGGTCTGATCGTCTTGCTGCTCCTGCTGGGCGGCGGGGAGGTCTATGCCCAATCGCTCTCGTCGGAGGTTCGCGATCGACTCGCGCCGCGCCTTCGCCTCGTGGCGGCGGAGCGCGTCTCGTCCCCCGCGCTGGGGCCTCTGTTGTCTCCGCTCTCGACGACCGACGGCCGGTACGGAGTGTTCGTGAATTTCGAGGACCGCGATGCTCTGCAGAATACGGAGATTCCCGTTCGACCGGTCGCGCCTGAGATCGCGACCGCACGCGTGACGCCGACGGGGCTGCGCGCGCTGGCACGGACAGAGGGGGTGACTGGGATCGTGCCGGCCCGGCAGTATGTCCCGCTCAATGATGTCGTGCGGGGCGTGACGGGGGCGCATCCGCTCCATACGGGTCGCCTCGGCCGCCGCTACACTGGGGATGGGGTGCTTGCGTGTGTCATCGACAGCGGCATCGACTGGACGCATCCGGACGTTCGAGGCATTCGAGACACGACGCGCAGCCGCGTCCGGGCGCTCTGGGATCAAACCCTGTCGCCTCGGTCTTCGGAGCAGCCGCCCGAGGCGCCCGGGTACGGCGTTGAATACACGCGGTCCGATCTCGAAGCGGCCCTCAGTGGAGGGGGCACGTCGGTGCGCAGCGTCGACACGCTGGGGCATGGCACACAAGTGGCCGCTACGATTGCAGGGAATGGGAGCGCGCAGTCGGCCCGCACGCATCGGGGCATGGCCCCGGACGCCGAAATCGTGGCGGTCAAGACGGACTTCTCGGGCGTCGGTATTGCCGACGGGCTGCGGTACTGCGACGCGAAAGCGGAAGCGGCCGGCCGTCCGATGGTCGTGAACCTGAGTTTGGGGGCGCGGTCGGGGCCGCACGACGGCTCGTCGGCGTTGGCACGCACCATCGATGCCGTCTCGGGGGCGGGGCGCAGCGTGGTCGCGGCAGCGGGAAATGGAGGCGACTCGAAGCAGCACGTCTCTCATTCGTTGCCTGGGAACGGGGCCGACAGCCTCACGGTGGAGGTCCCTCGCTATTCCCCGCAGAATGGGGCCGCCAACGACGTTGCCTTTCACCTTGACCTGTGGCGCAGCGGCAGCGGTACAGCGTCGATCACGGTCATCACGCCGAACGGGCGTCGCGTGTCCCTCGTGCCCGATAGTGCGGCCGTCGTCCGGACGCCCGACGGCACGGTGACTTACGAGCAGACCCGCTCGCTACAGGGGGACGAGCACGTCGAGATTGCTGCGTACGATGCCTCGGCGGATCCCCCGCCGGCGTCCGGTTCCTGGACGATCGTGATGGAAAATCCGTCGTCCGATGCAACGACTATGCATAGCTGGTTGGTGGGAACGACCACGGAGAGTACGTTGCGCAATGGGGATTCGCGCATGACGGTAACGACGCCAGCCACGGCTCGGTCGGCGCTTGCGGTCGGGGCCTGGGTTCACCGTCCGCGGTGGCGAGGGGCGCCGGGGGGCGACGTCTCGTCGACGTCTGATCTTCCGGTGAGAGAGGCGTCGTTCAGCAGCCAGGGGCCGTTGCGGGGAGGAGGGCAAGCTCTCGATCTGATGGCGCCTGGTCAGTGGACGATCTCTGCTCGTTCTCAGTTTGCTTCGCTTCTGAAGCAGCGCCGGTTGGGCGAAAACGATTACGCATTGTATCGGGGGACGAGTGCGGCTGCGGCGGCCACGGCCGGTGCTGCGGCGCTCCTTCTTCAACATGACCCGTCGCTTTCAGGCGGTCGGATCTCCACGCTGCTGTCCGGGGACACTCGGGCAGGCTCGACCGAGGAAGGGGCGGCGCAAGGGGGGAACGGACGCCTCGACGTGTACCGGGGCATGGCTCAACTGATGGGCAGGTCTGTTGCCACCCGTACTCAATCGGCATACAGTACCCCTGCACCGGAGAACGACCGCACGGCGTACACGCTCGGAGGAACGGGGGCACGTGCTTTGGCTCTTCGGTTTACGCCTCATCAGAGTGGGGTCGTCGATGGGCTCTTTGTGCAGGCCGCGTCTAAGACGGCCAACCGGCTGCGGGATTCTCTCCGGGTCACGCTCCATGCCGATGAGGACGGCAGGCCTGGAGCACAGATTGGCACTGCGGTGTCGCTCGCGCCCGAGGCCGTCGGCAATCACGCAATGAGTTTTGCATCGCTGTCCGCATCCGGTGCCGTCGTAACTGCGGACGCGAATTACCATGTCGTGCTCAGCGTCGAGGAGGGGGGCGGAACCCTCGAGGTGGCTGGAGAGCGTAGCGGGCCGGATGGGGGCGCACTTCGGCGACGCAAGGGGGAGTGGACCGCATTGCGGGCCAACCTAGCCTTGCAGGTGAGCACGTCGTTTGCCCTCGACCTGGAGGCGCCTCATCTCAAGGAACCGGGGGCAAAGGCAATCGTGGAGGCCTCAGCGCCCCCAACCCTGACGTGGGGGGCGGTGCCAAACGCGGACGAATACACCATACACGTGTCTTCGTCGTCCGAATTTGCGCCGGCTCGTACCGACACCTTTCGGACGGAAGCTCGCTCGTTGACCCTGCCTGATCCATCGCCGAGCACGGGATATTACTGGCGGGTGCGCGCCGAACGGTTTGAGTATTCCGGTCCGTGGTCTCGTACACGCACGTTTCTGTATTATCCGACCACCGTGTCCGTTCGGGTCGCTCAGTCGTTTGCGTCCCCCGGTAGAGGCCATCGGCTTGTGGCCTTGCCCGGTCGCTCTTCGCGTTTGGTGAGCCGCACGGTGGACGGGCGCCCCGGATCCGACTGGCAGGCGTATCGAGATCCCGGAACCGATGGACTGGTTCCGTTCGACGGATCGTCTGCCTTCCATTTCCGGCCGGGCGTCGGGTTCTGGCTCCGCAGCGACGCGGACTGGCAGGTGCGCACCTCGGTGCCCAGCGTCTCCCTGACCGAAGAGGGCATGTTCACGATTCCGCTCCAGGAGGGCTGGAATGTGATCTCCAACCCTTTTGACTTGGATGTGTCGTGGAACGCCGTGGCGGCGGCCAACGGCGGATCTCTGTCTCCACTCTGGCGCTTCTCGGGCTCATTTGAGCGCACCACAACCTTTGCGTCGGCACGCCGGGGGGAGGCCTTCTATTTTCTGAACGACCAAAATCTCGATGCCCTCCGACTTCCGTATCCGGCTTTTCCCGGTACTCCGCAGGGCCGTTCCGGGACGAAACAGGCTCCGCCGGGACTAACAATTACTGCTGTTCAGGGAACGACGGCCGCCGAGATCCGCGTCGGGACTCACGATGACGCCACGAGTGGGTGGGACACATACGATCGCGTCGCTCCTCCCGCCCGCTTCACCCAGCCGTCTCTTCGGCTCGCGCCTTCTGGAACGGAACTCCCTCCTCGCCAGCAGCATCTTGCGGTTGAATACCGGTCGACCGATGCGGATGGTCACAGCTTTGCTCTGAAATTGCGAGCCAACCCGAATGTACCGGTCACGATTCGAGCCGCCGGCCTGTCGGCGTTTGAAGGGCAGGAAATTGTTCTCGTCGATCCAACGGCTGGGGAAAGCTACGATCTCCGCGCTGCCAATCCGGTTACGTTCCAACCGGAGGCCCAATCCCGTTCGCTACGGCTGCTGATAGGGAGCTCTGATTACGTGGAAACGAAGAAACAGGTCACGTTGCCGAGTGAGCTTCAGTTTCTGCCCAATTATCCGAATCCCTTTGACGACCAGACGACTCTTGAGTATGTATTGCCGGAGCCGGCGTCGGTGCGGCTGGCCGTGTATGACGTATTGGGGCGGCAGGTCCGGGTGCTCGTCGACGATCAGCAGCAGGCGGGGCGGCACACCGTGCAGTGGAACGGCCGAGGCGAGTCGGGCGGGCGCATGGCCAGCGGTGTGTATCTGGCGCGCCTCGTCGTCGGGGGCACCACCAAGGTGCGCAAGATGACGTTTGTCCGTTGAGGGAGCCGGTCGACCGCTACGAGTCGGGGGCTTCGGTATCCTCCTCGAGTAGGGTCAGCTCCATCCAGCGTAGGTCAATGGCCTCACGCCCGGGGATTTCGGGGGCCTGCAAGACCAGGGGACCCCGTCCAGTGTCGAGACGAATGGTGCCGAGATTCAGGGGGCGAAAGGTCTTCACGTACGACTCCTGTCGCGGAATGCGGTCTCGTGCCTGTCCAACGAGCGGTGGGTTGTGGACGGTCGTCACCCTCGTTCGAACCGACTCCTCCTGGAACCGGAGCTCGAGCTCTGCTCCCTTATTTTCCTCCGCGAGCGTATAGTAGACCGTCGCTCGGTACTGGCCCGGCGTATTGACCCGTACGTCCCACGTAATGGAGTCGGAGGGGCGCGTCCAGTGTCGGAAGAACGAGCTGTTGGGGAAGCGGTTGCTCCGCTCAATCGTGCCGTGGCCCGTCCCGTCGCGGGCAGGGAGACGGGTGGTCGGAAATTCAGGGTAGCCGATCGGAAACGGACGGTCTTTTTGGTCCAGTTCGGGAAGCAGTCGTTCTTTCCAGTTCGCCACTGCCGCACGGAGCTCAGCAGCCACGGCCGGATGCTCGTCGGCCACGTTCGTCCGTTGTCGTTGGTCCGCGGAGAGGTCGTAGAGCCGGCCTTCATGGTCGAGCCGAAACTGCGGGGTACGGACGCTCACGTCGCCCCGCCAGTGGGCAAAAAGACGCCGGTCGGGCCATCCGTCGGAATTCTGGTTGAGGAGAAGGGGCTTCAGGCTTCGGCCGTCAAATGTCGTGTCGGTGCCAGTTGGGATATCGGCCAGATCCGTGAGGGTGGGAAAGAGGTCAATGGCCCCTGCAATGGTCTCGATGTTGGTTCCCGCAGCAATCTCTCCCGGCCAGCGGACAATCATCGGCACGCGTACACCGCCCTCATCGGTCGAGCCCTTTCGACCTCGCATGTTGGCATTCCACCGCCACCCGTTGGGTCCGTTGTCGCTGAAGTATAGGACGATCGTTTCGCGAGTAAGGTTGAGCGCGTCGAGCCGGTCGAGGAGCCGTCCGACGTTCCAGTCTAGGTTTTCTGCCATCGCGAGGGCGGCCCGGGTCTTGGTCTTGTTCTCGCGCTCGGCGTAGCGGTGCTCGTCTTGAAGAGCGGCATCCGCATACCGGTCGAAAAATCGGTCCGGCACCTGCATGGGCGAGTGCGGCGTGTTGTAGGGCAAATAGACAAAGAACGGCTTGTCCCGATGCGCCTCGATGAAGGAGAGGGCGTGGTCCGTGAGATCATCGGGGAGGTAGCCGTCTCCCGTCACGAGGTCCGCATTCTGTTCCAGCGTCCAATCGAAGTAGTGTCCCCAGTGGCCCGAAGCAAAACCGTAGAAGGTATCGAAGCCCCGGCCGTTTGGGTGGTAGGGATACTGCGAGCCGTTGTGCCACTTGCCAAAGATTCCGGTTGCATATCCGGCCCGCTGAAACGCCTCCGCCATCGTATGCTCGTTGAGGTCCAGTCGCTCCGCCCCTGCCGAGGTGCCGTAGACGCCGCCTCGTGGATGATACCGACCCGTAAGCAGTTCGGCGCGGGTGGGGGAGCAAACCGGTTGTACATAAAAGTGCTCAAAGACTGCGCCCTGCTGGGCGAGTGCGTCGAGGTGAGGCGTTCGAACGGTGGTGTTGCCCGTGAGGCCGAGGTCGCCCCATCCCTGATCGTCGGCGAGTAGGACAAGAACGTTGGGGTGGGAGGACGAGGGGCCGGAATCGGTGGTATTGCAGCCGGTCCCGAATACCAGAAGAGCAAGGACGACCCCGGCTAGACTAAAGGAGGAGAATCGGATCATAGATATGAGGGGGCTAGCATAGGATACGGGAACGAGGACATCTTTTGAGGCAGGGAGACATTTCGGAAATTGCACCGCTGCTCTGAGCCAGGAAGATGAGCAACACAACAAAAGTGCGCAACCCTCTGTCGGGATGCGAATCCAATCGTACCGGGTCATTTCCAACGAGCCGAGTACGATGTCCCCTACCAATCATTAATCCATTTTCCTACAAGGAGGTGAGACCGCTCTTGTCGGCTCGTTTACTTTCTGAGGGTTACAATGAAAACTGCAGGGTACCCGTATGAGACCGGTCGTTGGATGTAGGTGACTGAGAGATCTGGTGTCAGTTTTCTCCCGAGGACGCCGATGAGGAAGCTCATACCAGATGCCGAGGATGGTTATGCATTTGCTGGAAGCGTTTCGGAACGAGGGGCACGAGGCGCGTCTCGTGACGGACGTCCGTTTTGGCTGAGGCTTTCAGATGCACATCGATCCTTCGGAGATGGCATTCGTGTCTCGTCTCCTCGAAAAATACTGCTATTGCAACCGGAGGAATTCGAGGTTTTGCCGTGGTATTGTTAAATTTTACAAACAATGCCGCGTGCGTGCCGAAGTCCCTATAACACTTTCCGAGGTGCTGTTGCCATGCAAGCCGATTCTCCTGACTCCTTCCGTCAAATTACAGATGTTCTCACCAAGAGCTTAAAGCAGGCGTTCAATGAGGTGTGTCCAGAACGGTACGGGGCGCCCCTCAGCCTTCGACGTATTGAGGATGCCGACACGTCGAATTGTGTCTCTTTTCGCCTAGAGGGGACAGACGCAATTTCCCTTCAGATCCATGTGACGATTAGTCACGTGGGGGGAAATGTATACGACATTGGTATGCAAGTGGAAGAGGGACCGGTACGGCGCTTCACCTACAGCGAACCGGACACATCGGGTTCGTCTCTTTCTATTGCGCCCTACCTGGGAAAGAAGATCGCCGAACGGATCCTCGATGAGGTAGAGCAGCGGCTCGGCAAACAGGTCCTCCGTACCCAGGTGGTGGCGTAGACGGCCTGCCGTATCCGTAAAAATCACTGCCTGCGACAGTATGTTCAGGGCGATCTCACGTCTTCGTACAGCCTATGAGATTCCCCTGAGTGCCAACGGTGGGTCCGAAGGGCCGGTTTTGGCAGGGAGGGCAGCGTACTTCCACCCCAACGACACAGATGAAGAAGGCGGCGGCGCATATCAGTAGTGCGCCGACTTTACCTTCCTCGGTACTCTGTTCGTTGCATGGAGACGGGGAAGTGGCGCCCTTGAATGAGGGTACAATGCACCAGTCCGAACGACCGGAGATTGACGGGGGGCGTACGACGTAGTGAAGCAGTCAAAGTACAGGCTTTCACTTTTGCTCAGACCTCCATGTCTCAGCTCGTTCCAGTTGTTCAGATTGTTGAGGGGCTTGCCGACAACCTTCGCGCGGTCTTTAGCCGCCTCTGTACGCAGCGGTACGGACGCCCTATTTCGCTGCGATGCACAGTAGAGGGAGCGGACTCATCGTTTCCGGACGTGCGGCTTCAGATCGAACAGGCCGGCCGGCTGGTGCTGGACGCAGCATTTGCCGTTCGCCACTTTGGCGGCAACATGTACGACATTCAGGGGACAATTGAGGGCGGTCCCTCGCAGGGGTTTTCCTATTGTCTCTCGGAGTCCTCATCTCTTCCCAGTTCTCACGCGCCGCGGCTTACACAGGAGATGGCTACCTTCCTTCTCGACGCACTGGAACGACAGCTGGGGGGCGAATACCTCCGAACTTCCCTCCGGCGTCCGTCAGCGGCGTCGGAGCGATCGGCGTCTGTCGCGTAGACCCTGTATCGACGAGTTCAGGACTCTGGCAGGCGACACGGCAGAGAGAAATGAGAAACGGCCCTCAAAACGTTCGAGGCACCGCTGTGTCCCAGCGGCGCCCCGAACGAAGAGAAGAAGTGCTTTTAGAGTGCGCCCCGAACGAAGGGACTGAGATTGTCAGGGAAGAAGCCAAGTGCAGGCTGCCGTCCGCGACGATGTGCCAAGGCAGGTCCCGGGTTCGGGAGCGATCGCCTCGTTCTCAGCACACCTTCAGATGTCTAGCTGCACCGTGAGTGGCCGCAGTCGGCGCACTGCATGCAGCCCTCAACGTGGCGTACGTTGGAGGATCCGCACTTGTCACAAGTGACCTCGTGGTCGTCGGCGTGGGCCGTGAGGGCCTTCGCCATCGCGCGTCCGAAGGACGCAATCGAGCCTTCGGCCTTCTTCAACTGCTCGACGAGGAAGTCCACCTTCGAGCCGTGGCGGAGGGCCGTCGAGACCAGTCGGGTTTCGACGCGGACCTCATCGGAGGGCATGTTGCTCGTGATGTCGTCGATCACGACGTCGCCCTCGGGGGTAAGGAGCGAGTAGTGCCGGCTTTCATTTTTCCGGATGACGCCCTCGTCGATCCGATCCTGCGGCTCACCGAAGAGCGGGGCTTCGCCGTCGGCCGTGAATGCAAAGACCTCGTAGGGGTCCTCTTCGAGGAAGCCCACGAGAATCGTCCAGTGATCGCCGCGGTAGCGGACGCGATGGATGGCACACGGCAGTTCGTCCGGCCGGTCTGGGGCCTCCGTGCGCGGCACGGTGTTGTTTTCGTCCTCGTCGTCGCCGGAGAGAACGGCGCTCATGGTACCGGCGCGGTAGGTGGTCACGCCCTTGATGGAGCCGGTCTCCCAGGCCTTCTGATAGAGGCTTTTAAACTCCTCGAAGGGGTAGTCCTGCGGCACATTTACCGTTTTGGACATCGAGGAGTCGATGAAGGGCGCGAGGGCCTCCATCTGGCGCAGATGATCGTCGACGTCGAGGTCGCGGGTCGTGACGGCCCAGTCGGCTTCGGGGTCCCATTCGCCCCGATCCTTCATGTGGCGCACGGCGTAATCCTCTACCTTCTCATCTTTACAGATGCCGCGCGTCGGGTGGATCTGCCACTGCGTGTAGCCGTCGTCGGCACAGCGGAGCACCACCTCGTCGCCGTGCTCCTCGGCGCTCCAGGTGGTGCCATCGGCGTCCACGGTATCGCCGGCCGAGTAGGCCCGTGGGGACATCTCCGGAGCGGTCAGCTCGTCGGGCAGGGCGGGCTGCTCGGCGGTGCGGATGTAGCTGTGCATGAACACCGGCTCGATGCCACTCGACGGCGCGTTGGCCAGGGTCGAGGTGTTGCCCGTTGGCTGGATTGAGAGGAGGTGCGAGTTGCGCAGGCCGAGGTCGCCAATCATCTCGCGCGTTTCGTCGGAGAGGCGCTGCACGAACGGGCTGGACAGGTACTCGTCCTTGTCGAAGAGCGGGAACGCGCCCTTCTCTTCCGCCAATCGCGCACTGGCCTGGTAGGCCTTGTTGGCCAGGTGCTGCTGAAACTCGCGCATGACCTTCACGCCGTCCTCCGACCCGTAGCGCTTCTTCATCATCATGAGTGCCGAGCCGTCGCCGAAGTGGCCGAGGCCGATGCGGCGCTTCTCTTGCAGGTTGCGGCGTTGCTCCTCTAGGGGGACGTACGAGAGGTCGTTCACATTGTCGAGGAAGCGAACCGCCCGCGGGATAAGCTCATCGAGCAGGTCGTAGTCGATTTCCCCCGCGTCCTGATCGACAAACTGCGTCAGGTTGAAGTTGCCCAGCAGGCATACGCCGCCGACCGGCAGCACCTGCTCGCCACACGGGTTCGTGGCATTGATGTGCTCGGCGTACTGGAGGTTGTTTTCCCGGTTGATGGTGTCGACGAAGATGACGCCGGGCTCGTTTCTGTTGTAGGTGGAATCCATGATCAGATCCCAGATTTCCCGCGCGTCATAGATCGCCTTCTCGCCGGTAGCGGGATCGCGCCACACGTTTACGGTTCCTCCCTTGGCCTTGTACTCCTGCAGGTTGCCGTTCCAATGCTCTTTGTAGAACTCCTTCTCGTTCTCAAAGTCGGGAAAGCGGAGGGCCCACGTGTCATCGTTCTTCACCGCCTCCATGAACTCGTCGTTGACGAGCACCGACATGTTGAATTTGTGCAGGCGTCCCGGCTCCTGCTTCGCCTTGATAAACTCGACGATGTCCGGGTGCCACACGCCCATCGTGACCATCTGAGCGCCCTTCCGGATTTTGTCCTTCACGTCGTCACGGTCGGACTGCATGCCGGAGCCGGCGACGATGGTCGCGGCCTGCTCGTTCCACACGTCCAGCATCTGTACCGCCCCCGGCGTCATCGATCCGACGCCACCGATGCGAGAGCCGCGGGGGCGCATGACGTGTGCACAGAAGCCGTATCCGCCCTCACTCGCCAGGATCTTGGCCTGCCGGGTCAGCTCCGCCTGGATCTCGTCCATCGAGTCCTGGTCGTACCCCTGAAAGCCAGAGACGAAGCAGTTGATCAGCGTTGCTTTGCCGAGCGAGGTGCCGGCGTTGGCGAAGATGCGACCGCCAGGGGTGAAGGGAAAAGGGCCGGTCGACAGACCGTCCCCGCTGAGCAGCTGGTAGAAGCGTTTCGTCCAGCGGGCCTCATCTTTCTCGACGGAGGCGAGGTAGCGGGCATTCCGATACCACGTATCCGGCACGTGCGTGTCGGTGCCGTACTGATAATTTTGCTCGTAGACCTCCTCCGAGATGGCCGTTTCAAAGATGTCCGCGTTCGTGCGATCGTCGTCGATGCGGTCGCTCTGGTCGAGCTGAAACTGTCCATCGGGCACGTCGGCGGCGGGGGCCATACGGACAGCGCCGTCGCCCCGTCCATTAGAGGCCGGCGGTGCGGTCTCGGGGGGAGCGGATTCGGAAGAGGCGTTCGCCGAGGAGGGAGGGGATTGGGACATATTGCCGAGGTTCGTGTTGTGTGACCGAGAGACTGCAAGTATCTTCGGGCGCCCTACGTACCGCGAAGGACCCGGAGCGCAAATCCGGGAATTTGATGGAATCTGAGAGCCGTTCAGAAGCGTGCCGATACCGGAATCGATGCGACCGTGTCCAACGGAGCCGTCTCGTGGAGAGACACGTCCCACTCATTGAGATCCGTTTCTCAAACGACGGGGGACACCAAAAACGGAGATGGACGCCAGTGAACGCGAGGGTACACTTTTGCCGACCCGGACAGCACCGGAACGCTGATCAACTAAATACAGCGACACCAAGGGAGTATCAAGCGCTTCTTTCCACATTCTGTCCACACGCGGCGCAAAATCACCGCTGTTTCTGGATCGTCACGCTCCCGTGAAGGGTGGAACAATAACGGATATATCGTCCAGGGAGGATCCACACAGGACTCTTCGCTCCTCCGTGTGCTCAGCATTCGCTGGACCGATTGCCCCGATTGAGCAGGGCCGATTCGTTACGCGTCGTCTTCGATAATCTCGTCCGGACGTACGTCCCACATCAGCATCGTTTCGATGTCAACGTAGTCCTCTTCGCCGAGGTCGTCGGTGAACCGGTAGTCGCCGTACGTGCTGCGCTCGAACGGAGGAAGAAGCTCCCACTCCGTGCCCTGCCGATCGATGAAGTGCTCCGGAAAAGGATTTTCCTCATCGTAGTTTGGGTGGTAAGAGGCATACGTTTTCCGGGCCTCGTAGAGTGCTGCGCGTCGTGCACCGGCCTTCGTTGAGCTTTCGCCTTCCACACTGAACGGCGAAATCGAAATGCGGGCCGTCACGAATCCATCGTCGTTTTCGTGATAGGTGGGCCGCATGACCTCGAAGTCGCTGGGCTCGGGATAAGCACTACTTTCGTCGGGCATGAGAATCCGGGATGCGTGAAGACAGAACACGGAAGGATAGAGCGCTCCTTCTGAGTAGGAATACATTTACGTCGCTGCATCCTACAGGATTCCGAGGCGTTCCCGCATCCCCTGTCCTCCGTATGGAATTCGTACACGGAACCGCCGGTGAGCGTTCATCTCTTCCACCCGTACCTCCGACCCTCACGAGAATTCCCCCTGCGCTAAATATCCGTTATTGTTCTCGATGAGATTGGACCGGATGTGGATTGTATTGTGGATAACATCTCCAACAATTCTTGGGGTTTGATTCACGTTCCCAATAACAGAGCCAATAGGCCGGAGGTACGCTGATAACCCGGTTCGGCTGCCTCATGGCTGTATTTCCGTTATTTCAAACCGCTGGAAAAAGGCGTTAGTCTGTTGTGGATAAGTGGCTCATTCTTCGTTGACTGGCCGGGCTTCGACGCGGGATGCGCATCTGGCTTTTCTGATTAATTTCCGTTAGTTCCGGAAATTGGGTCGCCGTTCGGGGATTCAGCGCGATCCATTTGGGAGACGCCGGATGTGTCGGTAAGGGCTTGCGAAGACGAGACACCAGCGTGTGAACGGGCGACCCGCGGGGCATCCCCCTGGGTCAATCCCCGCCATTCTAAGCCGAAACGAAACGTAAATTGGTCAACATCTTCGCGTGCTGGATGTTGACGTGGTTGGTAGCGCTTTCACTCACGTCGATCTCTTTTCTGGCATGAAGCTTCCATTTTTCCTCGCCAGTCGGTTTGTGGCTGGCGAAACGCTCGATGCAGCTCTTCCGGTTCTCGACGAACTCAACTCGGACGGATTACACGTTGCCCTTGATAAACTCGGGGAGCACGTCTACGACCGTGAGGTTGCCGAAGCGGCTCGGGATACGTATATCGATCTCGTGCATACCCTCGCTGATCGAACGAACAACGATCTGCGCAACCGTATCTCCATCAAACTCTCCATGATGGGGCAGCTCATCGACGAGGATTTTTGTCTCGACAATCTCCGGCAGCTGTTGGAAGTGGCTGCCCGGAACGACATTTTCGTGCGGCTGGACATGGAAGGAAGTGACCTCACGGAGTCCACGCTCGACCTGTTTGAAGCGGCCTACGACGACTTCCCCAACCACGTGGGGCCCGTTCTTCAAGCCATGCTCCGTCGCACGGATCGCGACATCGATCGCATGTGCGAACTCGGGGCCAGCGTGCGCCTCTGCAAGGGCGCATACGCGGAGCCGAAGGCCATTGCCTTTCAGGATATGAGTCGGATTCGAGAGCGGTATGTGGACTACATGGAGCGACTGCTTCAGCACACCGAGTACTCCGGCATCGCCACGCACGACGACCAGATCATTGACGCTACGAAGTCGTTCGCCGATCGCAACGACATTGAGCCGGAGACCTTCGAGTTTCAGATGCTCTACGGCCTCCGGCGGGAGACGCAGCGAGAGATGGTCGAGGACGGGTACAACATGATGGTGTACGTTCCCTACGGCACGGAGTGGTTTCCGTACTTCTCGCGGCGCCTTCGGGAGAAGAAGGAAAACGTGTGGTTCGTGTTGAAGGCGCTCTTCAAGTCGTAGCCTCGTTCCGGACCGGCGGGGCCATAAAGTCAGGCGCCGGGAACGCGTCGACGGTCTCGTCGAGGATCCGGTCGATCTCGTCCAGGTCCTCGTCGGTGAGTGACCAGTCGTCTATGCCATCGACCGGATCGAGCTGAGCGGGCTCCCGGGCGCCCCAGAGGGCAACGTTCACCCCTTGATCCAGAATCCAGCGCACCGCGAGGTGGATCACCCGGCGCCCATAGTGCTCCTGCGCGAATTGGTCGAGCCGGTCCACGGCCGTGAGGTACTGGTCGAACAGCGGCTCCTGAAACTTCGGATCCGTCTGCCGCAGGTCGTCCCCCTCGAACGAGCGATCCTTCGACATCGTGCCGCTCAGCAGTCCGCGGCAGAGGGCGCCGTACGTGAGGAGCCCGATGTCTTCTTGCAGGCAGTAGGGAAGGACGCCGTCCTCGGCGTGCCGCTCGAAGAGGTTGTACGGGGGTTGGCAGGTGGCCAGAGGGGCCGCCCGGCGAAAGGTGTCCATCTGGGACGGAGAAAAGTTGCTTACCCCGATGGCACGGATCAGCCCCTCGTCTCGAAGTTCGCGGAGGACTCGTGCCGCTTCGTCTACCGGCACGAGCGGGTCGGGCCAGTGCACTTGGTAGAGGTCGATGTAGTCCGTTTGCAGTCGCTCCAGGGAGTCGGTGATCTCGGTACGGATGCGTTCGGGGGTCGCGCGCCGCACGACGGATCCGTCCTCGTCCCAGTCGAGGGCCACTTTTGTCGCCAGCACCACGTCTTCGCGCTGGCCGTACTGGCTGAGGGCCTTCCCCACGATCTCTTCGGATCGCCCGAAGCCGTAGACCGGTGCGGTGTCGATCAGATTGATGCCGCGGTCGAGGGCAGAGAGAATTGTGTCGATGGACTGGCGCTCGTCGGTGCCGCCCCACTGCCATCCCCCGATGGCCCAGGTGCCGAGGCCAACGCGCGAGACATCTTGATCGAGGGCGGGCAGGGAGGTCGTTTCCACGGTGGAAGAGGCGGTTTGAAAATAGAAGGCGAAGGAGCACAGAATAGACGCCTAGATCCGTCGGTCGTTCAGAACCGGCCCGCGCTTTAACGACATCCTCGCTCACATCCCCTGCCTCCTTCTGGTTTTTCGAGTACAAAAGTCTTCATGACTCGTCTCTCATGACGAACTGCCCTGAAAATTACTGTGCTGGGGCGTCCAGCACAGTGCGACGGGGAAAGATCCATCAGGAGTCACTCGTCCAAATGTGAATACTGCCCCCACTGGTTTCGAGCTCAATAGTGGGGCCGCCACCGTTCATTTGCCCAGTGGCCCGCAGCGGTTCTCCGTCGCCCCCTTCACGCGTGAGGGGCACGTCGCTCCGGATTTCGTCCCTGCCGATGCCACCGTATCCCTCCACCTTGGCTCGAATCGTTGCGGGGAGACCGGAGGACAGCGTGACTTCAATGTCGCCGTGAGAGGTTTGCAAGCGCAGGGCGGGGTTGGCTGCATATTCTGCGGCGGTACTTTTCACCACCACGTCCCCGACGGAGGTCTTTGCCGTGATGCTGGCCTGCACGTTTCGGAACTCAATATCGCCGGCCGAGGTCCGGGCATCAACAGCTACGTGGAGCCCTCGACCAATGATGTCCCCCCCGGAGGTTTTAACGACCACGCGTCCCCCGATGTCTTCAAGCTCGATGTCACCACCCGACGTTTTGGCCTCCACTGTCTGTGTCACACCGCGTACAATGATGTCTCCGCCGGACGTTCGAGCCGTCAGTCCCCCCTCGACTCCGTCAACGTGAATTGAGCCGCCCGCCGTTTCGGCCGAGACGCTGTCGTCCACGCTTTCGATCCGAATGGAGCCCCCGGCCGTTCGCACGTTCGCTGGACCGGTGACCGTCGTCACCTCTACAGAGCCGCCGGCCGTTTCCCCCTGGACGCGGCCGTCAATGTCGCGGAGGGTGAGCGACCCACCCGCCGTCCGCACCTGCACATTCCCAGTGATGCGCTCGGTGGTGACGGAGCCGCCCGCGGTTTGGCCCTGTATCTCGCCCTCCAGGTTCGAGATCGAGAGGGATCCGCCGCTCGTTTGGAGCTTTGTGCTGAATTGGCGCGGCACCTGCACGACGTAGGTGTACTGCACGTCGTCGCTGGCATTGCCCCACCAGCTCCAGTCGTTGCCATTGCCCTCAGGGCCACGAATCCGCACGGTGCCGTTCGTGACGTCGTAGCTCGTTGGGTATTCCTCGAGAAACTCGTTTGCTTCTGAGCGAGAGGCATCGTCAAACCGGATGGTCTCTTCCACGACGACCTCGCTGCGGTCGCCGCCCGTGACGGTGATGCTGCCGTTGCGAGCCTGGAGGTCGAGTGTGCCGCCGGGCTCGACGGCGAACGTCTTGTTGATGGTAGCGGTAACGCCGCCGCTCGTTGATTCAATCTGCTGGGCCGGAGCGGACACCGGCAGGATGAGTAGGAGTGCGAACAAGAATGCAAAACGGGATCGGAGCGTCATGGGGATATCGGGTTGAGTGAAAAAAAATACGTCCCCCGGGTAGAGGGAATCAGTTTTCCAGAGATGAGCGGTTGAAGGAGGGAACCTCTTGAAGCGCGGCCCGGGCCTGATAGCGCAGGTACGCGTTTGAGTCGTCTCGTACCGGATACAGGAGGCTCGGCTCAGGCATCGACGATGTGGCCCTGAGCGTCTGCAGCGCCTCTACGCGAAGTGCCTCCGACGCGCTCGTATCAAGCAGTAGGTTGACGAGGACGCTGCGGGTATCAGTGGTCATCGACGTGTCTCGGTATAGGGCGCGAAGTGACCGCAGCGCGCGGAGTTGCAGGTTTGGGTTTTGTTCTTTGCGAACCAGATACGTAAGGGCCTGCACCAGATCCTCGTCGGGGGCGATTGAGGACCGTTCGACCGTCTTCATCGCGTGGAGTTGCGACGCCGGATTGTTGTTGTCGAGGAGGGCTGCTCGCAGCAGGCGCCGGATCGTAGGGTCGGTGGGGCGGCCGCGGACGGTAATACGGTTGGTGGTGCGGTACCGGATGGCCACGGTGCCTTCCTGGACGTCGAACGTGATGTCGTTGATGCCGCGCAGAATTGGTTGCGCCGTCTCGTAGGGGGGACTGGTTGGTTCCGTGATCGGGCGGAGATTGAGAATGGAGGACGGAGCTTCGTCGGCCGTTTGCGACCGTGCACCGGGAGACACCCGGAGTCCTCCCCACAGTCCCACGGCGAGCACGACGAGGGCCACCGCTCCCTGGAAGGCCCATTGCCCACGCGTTTGTGGCAGAAGCACAGGGAGCGAGTGCCACCACACCCGCAGCCGGTCGATCGGCGTTTGTTCGCGTTTGGCCCGTCGTTCCTCTAGACGCCGACAGTAGCTGTCCCAGTACGCTTCCGGCAGCTCTGTCCGCTCGCGTTGGGCCATCACGTCGAGGGTGTCCTGCAGCTCGGCAAACTCCTGTGCACACGCCTCACAGTCGTCCAGGTGCGTTTCCAGTCGGCGTTGGTCCTCCGGCTCAATTTCGCCGTAGAGGGCCTCTACCATCAGATCACTATACCTTTGATGATGCTCACTCATGACGTGAAAAGGGCGTTTCGTCGGTCTGCCCGGTCTCAAACGCGATGGGATGGGCGTATGGGGGGGGCGTTCTCGCGTTCTGTTGTGGTTGTAGGGCCACGCTCATAACTGGTCACGATAAAAGGCCAGCTCATCGCGGAGCTTGCGAGTGGCGCGATAGAGCAGGCTTTTCACCGTGCCCGTCGCTACGTCCATCGACGCTGCGACATCCTTGATGCGCAGATCGTGTTCGTGTTTAAGCACGAAGGCACTTCGCTCACGGGGGGAGAGCACCTCCAGCGCCGCCTCAATGTGATCCTGCATCTGACGTCGTTCGGCACGCTCGCCCGTTGTGGGCGGGGCGCCGACCCCGTCGCTCGTCCGCTCAAAATCGTCTTGAAGCGTCGTTGCTTGTTGGGTCCGTCCCCGCGTGCGATTCAGGTACGTGTTCACCGCGATCCGGTACAGCCACGTAAACGGCTTGGCGTCTCCGCGATACGAATCGAGAGACTCGCAGGCCTTGATCAACACCTCTTGTGAGAGGTCCTCAGCGTCGTGGTGATTGCCGGTAAGGTCGAGCGCAAGGGCATAGATCCGCCGATGGTAGCGGTCGACCAACTCTTCGGCGCTCAGTGACGACGAGGGAGCAGTGGGAGCGTCGGGCACGCGTCAGCAAGGCGTCCAGGAGAAACGGGAAGGCGAATCAGGGGGACCCAGTTGGCATCCCTCTGTTTCTCACCCGGGTCGGACACGGGACGGGCGGAAAGGGTTTACACGGAAACGACCCTTCACACGTGTAGATTTGGTGAAGCGTGAGGCGTACATCCGAAGATCAGTTGCGCGAGGGGCGTCCTCGGACGAGAGAGAAATGCCCAAACTGGCAGAAAAAACGCCGCTAGTGGTCAGTCAAGTTGAAGCGGTCGGATACCGAAATGAACACGCTGTGTTGAATACGCCATTCTGCGGCCTGAATACAGTCTGCCGGCCATTGTTCTCCCCGACATGGAAAACGTGACGCACCACTAATGGTCAGTCAAACTGAGGGGGACGGGTGCTGAACACGGCATTCAGCAGTCTGAGTACAGTCCACAGGCCAGTGTTCTATCCGACAGAATCCATGACGTACCACTAGAGCTCTGCCATTTTCTCGTTGGGAATGCGGATGAGGTAGCGCTGCTCAATAATTTCCTCATGCACGTCGAAGTGGCCGGTGCCCCGAAAATCCACAGCAATGTCGGAGCCGTTCACGCGCTTCACTTCGCCGATGCCATAGTACGAGGGCTTCGGGCCATAGTAGACCAGTTGTCCCTTTTCGAGACGTCCCTTCCGTAGGGCATCCCGGTGGAAAGCGGGGACTTCTGGGAGCACTTCCAGTCGGTACGAACTGGAGCGTTGGCTGGAGGACGTGCTCATAGAACTGCGACAAATCTAATTCCTGCTGCAATCATCAATACGACCGAGACGTCTCCGAGTTCGTGGACCTGTGGGGTCATCAACGAGCACCTCTGCGTTCGTACGTCCCGATGGGGAAGGATGCCATGCAAGCTACAAGTTTCAGGGGGGCGGGTCAAGATGGAAGGGGCGACGAGGGGAGGACGATCCACACAGATTTGGAAATCGGAACCGCGGACAGTGGGCAACTCCACCGCAGTGTGCGCGTTAATAGTGCTTTCCCACCGTCATTCGCTATTTTTTTGATCTTCCGTTTTCCCTCATGCGGTACGATTCCCGAATGGTTGATCGTCAGATCGGCCGAAACGCCGAACTCTTTGCCCAGTCTATTGCCGAGATCGACTCGAAGGAGGAGCGCTATCCCTACCTCCGGATTCTCGTCAGCCTCATCGAGCAGGCACATCCGGAGTGGCAACAATCGCCCCACAAGGCCGAGCAGATGGCCCGCCTAGCGGATGAACTCAGTGAAGGTGGCCTCGACGTCGAGGAGGTGAAAGAGGTGATCAATGTCCGCGATCGCGAGCGCGGCTATCACCGAAACTGAGCAGTGTCGAATTGCGAGGTTCGAGTGTCGAATGAGAGCGTCCGTTCATTCTTCGACACTCGCAACTCGTCATTCCGAGATGCGGTCGGGATTTGCCTCGACGAAGCTTGCCCAGCCGGTGTACGAATCGGAATCGCCGTGAGCGTCCCGGTTGTTGTGGCAGAGGGCCGTTGCGAGGGCATCGGCGGCGTCGTGCGTGAGGGCGTCTGCCTCTAGGTCAAGAATCGACGCCACCATGAAACGGACCTGCTTTTTGGAGGCATTTCCGTTGCCGGTCACGGACTTCTTTATTTCTTTCGGGGTGTACTGAGATACGGGCATGTCTGCATTGAGGCCCGCCATCATGGCGGCCGCCTGCGCTCGGCCCAGCTTAAGCATCGACTGTGGGTTTTGGCCGTAGACGGGCATTTCGATTGAAAGTGCCTCGGGGGCATACTCCGAGATGACTGCTGTGAGCCGGTCGTAGATCTCCTTTAGCCGCTGGGGGTGGTCGCTGGTATTGTCAAGTCGGATGACGTCCGTTGCGATAAGGGTTTCGTCCGTGCTGCTCACGATGCCGTAGCCGGTGGCTCGGGAGCCGGGGTCGATGCCAAGAATGCGCATTCGGATTTTGGAATGTGAAGTGGGGATTTGGGACTTCGTTTCCGGATTCGCTCAAGTGTCTTTTCTTCCACGCGTCCAAGCGTCCGTGCCTGCCTTCGGTCCGCGTCCGCCGGCGCACGGCAGAGAGCCTCTACCGAAAGGGCGCTATTCCCGATTAGTCGCCTCAAGCGTCGTATAAACGGCCTCTGTGTCCCTGTGGTCGTCAATCTTGTCAATGAGAGTCTGAACCTCCTCGCGTTCATCCGGATCAAGAGCGACGGTTGTGGTGGGAAGACGCACAAGCTCTGATTCACCGATTTCGATTCCCGCGTCGTCCAGTGCCGTCTCTACGTCGGAAAAGGCGTCTACAGGTGTCGTGACCACGAAGGCGTCTGTTGTCTCGTTCAGGTCCTCCGCACCGGCCTCGACCGCGGTTTCGAAGAGGGACATCTCGTCGGTCGCGTCGGTGGGAATCTCAATTCGGCCCTTTCGTTCGAACAGGTAGGCCACCGACCCATCTTTGCCCAGGTTGCCTCCGTGATCACTGAACAGGTTCCGGAGGTCTTTGACGGTGCGGTTGATGTTGTCCGTTCGCGCCTCCACGAAGACGGCCACGCCGTGCGGCGCGTAGCCCTCGTAGGTCACAGACGTCACTTCCTCGCCCTCCAGTTCGCCGGTGCCGCGCTTAATGGCCCGTTCGATTGTGTCCTTGGCCATGTCTTCCTCCTTGGCCCGCTCGATGGCCTGGGCGAGAGCCACGTTCGCGTCCGGGTCGCCCCCGCTCTCGCGGGCCGCCGTCTCAATCTCCTGCGACAATTTCGCCCAGATCTTCGACTGGCGCTTGTCCTGCTTCTGCTTCTTGCGCTTGACCTTCGCCCACTTGCGCGTGCCGGACATGGGAGTGTATTCGTTTTGAGAGGGGACTCAAGTATCTATAACGCGAAGCGGGGAGGATTGATTGCAGAAACTGGTGTGGAATGGGGATGGCCTCTGGATCCGGGTGAGCAGGCTGGGGGGCTCCTATTACAGGGGAGAGCGCTGTACGATTACGAGAGGGCACGCTGTAAGATCGCGGCTGTAGAGGGGTGGCGTGGTAGCCTCACACAGCAGCAATGCCATAATTTTACGCTATTACGGAGGACGATTATGCGTGCATCGAAAAGTGAACTACCGATTTTGCTGGAAGCGGGCGACGCGACGGTGCGAGGGGTGGATTGGGACGACATGCGAGTGGCTGTGGTGACTGTGCCCGCCGGCACGGATTTTGGCCCATTGCTAAAGGGGCAGCCCAATGACCTGTGTCCATCGCCGCATTGGGGCTACGTCGTAAAAGGACGCCTGAAGATCCAGTATGCGGACGAGGAGGAGACGCTTCGAGCAGGCGATGTATTTTATCTGCCGGCCGGACACACGGGGGTTGCTGTGGAAGAGACCGAATTCCTCGAAGTCTCTCCCCCACACAAACACCAACGCTTTATTGACGGGGCGCATCGGAATTTAGAAGCACAAGCGCAGGCATAGCGTCCTCCGGTGTTGGGGGCACACGGCCCGATATCAGAAGAGACGCACGGTCAGTGAAGCTGGACAATATATACTGATCCGGGGCCTTCCGGGGGAACCGAGCTCACGAGAGCCGTTGCGTTGTGGAGATCCAGGGCCGCCCCGAAGTCCACCTGCCCGATGTCGAGAATGGAGCGCTGCCTCCAGTTTTGTCCTCCGCGTCGTCGGAAGACGTACACGACACGGTCGATGTTGAAGTCCTTATTGAGCTGTTCGCCGTAACCCGTCACGAGTGCCCATGAGCGTTCCAGGGCCACGGCGGTGCCGAATGCGCCGGAGTCGTAGGGAAGGGAGGGGCGGAGCGTTTCCGTCTTCCGCCACCCCTGGTTGCGTCGGTGAGTAAAAATCGTGGCCTGTCCCGATTCTTCGGGGCCGGCTCGGTCCTCGCCGACGAGAAGGACCGAGCCGTACAGCTCGAGCTCAATAAAAAAGGCATCGATGTCAGTCAGGTGGGCCGACGGGGCCCATGTTTGGGCTTCCGGATTGCGACGGAAGACGTAGACGGTCCCGGGAGAGTCGTCGAAGTACGTAGAGGCCGCCACGGCGACCCGGTTTCCGTGAAGGGACACCCCCCGTCCCAGCACTCCTGGCGTTTCATCGGAGGGGGCTGTCAGCCGGGCCGATTGGGTCCATTTCTCGGTGGCTGCGTCGTAGTTGTATACGTACACGGCCCCATGCCCTCCACTGTCCGGATTGCCGGACGTGCTCACGACGGCGCGGTCATCGTCCAGGTCAATGTCGGCTGCAAAAGAGCCGTCAGAGCGGTTGGGCGGCCCCGTGAAGCGGGCTGTCTGCGTCCACGTCCCCGTCGAGGTACGGGTAAACATGTAGGCTGCATTGCTGCCCGTTTCGGCAAACAGTTCGCCCGAGGAGGCACTCACGAGCAAGCGATGCCCACTCAGCGCCACTTGCTCCCCGAAGAATGCGTTCGCGCGACAAGTACGAGGCGTGAGGCGAGCAACACCGTTCCATTCGTCAAACTGGGGGCCGACCTCACGCTCGTATATATACACGGCGCCTGCATTTGGGCCGCACCGTTCCTCGCCACTTGCCCCCACTACCGCAATCGAGTCGCCGAGCGCGACAGAGACGCCGAATGACCCCGCATGCGCAGTGTCCGGACGGGGCAACTCGTCGATCTGGGCGTACCCGAGAGAAGGAAAAGCACCAATCAGCAGCCCAATTTCGAGCAGAACGACGAGACGGAGTCCCCACACGCTCATTTAAGATCTGCAGTGTGTACGAAGGACCGCGATGGGAGAAGGGGTGAGGGATACTTCTCGGGGGAGATGCAGTTCAGGGGCAAGTCTAGCTCTGCTCCGTCCGCTACCGAAGGAGCATTGCGTCGGGCGTTGCTCTATTCGTCTTCCAGTGCCATGACGTGTTCGGTGAGGGCCTCCCAGGTTTCGTAGAGGGACGAGAGCTCCTTCTTGAGGGCATTGTATTCATCAGAGAGCTCGCGGGCCCGGGCTCCTTCCCCTTCGTAGGCGTCCGGATCGGCCATCTTGGTTTCCAGCTCTTCCTGTCGCTCCTCGATCTCCATAATCTCCTCCTCGGTCTCTTCCAGCTTCCGCTTGAGCTGGTACGAATTGAGGCCGGCAAACCGGCCGTCCGAGGGAGGAGCCGATGAGGAGGACGAGGACGACGAGGATTGATCGCTATGATCGCGTCCGTTCTGGGAGGGGGAGGCGTCGGGGGCGAATTCTTCCGGGTCGGAGGAGGCAGACGTGGTGCCTTCGAGCGGACGGGCCGACCCCTCCTCCACCTGCCAGCGAAAGTCCGAGTAGTTGCCGAGGAAGGTGCGCACCGTCCCGCCGCCAATGCGCCACACCTTTTCGGCTACGGCGTCGAGCACGTGACGGTCGTGACTCACGAGGACGAAGGTGCCTTCGTACTGCTGCAGCGCCTCGATGAGTACCTCTTTCGACTGGATGTCGAGGTGATTGGTCGGCTCATCGAGAATGAGAAAATTGGCGGTGGAGAGGAGCGTGCGGGCGAGGGCCACCCGGCTTTTTTCGCCCCCAGAGAGGACGCTTACGGACTTGAACGCGTCTTCGCCGGTGAAGAGGAACGTGCCGAGTAGATTGCGAAGCTCGGTTTTGGGGCGGTCCGGCGCGGCTTCGCGGACGGCGTCGAACACCGTCTGATCGGCGTCCAGCATGTCGGCCTGGTGCTGGGCGTAAAACGACAGATTGACCTTGTGGCCGAGGTCGCGCTCTCCTTCGAACGGCTCCACGCCGCGTAGAATGCGGGCGAGCGTCGATTTCCCAGCCCCGTTCGGCCCAACCATCGCGATCTTGTCGCCGCGCTCGATGGTAAGTGGGCCCGCGTTCGTGAACACAGGCTCCGGCCCGGTTTCGGTCTCGTAGGTTTTACTGAACGGGGAGAGCTCGAGCACCACGCGACCGGAGCGGGGCGGGTCGGGGAAGCGGAAGTGGATCTCCGGCTCGTCGTCGGGCGGCGGGGGGATCCGGTCCATCTTCTCCAGCTTCTTGATCCGGCTCTGTACCTGGCTGGCCCGGGAGGCGTTGTAGCGAAACTTGGAGATAAACTCCTCAATCTCCTTGATCCGCTTCTGTTGATTCTCGTACTCGTTTTGCCAGCGGGCGTATCGTTCCTCGCGTGCCTTCAGGTAATGGGAATAGTTGCCGTCGTAGTGAAGCAGGCGCCCTCGCGTGATTTCGGCGGTGGCCGTTACCATGCGGTCCAAGACGTAGCGGTCGTGGCTCACCAGAATCACCGTTCCGGGATAGCCCTCCAGGTAGCCCTCCAGCCAGTCGATGCTCTCGATGTCGAGGTGGTTGGTGGGCTCGTCGAGCAGCAGGATGTCGGGCTCGCGGAGGAGAAGGCGGGCCAGGGCTGCGCGCATGCGCCAGCCGCCGGAGAACGTGTGGAGGGGACGGTCTAACTCGTCGGGATCGAAGCCGAGGCCGGTGAGGGTCGCTTCGGTGCGGGGACGGATGCGCTGGGAGTCGTGCTTGTTGAGCTGTTCCTGCACCCGGTTCAGCTGGTTGAGCAGCTTCGTGTGCTCGCGGCTCTCGTGATCCGTCTCCTCCAGTTTGGCGGTGATGCGCTTTTCTTTTTCTTCCAGCGCCAACACCTCCTCAAACGCCCGGAGGGCTTCATCCCGCACCGTTCGGTCTTCCGGCAGTTCCTGCACATCCTGTTCCAGGTAGCCCACCGATACGCCCTCCTGCGTGACGCGCCCACTGTCCGGGGTCATGCGCCCGGCGATGAGCTTGAGGAGGGTCGTTTTTCCGGCCCCATTCGGTCCCACGAGCCCAATCCGGTGCTCTTCAGGCGTAATGGTCCACGACAGGTCGTCGAAGAGCGTCTCACTCCCGAATTTGACCGAAACGTCGTCGAGTTTGATCATGGTTGCTTCAACTGTACGCAATAGTCCCCGAGCGACCTGCCAGCGGTCCCGCCCCGATTGCCGAGCCGATACATCTTGGGGATGGGAGGGTGGGCGTGCGTTTGGGAGGAACGGGCAGGGGCAAGGAGGTATCCACGGTTCGCAGAAGCGAACGTTGCACTACCTCCGGTTCAAAGACCGCAAAGAATCAGGGGTTGGGCTCCACGAACGCCCAAACATCCATACCCACACACTCACATACGCCGCGACGCAAGGACAAATCTGCTCCGTTCCGTTGAGACTCCCCGGTGTGGAAGCAGATCCAAAAATCAGTCGTCCTCTATCACAGAACCGAGCCGGTCAGACAACTGGTCGAGCTCATCGTTCAAGGCCTCCGTGCCCCCGGCCTGTTCCTCCTTCAGCGTATGCAAATCCTCGGCCAAGGCCAAGGCCGTGATCACTGCCGTCGTGAGCTCAGCTTGTTCTGGGTGTTGGTCCCGAAATTGCTCCATGCGGGCGTTGACGAACGAGGCAACCTCTCGGGTAAACGCTTCGTCTTCTTCCTGCACGCGCAGAGCATACTCTCGTCCCAGGATGTGGACGCGGATGGATTTGGTTTGAGAGGAGTCGGCCATACCGATGCGTGAAGAGGTTTATGGAATCCGTCTCTGCTCACGGGTGAATGCGATTCTCGACATCCGAGCAAACTGAATGAGGGTCGGTTTCACGGATCGGCACATCGCACAAACGGACACCCGGCAGGGCCGCTTACGCGTCGGGAGAATCGTCAGAAGGGGGGGCAGACGGATCGTCGTCGGCCGCTTTTGGGTCGTCGTCGGTCGGAGTCGTTTCCAGGAACGTATCGATGGCGTCGATAAAGTCGGTAATTTGGGCCCGGAGCTCGTCGGGGTCATCGTCCAGGGCCACCACTGTATCGTTCTCCGGAAAGGTGGGGCGCGCTTCCAGTTCTTCCACGCGCTGCTGCAGTTCTCGATTCTTGGCACGCAGCCGTTCGATCGTCTCGACGGCGTCTTGTACCCGTCGATGGAGGCGCTGAAGAGTGTCTCGGTGTTCCGCCGGAAGGTGAGACATGTCCATGGACTCGTCTGTCCCAGACCGGTCCGTGTGCTCCGAAGAAATCGACGCCGGTACGGGAGGGGCGGGGTCGGACTCTGGAAGGGACGGGGACGAGTCGTTCATGATGAATCTGCGGGACACCGATCGGCCTGAAGAAACGAGCCTCTCTGCGGTACGAGGAGGAGGGGAATGTCTTCTCCTTCGTCGAGCACCGACGGTTGGTTCAAGTGTAACTTTAAAAGTGATGCATGAGGTACGATAGGGAACAGGGGGCGGCAACTCAAGGAGAGAATGAGGATTCTGCCCGTCGCTCTTGGATTTTCCCCATCGGGCCCTTCTGGAGAAGGCAGCTCATCCAAAGAGCCACATCACTAGCAGGAGAATGGCGATGACGTAGAAAGGATACTTCCAGCGTTCTGTCATGGGAGGCGCCGGTCATTGTCGAAGGGTGGCGTCGTGGGCACGGGCAAGCGCATCCGTGATGGCGTCGATTTGCTCATCGACTTCCTCGTCGGTCAGCGTGCGATCGGCGCCGAAGCGAAGGGTAAATGCGACGCTCTTTGCGTCGTCATCAATGCCTTCGCCCTGGTACACATCGAATACGTCGACACGGCGGAGGAGGTTGCCGCCGGTCTCCCGGATGGTGGCTTGCATCGGCCCCACGGGCTGGTCGGCGGGCACGAGAATCGCGAGGTCACGGTCCACGACCGGAAAGCGGTTCACCGGGGCGTAGGTACGGTGGCGGCCGGTTGTGGCCCGGTCGGCGAGAGATCCCCAGTGAAACTCGGCCACGAAGACCGGATGGTCCTCCAAGTCGAAGTCGGCCGCTACGTCGTCCTGGACCTGGGCCACAGTGCCGAGCGGCGTGTCGCCAGCCGTCACGTCGATTTGGTGCGTCGTGATAGACGAAGAGTCCGAGCCCGTACGCGGCGTGAGGGACACGTCCGGCACCCGCAGATCGTCGAACAACGTCTCCACAAGCCCCTTGAGGTCGAAGATGTCGGAGTCGCGCGGGTCGGTGTCCCAGCCGATGGGGGCGTGCGGCCCGCTCATGGCGAGAAGAAGGGCCGGATGCTCGGCGTAGCCCGGTACGATCGGATCCTCGTGTTCTTGTGCCCGGCGGTAGACATGACCGAACTCGAAGAGTCGAAGCGCACTCTGTCCGTGGTTTCGGTTGTGCTGCATCACTTCGAGGGCGCCGGGGAGGAGGCGAGGCCGAAGCGCCGCCATTTCTTCCGAGATCGGATTTTTCGTTTTTACGACCGGGGCCTTTTGGCTTCCGGCAGGGGGGACGTTGAACCGCTCGGCGCGGTCGGTCCGCAGCATGCTGTTCGTGTAGATCTCGCGGTAGCCGCGTCCGCGCAGCAGCTCGCGGGTCTTTCGCTCCAGCACTTCCTCGGGCCGCTGGTCGGGCGTGCGGCTGGGGACGGGCACGCGCTCCGGTTCCGGAATTTGGTCGTAGCCGTGGAGACGCGCCACCTCTTCGATCAGATCCTCCTCGATCGACACGTCGGGCCGCCACGTCGGCACGGTGCAGTGGAGGGCGTCCTCCTTCTCGTCAATCTCAAAGCCAATCGCGTCGAGGAGACGAACGGCCTCGTCCGTTGGCACATCCAGCCCCAGCACGGTACGGAGCCGGTCCGGGCGCAGGTTGACGGTTGTGGGTGACGATGGATTGGGATGCGCGTCGACCATGCCGGGCACGATGGTTCCGTCCCCGAGCTCGGCGATGAGCTGCGCTGCGCGGGCGGCGGCCCATACCTGCCCGTCGCGGTCCACGCCGCGCTCGAAGCGGTAGGAGGAGTCGGTCTGTACGTCGAGCGCCTTCGCCGTCTTTCGGATGCTGGATGGGTCGAAGTAGGCGCTCTCAATGAGCACGTCGGTCGTCTCCGTCGTCACCTCCGAGTTGGCGCCGCCCATCACGCCCGCGACGGCCACGGGCTTCTCGGCGTCGCAGATGAGGAGGGTATCCTCGGGCAAGGCGCGCTCCTGGTCATCAAGCGTCGTGAAGTCGGTTTCGCCGTCGGTGCGGCGGACGACGATCGTGTCGTCGGCCAGCTGGGCGCGGTCGAAGGCGTGGAGCGGCTGGCCGCACTCGTGGAGGACGAAGTTGGTAACGTCGACGACGTGGTTGCGTGGCTGTAGGCCGATGGCGGAGAGGCGCCGTCGGAGCCAGAGGGGGGACTGCTGCACTTCTACATCCCGCACGAGCATGGCGACGTATCGCGGGCAGCCCTGTTCGTCCTCGATGTGTACCGTCACTTCGTCGGCCACTCTGCCGCCGGGAGCGGGCGGGTCTACTTCGGGATACTCAAGGGACGACTCGGCGAGGGCCGCTACGTCGCGTGCCACCCCAAGGTGGCTGGCCGCGTCCGGGCGGTTGGGGGTCAGTTCGATGTCGAGAATAGCGTCGTCGGGCGTGACGTCATGGGCTGCCAGGTAGTCGGCGAGGGGACGCCCGACCTCGGCGTTTTCGTCCAGCACCATGATGCCGGAGTGGTCGTCGGAGAGGCCAAGCTCGTCCTCCGCGCAGATCATGCCGTTCGATTCTTCGCCGCGCATCTCCCGGGCCTCCACCGTGATCTCTTGGCGCTCCTCCGGATTGTCGGGGTCGGGGAGGGAAAGGGTGGTTCCGACGGTGGCGACGGGGGCTTTTTGGCCGGCCGCCACGTTGGGGGCACCACAAGCAATCTGGACGGGGGCGCCGTTGCCCAGGTCTACGTCGCAGAGGACGAGACGGTCGGCGTTCGGGTGCTCACGCACGTCCTCAATCTTGCCTACGACCACCCCGTCGAGGTGCTGCCCAATTGGCTCAACGGTCTCCACTTCCAGCCCGGCCATGGTCAGCCGCTCGGCCAGAGCATCGGGATCCCAGTCATGATTGACGTACCGTTCGAGCCAGCGATAACTAAGCTGCATTTTCGAATTTCGAGTTTCGAGTGGCGAATGTCGTTATGCGTGTGAGGCCTTCGTGTCTACCACATAGCCTCTCTATTGTCTTTGCCTGCACGATTTCTCATGCCAGATCTTCGAGATCGCACCAAGCGGTTTGCTCTCAACGTGATCCACCTCTGCAAATCATTGCCCAACACAGCGGAGTGTCGCATCATTCGACGGCAGCTTCTCCGATCCGCAACGTCGGTTGGGGCAAATTATCGAGCCGCCTGTCACGCCCGATCCCGCAAGGACTTCATTGCAAAGCTTGCGCTTGTGGAAGAGGAGGCCGACGAATCCCAGTTCTGGCTCGAGCTGCTCAACGAATTGGGGGAAGGAGGAAAAGAGTCCGTCTAGCAGTTACAGGAAGAAGCTCACGAACTCGTATCGATTATCGTTGCCTCAAAGAAAACCGCTCGGAAGCAGAAGTAACTGCTTGACGAGTGGTCCTTCTCCAATTCGAAAGTTGACACTCGCAATTCGCAATTGTCAGAATTGATCGAGGAACCGAACGTCGTTCTCGTAGAAGATGCGGATGTCGTCGATGCCGTGGCGGAGCATGGCCATTCGCTCCACGCCCATGCCCACGGCGTAGCCGGTGTATTGCTCTGAGTCGACGCCAACGGAATCGAACACGTTGGGGTGCACCATGCCGCAGCCGAGAATTTCCATCCACTGCCCGCCGTCGTCGGACTCCTCGTCCTCCCACCACACGTCCACCTCGGCGCTCGGCTCCGTGAAAGGGAAGTAGCTGGGGCGGAAGCGGAGCGTCACGTCTTCCCCGAAGAGAGCGCGCGCGAGGCTATAGAGCGCCTGTTTGAGCTGGGCCATCGTCACGTTCTCGTCCACGTACAGCAGTTCCACCTGGTGGAAGAGGCAGTAGGACTTGTACGAGATTGCCTCATTGCGGTACACGCGCCCGGGCACCGCGACCCGAATCGGGGGAGGATCCTCCTGCATGATGCGGATTTGGCCCGGGGACGTATGGGTGCGGAGAACGGTCGGGGTGTCGCCGGAGGGGGCATCGCGGGACGACGTGTCGGTCTCGTCCTGCAGGAAAAACGTGTCCTGCATGTCGCGCGCCGGGTGGTCGGGGGGAAAGTTGAGGGCCGTAAAGTTGTGCCAGTCCGTTTCGATTTCGGGGCCCTCGTACGTCGAGAAGCCAAGTCCACGCAGGATGCGGAGAATCTCCTCCATCGTCTGCGTGAGCGGATGCGTGGAGCCCCGAAAATTGCGACGTCCCGGCAGCGTGAGATCGATGTCGGGCCCGCCCGACTGCTCTTCTCGTTGGAGACGAGCCTTTGCCTCGTCGAGCCGTTCTTGGGCAAAAGACTTCAGTGCGTTGACGCGCTTCCCGAACTCGGGACGGTCTTCAGGGGGCAGGTCGCTAATCTGATCGAAGAGCTCCGTGATGGCGCCCTGGTTGCGGCCGAGGTACTTGATCCGGAAGGCTTCGGCGTCGTCTTCGCTTTCAATGGTCTCCGCGTCGATCTGCTCGCGAAGCGCGTCGATCTCGTCGGGCATGGGCAGGGGAACGAATCAAAAGTGTGCGAGGAGGTGCGAAGTGGAGGGGCGGGGCGAACGCCAGCCTAAACCAAACAAGAAAGTCCCGCCAGGCCTGCGGAGCCGGGACGGGACTTCGTATCACTGGCAATGTCAGCGATCAACGTTCAGATCCCTGCGGGCTCCGTGGGCCCGACTACGTGAAAGGACCCAAACGTCAGAAACGACAACAACATCACCGCAAGAGTAAAGGGGCCTGAGGTTACTCCATCACGTGATCCACGATCTGCTCAAACGCATCGGGGTCGTGCACGGCGAGGTCGGCCAGCACCTTCCGGTTCATGTCGAGGTCGGACTTGCGGTACTGTCCCATGAACTGGGAGTAGCTGACGTCGTGTTGGCGTGTGGCCGCGTTGATGCGGGTGATCCACAGACGCCGGAACCGACGCTTCTTCTGGCGTCGATCACGGTAGGCGTACTGCAGTCCCTTCTCGACCGCGTGCTTCGCCACTTTGTAGACTTTGCTCCGACGGCCCCAGTAGCCCTTCGCCTTGTTCAAGATTTTCTTGCGACGACGACGGGTGGCCGGCTTGTTCGTTGCGCGCGGCATAATGAAACGTGCGTTGGATTCGCAGACTCGGAATAAATAAACGTAGAACACGGGCGGCAAGGCCTTCAACCTGCCGCCCGCGAAAACTGGAGAAACACCACGTGCATACCGTGTGGAGATCCCAAATGCTGTCTACGTGGACAGCATTCGCTTGATGCGCTTCTCGTTCGCCTTGTCGTCAATGACGACGCTTTTGCGAAGCTGACGCTTGCGCTTCGAATTCTTCTTGGTCAACAGGTGTCCCTTGTTGGCCTTTTTGCGCTTGATCTTGCCGTTTGCGGTTTTCTTGAAGCGCTTCTTCGCGCCGCTGTGGGACTTCATCTTAGGCATGACAATCAACACCCCGAAGGGATTTGTGCGAGAGCACGGACAATCGGAAATTCGTGTATGAGGACCCCCGGGGCACGTTCCCGTATCGGGAGTCCTTCACGGGGAACGCACCCCAGAACCAGAGGGCTACTTGTTCTTGTGCGGTGCCAGAATGGTCGTCATCCGGCGGCCTTCCATCTGAGGGGGCTGGTCGATACGGGCAATGTCTTGGAGCCGCTCAATGAGCCGACGGAGCAGATCCATGCCCTGGTCTTTGTACACAATGTCTCGCCCGCGGAACTGCACGTAGGCCTTCACTTTGTTGCCGTCTTCCAAAAACTCGCGAGCGTGGTCCGCCTTGAAGTTGAAGTCGTGCTGCTCGGTCCGGGGCCGGAAGCGAAGCTCCTTCATTTCCATGGACTTCGACTTCTTCCGGCGCCGCTTCTCTTCCTTTTGCTTCTCGTAGCGGTACTTGCCGTAGTCCAGGATCTTGCAGACGGGCGGATCGGCGTCCGGGGCGATCTCGACGAGATCGAGCTCGTGGTCGCGGGCGCGTTCTAGCGCCTCTTCGACGGGCACGACATCGTGGTCGCCGTCCGGCTCTACGACTCGAACCTCATCGGCCCGAATACTCTCATTTACGCGAAGTTTGTCGACGTCAGCGATAGCGGTGTATGGGGTTGTTGAGTGAAGAGCACGATCACATGCACGGACTGGCCTGTGCGAAGTACACAGGACCAAGCCAGGGACTCAGTTCACACGCAAGTCCCCCTGTGAGGTTTCAGTAAAGAACGACTTACCAGAATGTTCGGAGAGTCGCAAAGACAGAATCATTCGAGGCGGGGGGCAAACTCGGGGCCATACTGGTCGAGGAAGGCCTCCAGCGACAGGGTGTCCTGCTGCCCGTCGCCGTGGGCACGGACGGACACTGTGCCGTCTTCTTCCTCGCGCCCCCCCACAACCAGCATATACGGAATCTTTTGGGTTTCGGCCTGTCGAATCTTGTAGCCCACGGTCTCGTCGTCGGTGTCGACGTTTACGCGCACGTCGGCCTGCCGGAGCTGCTGGGCCACGCGTTGCGCGTAGTCGTTGAAGTCGTCGCTCACCGGAATGACCTGGGCCTGCACCGGCGCGAGCCACGTCGGGAAGTCCCCGCCGCAGTGTTCAATGAGCACACCGATGAAGCGCTCAAGCGATCCGAACGGAGCGCGGTGAATCATGACGGGCCGCTTTCGCTCGTCATTTTCATCAACGTAGGTAAGCTCGAACCGCTCCGGCAGATTGTAGTCGACCTGGATGGTGCCGAGCTGCCACTCCCGCCCCAGTGCATCTTCGACCATAAAGTCGAGCTTCGGGCCGTAAAAGGCGGCTTCCCCGATCTCCTCGCGGGCATCGAGATCCGTCTCGGCCACGGCATCGCGGATGGCCTGCTCGGCCCGGTTCCAGAGCTCGTCTCGGCCCACGTACTTGTCTTTGTCAGCCGGGTCGCGAAGCGAGATCTGGGCCTCAAACTCTTCGAAGTCAAGGGCATTGAGCACCTTCAGCGTGAGGTTGATGACCTCGATGAATTCGTCCTTGACCTGCTCCGGGGTGCAGAAGATGTGGGCGTCGTCCTGGGTGAAGCCGCGCACTCGCGTGAGGCCGCCCAACTCGCCGGTCTGCTCGTGGCGATAGACCGTTCCGAACTCCGCCAGCCGCACCGGGAGGTCCCGGTACGAGTGCATGTCATTCTGGTAGATCTTGACGTGGTGCGGGCAGTTCATCGGCTTGAGGAGGTAGCCGTCCTCCTCACCGTCTTCGCCGCCCTCGTCGAAGATCATTGGCGGGAACTGGTCCTCCTTGTAGTACGGATAGTGCCCGCTGGTTCGGTAGAGGTCAAGCCGTCCGATGTGCGGGGTGGTCACCGGCTTGTAGCCTTGCTTGATCTGTTCCTCCTGCAGCGTCTCGCGGAGGGTTTGGCGCAGTGTGGTGCCCTTCGGCAACCACATCGGCAGGCCGGGTCCCACCTGCTCGGTGTCGAACGTGAAGAGGTTGAGTTCCTTGCCCAGCTTCCGGTGATCCCGTTCCTTTGCCAAGCGGCGCTTTTCCAGGAAGTCCTCCAGCATCTTCTGCTTCGGAAAGCTCACGCCGTAGATGCGGGTGAGCTGCGGGTTCGTCTCGTCGCCGCGCCAGTACGCCCCGGCGACGGACAGCAGTTTCGGGGCTTTGATGCGACCGGTTGAGGGAATGTGTGGGCCGCGGCAGAGGTCGGTAAACGCCCCTTGCTCGTAGAAGGAAATCTCCCCTTCCTCCAGCTCCTCAATCAGCTCCAGCTTGTATTCGTTGCCGGCATCCTGGTAGTAGTCAATGGCGTCGTCCTTCGAGACCTCATGCCGCTCGTATTCCACGTCGCGACGAGCGAGCTCCAGCATCTTTTCCTCGATCTCTTCCAGCTCGTCGGACGAAAGGGTCTGGTCGCCCAGGTCCACGTCGTAGTAGAAGCCCTGATCGATGGGCGGACCGATGGTGAACTTTACGTCCGGATAGAGCTCCTGGAGCGCCTCGGCCATGAGGTGGGCGGAGGAGTGCCAGAAGGTCTCCTTGCCCTCCTCGTCGTCCCACGTCAGGATGGCAATCTCGGCGTCCTCCGTAATCGGACGGGAAAGATCCCAGACCTCTCCATTCACCTTGATGGCAAGAGCATCCCGCGCCAGCCCCGCGCCGATGCTTTCAGCAATCTCCAGTCCCGTCGTCCCGACCGAATATTCACGCTCAGAGCCATCGGGAAGGGTGATCGTAATGGTCTTTTCGTCAACGTCGGGCATGGGAACCAGAAGGGGAGATTCGTACGCGCGAAGGCCGGACAAGGCCGGACCGATAACAAAAAAGCCGCCTCATCCCGAAGGCCTTCGGGACGGAGAGCGGCAACGGTGGGTCCAAGTGGACTCGAACCACTGACCTCTACGATGTCAACGTAGCGCTCTAACCAGCTGAGCTATGGACCCGAGGTCGGAGTCGGATCTCGAACTCCGTACGGGATTTTGTATTTATGCCCACAGCGCGATCAGGATTCCGATCTAACTCGATTCACGGAAACTTTTGTGAGTGCGTCCGAAACGGGGAGGTTACGGAGTGTCGCGTTCCCGGCGACGTGGGTGCAGGTCGGAGCTTGAAGAGGAGGCGTCCTGTTGGGGCTGTTCCAACCGATGCTGGGACGATGGGTCCATTGGAGAGGACGGAGCCGTCGATGAAGACTCGACCAGGACGCGCTCCAGTTGGTCGGCGAGGGTTTTCAGGGAGCGGAGTTGAGACTGGCGCCAGGCCCGGATCCCGGCATAGGCGGTCGGGGCGGCAACCGAAAACGCGATCACGCCTCCGACGAGGGCCCAGAGCCAAGAGGCCATCGTTCCGCCCACAATGGAGGCCGCCACGATAGCACACGCGAGGCCGATGCCGATCGCATTTAGGAGGGGGGTGCCGTCGGTGGACGTCCGCTTGGCGAGGCGGAGCTGAGTTTGCTCTCCGCTGGGGCGCAGCGAGACGCGCAGTTCCCGCGTGTTGCCGAGACGATGGTGTGTCCATTCGTGCGTATTTCCAATCGTGTCGGTCGTACTCCACTCAAACGGAGAGCTCACGGACCACCCCTGCGGGACGCCGGTGCGATGCCGGAGCTCGCTCAATACCGCCGTCCACGCATCGTCCGACACTGGGCGGTCGATTCGGCGCTCGACAAAAAGGTGCGAATCGTTGACGTCCGTCGACGCGTGCGTAGTCTTTGGCCGAGACAACTCGCGAGCAGCCTGGCGGACGTGGCGCGGGTCGAGGCCTGCGCTTTCGGCAGCCTGCTCCACCTCCTGAAGTGTGAGCCCTGGGGGCGACGACGCGTCGTCCGACGCTGCCTGCAGCTCGGCAGCTCGCGCGAGTAGCTTCTGGATTTCGTCCTCGTTGAATGTGGCGTCGGGATCCATCAATCGAGCAGACCTGGACAAGGGACGGATGGGCAAAAGACGAGTCCTCGGTCTTTTCTCCTTATCAAATGCACATTTCAGCTCGAAAGGTCCAGGGGGCACGTCTGGCATTGTCGGCGGCGGGCTTGCTTTTTGGTCATCCGCGCAGTTTCATTCGGAACGAACTGCTCGTCAGATCTCCCCTCGATCATGCATGTCGACCTGCAAGACGACCACGACTGGGATGTCTCACCGGACGAGGCAAAGAAGATTCAGGAGCGGTTAACCCCCGAGGTTGTCGAAGGTCCCCTTCCGGCGGACGTCGAGACCGTGGCGGGGATCGACGTGAGCATCCGCGACGATACGGCGCAGGCCGCGATTTCGGTGCTTGCACTGCCGGAAATGGAGCGGGTGGACGAGGCGGTGCATCGGTGCGATGTGCCCTTTCCGTACGTGCCGGGCCTGCTCAGCTTTCGCGAGACGCCGCCCGTGCTTCCGGCCCTGGAGCAACTCTCCGTAACGCCCGATGTGTTGATGACGGATAGCCACGGGTTGGCCCACCCGCGCCGTTTCGGCTTTGCGTGCCACCTCGGCGTCCTTCTCGATCATCCCACGTTCGGCGTCGCGAAGTCGATTCTGGTCGGCGAGCCGGAGGGCACGCTCGGCACGGAGAAGGGGAGTCGGGTACCGCTGGAGGACAAGGGGGAGACGGTCGGCGCAGTGCTCCGCACGCGGACCGACGTGAACCCCGTCTACGTGAGTGTGGGGCACCGCATCACGTTGGACGATGCGGTGTCGGTCACTCTCGCCTGCAGCCCGCGCTATAAAATTCCGGAGCCCACCCGGCAGGCGCACAAGTTAAGCCGCAAGCAGAAGTAGTGTCCCACTGTCCCACGGGCTGCTGTAGAAGAATACACTGCACGCCCCCGAACTCTTTACCGTTTAACGTTGAACATTTACGGATTGAAGAAGGCTGTTTCGTCAGAGTTATTATCTTCCCCTAAACTGATGGCAGACAAAATCATCATCCGACGTGCCACGCGTGAAGACGCCGACACCATCGCCCACTTCAACCGGCAAATGGCGGAGGAGACGGAGGGCAAATCCCTTGATCGAGAGACTGTGCGAAACGGGGTACAGGCCCTATTCGCTGATCCGAGCCGCGGGTTTTATCTTGTGGCCGTGCGGGACGAACGAATCGTTGGATCCTTAATGATCACGACCGAGTGGAGCGACTGGCGCAACGGCACGTTCTGGTGGATTCAGAGCGTATACGTGCGGCCCGAGGCACGACGGAGCGGGGTTTATAGGGCCCTGCATCGGGCGGTGCGGCGACAGGCGCGAGATGTGGAGGAGGTGTGTGGACTCCGCCTCTACGTGGAACGGGGCAATGAAGCGGCACGGGAGACGTACGAGGCGATGGGAATGACGGAAACCTCGTACCGCATGTACGAAGAGATGCTATAGGCTCCCGCCCGGTTCGTCAAAGTGGACGCCCGGCGCTCGCCCTAAGAACCCGTTTTCATTTACGCCCGTCTCCACATCCGATGCCGATATTTTCGTAGACCAAAAGCAAATCGGAGCGTATACGCCTGCATCCCCGGCGGGCAGGAACGGGTCCGCAGTCGTAGCGTCCTGCCGAACTCACAGCGCGTGAAATTAAAACAGCTTCTAAGAGCACGGCCTCCCTCACATCAGTTCGGTCGGGGCGCCGTCGCCCTGCTCTTCGCCCTTCGCGAGGGCCACGTAGCTTCCGATAAAGGTAACGGCTCGTTCACCCGCTGCGTCGATCTTACACTTGAGATCGAGCCGGGCCCGTCCCCACCGATCTAGCATCTTCTGAAACCGCTCTAGGGTATCCTCATCCGGCCGTTCACAAACCACCGAAATATTTTCGTACACGGGCCGCATGTACTCAATATCACTCTCCTGAATCATCACCTCTACGCGGCGCTTCATGTCCTCGACTGCATCTTCGACCACGCGGTGCATCATGGCCCAGCCGGTGACCGTAGCCAGCATGCTAAGGCTTCCCCCGAAGGCACTACCCATATGATTCACGTTGGGTTGCAGCGGGGCCGAGGCCCGTACTCGTCCATCGTCGTCCGCTACCAGCGAAAACTCGAGATGCTCCGTGATGGGCATCTTCTCCGTAATGAGACGCTCCAGCTCCTCTAAGGCCCTCTCTGTGCACGACGAACTGGCCATAGTGCGAAAATCCCGGTGTGATTTACAGGACGCGTGTTGGATGGGCAAAAGACATCTCCCCTTACGAGCCACCCGAAGGTACGTTCTCTCGGATTCTTATTTTCTGATCCGCGAACGTGATAATAACAAAAAGCGGACCAATCGATAGGCCTCGGCCGCGAAGAGGAATCGCGGGGCCCCGCTGTACCGTGCTTCTCTCGCTCGTCTCACTGCGAATCCATCCTTTTCGTCCTCGATGTCGTCTATCAATCCCTTCGCTCGCATTGCGGATCGCTACGCCGATCATCCGTCGCATGTACGACCCTCCCTGGTCACGAGGGCCGTCGGAGACGTTATTCCATTCGTCGATACGGCCGGTTGCTTTATTGATGCCTACACGCCGACCCGTGTGGCTGTGCGACTCGACAACCGGAAGGGCGTACAGAACCACCTTGGAGGGCTTCACGCCGCCGCGCTGGCCCTGCTGGCCGAGACGGCCTCCGGGCTCGTGGTGGCCCTCAACGTACCCACGGGGTCCGCTCCGCTGCTTCGCACGATGGACGTGTCGTTCGACCGGTTTAGTCGGGATACTGTGCAGGCCGAGGCCACGCTGTCTAATGACGAGACGGAGACGATCCAGTCCCGCCCCATCGGGCGCATCGACGTGAACGTGACGCTTACCGCTCCTGACGGAGGGGAAACGCTCGTCTCCAGCCAGTTGCAGTGGGCGTGGCTGCCGGAGGAACGACTCTCTCGGGACTAATGGAGGACACATCCGTCATTGACGCTCGTATTCATCGAGGACATCTCTTCTGAAACCTCCGCCTGGTTCATGCCACCATCTTCTTCTCCGTCCGCTGCCACGGCGTCAGATCCGGCCCCGGCCGCCCCCGATGAGGCGTCGGCGGCCGACGTGGCCCTGTTCGGCAAGGATCCGATGCCGCGCCTCGTGGACGTGCATCCGATGATGGATCGCCCGTCGAGCGAGCCTGCGACGGTGCGACTCTACCAGCGCACGGAGGATTTTTCTGACATTATCGAGCACGAGGAGCGGTTCTTCCCCTTCTTTTTTCTGAGCGATATTTCGCTGCTGGAGGGGATGCGCGACCGGTTCCGGTTCCAGACGCTTAGCGGCGACAACTTCTTTCGCTATCTCGTGGTCTTCGAAACCTGGAACGACTACTGGGACGCAGTCCGGCAGATCGAGCGGCGCACCGACAGCGACGAGAGCTGGCCCGACGAGATCTACCGCGTCGGCTCGCCCACGCAGCAGTACCTCATGCAGTCGGGCCGGACCTGCCTGCTCGACATGACGCTCGACGATCTGCACCGCCTCCAGCTCGACATTGAGGTCTACACCGAGGGCGGCTTCCCCAGCGCCGAGCGGCCGGAGGACAAAATCATCATCGTTGCCTTTTCTGACAACCGGGGCTGGACGAAGCTCCTCCACCTCCAGGACGGGGTGGACGAGGCCGCGTTGCTCCGGCAGACCGTGGACGTGATCCGGGAGCGCGACCCCGATGTGATCGAGGGGCACAACGTCTTCTCCTTTGACCTAAGCTACATTCTCGACCGCTGCGAAATGCACGGCGTCGATTTTGCCATCGGGCGCGACGGGTCGATGCCCCGCACGTACGACTCCAGCATGCGCTTTGCCGAGCGGACGGTGGACTACCCGGCGGTCGACATCGTGGGGCGGCACGTGATCGACACCTACTTCCAGGTGATGTCGTTCGACGTCTTCAGTCGCGACCTGCCGGACTACAGCCTCAAGACGGCGGCCCGCTACTTCGGCCTCGCGCCCGAGGAGCGCACGTACATCGAAGGCGTCGACATCTCACGGGCGTGGCGGGAAGAGCGCGACACACTGCTCGACTACGCCCTTGACGACGTGATCGAGACGAAGCGCCTCGCCGGACACCTTTCCGGTTCCACCTTCTACCTCGCGCAGATGCTTCCCATGACGTACGGCTCGTCGGCACGGCGCGGGCCGGCGGCCAAGATCGAGAGTCTCTTTGTCCGCGAGTACCTGCGGAAGCGCCACGCCCTGCCTCGCAGCGAGTGGGGTAGTCAGTCGATGGGCGGCTACACCGACATCTTCCGCACTGGTGTGATGGGACCCATCGTATACGCCGACGTGGAGAGCCTGTACCCCTCCATCATGCTCAACTACGACGTGAAGCCGACGGGCGACTCGCTGGACCTCTTCCCGCAGCTGCTGGAACGGCTCACGGACCTGCGCCTGGAGACGAAGGAGGACATGCGTAACGCGGAGGACGAGGAAATCCGCAGTGAGCTCGACGCGCGACAATCCTCATACAAAGTTTTGATTAACTCATTCTACGGCGTCCTCGGCTTCTCCCTCTCCGTTTTTAACGACTTTGAGGAGGCCGACCGCGTGGCGCGCACCGGGCAGGAGATCTTGCGCGAGCTCATCGACGAGATTCGCAACCGGGGCGGCACTGTCATCGAGGTGGACACGGACGGCGTCCTCTTCGTGCCGCCGGACGGGGTGCGGGGGGAGGAGGCCGAGGTCGACTTTACCGTGGGGCTCACAGAGGCGATGCCCGAAGGCATCCGCGTGGGGTTCGACGGGCGGTACAAGAAGATGCTCTCCTACAAGAAGAAAAACTATGCCCTCCTCACGTACGACGACGATCTGAAGTTTAAAGGCTCCTCGCTCATCTCCCGCTCCAACGAGCCGTTTGGCCGCGACTTCGTGCGGAAGGCCATCCGCCGCCTGCTCGATTATGACGTGGAGGGCCTGCACGACCTCTACGTGGACACTCGCGACAAAATCATCGAGCACGACTGGGAGAGCGTCGAGAGCTTTGCCCGCACCGAGACACTGAAGGACACCCTGGAGCAGTACGAGGCCGACGTGGAAGAGGGCCAGCGTCCGCGTGCCGCGACCTATGAGCTTGCGAAGCAGAAACAGGAGCGCACCGGCAAGCCCGTGAAGAAGGGCGACCGCATCACGTACTACATCACCGGCGACAGCGCCACCGTTACGGCCTTCAAAAACTGTGCGCTGGCCGACGACTGGGATCCAGAGAATCCCGACGAAAATACGGCCTACTACCTAAAGCGGCTTAACGAGTTTGCGACGAAATTCGAGCCGTTCTTTACCGAAGAAGACTTTCGGCTCGTCTTTTCGCCGGAAGATATGTTTGGCTTTTCGGCGGACGGCATCGAAATCCTGGAACAGGAGCACGAAGCCGATCATCCGACAAATGAAGAAGTGCAGGACGAGGTGCCATTTTAAGCGTATGCGTGTTGCGTATTTCGGTCTCGACCGAACGGACGTAGCACAGAATACGCAATACGAAGTACACGCGTTGTAGCGTCAGCCCATTGCGTTGCTAGAGAGCGCGAAAGAGTAGCCGGATCGTCTCAGCAGCGACTTGAAGGATCTCGATGTGCGATGAACTTCTAAAAATCCGTTAGGTTCTCTCCGCAGCGGGACTACGAGGCCGATGGTTCTTCTTTCCGCTTGTCTCTTTGGTCGGCAATCGAGACGTTACCCTAGTGTCCCCTCGGCTGTTGTCGTACCAAGGAAGTTTCCTTAGCCGAGCTTCGCGCCGATCCTCATCTTGACGACTGACCCATGAAACGCTACGCCCTCGCTGGAACCTTTGCTACTATTGGGGGCCTTGCGACCCTCATTCTTGTTGCCAGCATCCTTTACTCCTGTCGACAGGGAGGCACGCCGCACAAAACCCCGTATAATTCGAGCACGGAGGTGGAGTCCGGCAGCTCCGGGGACTCGGATTTGTCCGTGGCTGCACGTCACCGAACAGGGATGGAGATGTCCTTCTCTTCCGAGCCCCGATTGACATTCGAGCAGGGGTAGCATCCTGGCGGCGTGCAGTCGCCGTTCCGTGGAAGTTTAGTTCACGTCGGGCTGCAGGTGCGATTTCCGACGACGTGTAGGACCTGCTTTTTCGGAAATTGCGGTCCGCAGGCGATTGCGAGCAGAGGACAAACTGTGCGAATGACTCTACATGCTGGGATGTCCGATTCATCAAACGACATACCGCGCGGCCTCGTGATCGGAGGTCTGCGAGACCGTTCCGGTCGTACGCGTCTCCTCGCATTCGTAGGGATCGTGATCATGGCCGGGCTCGCGTTGCTTTGGCCGGTATATCCGCTCATTCCCAGTATTGAGCCCTACATTCTGGGGCTTCCATTCTCTTTCGCGTGGGTGGTTGGCTGGTTGCTCGTCGTGTTTGGTGCACTTGTGGTCTTGTATCGGGCAGAGGAAGGATAACGATGTCCGTCGACGTTTTTCGGGCCGGGAGGTTCGTGGGGGAGAGGTCCAGGTCGTCCCTACTTGCATACGATCATAATGTATAGCCGTCCAAGCGTATGGAGGCATGGGTCGTCATACTGCTTGTCTGTGGGGGATACCTCGTGCTTGCGCTGGGGCTGGGCGTATGGTCGGGGCGCACAGTATCGAAGAGCGTGACGGGGTACGTCGCGGGTGACCGTACGCTTGGGACGCTCGTCCTGTACTTTGTACTGGGGGCGTCGGTCTTTTCGTCGTTCGCTTTTCTGGGGGCGCCGGGGTGGGCATACTCGCGCGGGGCAGCGGCCTTTTACATCATCGCTTACGGCGCAGTGGGCATGGTGCCGTTCTACTTCCTCGGGCCTCGTGCACGACGGGTCGGGGAGGCGCTCGGCTTCGTTACGCAGGCCGAGATGCTGGCGCACCGCTACAATAGCCAGGCGCTCTCGGTCGTGCTTGCGGTGTTGAGCGTGGTCGTGTTTGTACCGTACCTCACGCTCCAAATGAAAGGGGCGGGCTTCCTGCTGGCCACCATCTCAAACGGGCACGTGCCGCAGTGGCTGGGGGCGCTCGTTGCGTACGGCGTCGTCCTCGTCTACGTCTTTGCGAGTGGCATGATGGCGATTGGGTGGACGAACACGCTGCAGGGCATTTTTATGATGATTGTCGCGTGGTTTCTGGGCCTCTACCTGCCATTTGAGTTTCATGGCGGGGTGCAGCCGATGTTCGAGGCGATTGCGGCCAGCGACCTGCGAGACATGCTGATTGCCCCGGGGCTGGCCGCGGATGGATCGGCGTGGACCTGGGCGGGATACAGCTCCGCTGTGGTCGTTTCGGCGGTGGGGTTCTCGGTGTGGCCGCACCTGTTCATGCGGGCGTTCACGGCCCGGAGCGAGCGAACGCTGAAGCTCACGGTGGTCCTCTATCCCACGTTCCAACTCTTTCTCGTCCCGATTCTGCTGATCGGGTTTGCGGGCGTTCTTCCATTTCCGGACGTGGCTCCGGCCGACACGATCGTGCCGCATCTTCTCACCGAGATCGACCTCTCGCCTGTGCTTGTGGGACTTGTCTGCGCGGGTGCTCTTGCGGCCTCCATGTCGTCGGGCGATGCGATTCTACACGCTGCGGCCTCCATCGGGCTTCGGGATGGAATCAAGCCGCTCGTGTCTGGGGAGATGACGGACCGTCGTCAGCGTCAGTGGATTCGCGGACTCGTCGTTGCAATCAGTGCCGCGGCGTACTACTTCGCTGTGTTTTCGGAAGTGGGCATCGTGGCGCTTCTGCTCGGGGCATATGGAGGAGTCGCACAGATCTTCCCGCTCGTGTTTGCCGCTTTTTACTGGCCGCGCGCCACCGGGGCTGGGGCCCTGTCGGGTCTTCTCACCGGCGTGAGTGTAAACACCCTGTTTTTGGTGGCCCCTACGCTGCGGCCCTTTCCCTTACACGAGGGGGTATACGGCCTGATCGCCAATCTCCTCGTTTTTGTGACGGTGAGCCTGCTCACGTCTCCCCATGCCGAGGCCCGTGTTGCTCACTATACTCCGCTCCATCCGGAGGCGTCCGCCGCCGGATAAAGAATCGGTCGTTGTCGCATTTTCCCCCATCGGGGCCGTGTTCTGGAATGATGGTTGCGAGTATATGCTCTACCGAATAGGTTACTCTCCTCTTTCAACCGCTCCCTCACCGACTTTCGAGAGTCCATGCGTCGCATCTCTCCCCTTCTATGTACGTTCGTTCTCGCCGGTCTTCTGCTCGTCTCGCCTGCCCGTGCCCAGCAAGGGCAGGACGACCTCAGCGATCTCGGAAAAACGCTTCAGACGATCAGTGGGGAATACGCTGATAGCTACGTTCAGCCGATTACGAACACCTTTGGGGCTGGGGTCAACAGCGGCCTCTTTCGAAGTGCCGACGTGGGCAACAGCCTGATTCCGGGCTTCCCCTTTAACGTGTACGTGGGGGTGAGCGTCTCCGGGACGCTCACCTCGTCCATGAAGACGAGTTTCCGGCCGTTTGGGAATGGGCAGACGTCATTTACCTCCAATGGGCAGGAGTTCACGGTCACCTACGAAGGAACGGGAACCGTACCGACGATTCTTGGAGAAACTGAACCGCCCGGTCCAGACTTGGTCGTAGAGACCGTCGTGAATGGGCAGACGCGAGAGGTGGCAAGGGCCAAGGCACCACAGGGACTTGTCGATACCCCGATTGCACCACTCGTCATTCCTCAGGTGGGCGTCGGGTCCGTTGCAGGAACCGACGTACAGCTCCGGTATTTTCCGAAGTCCAAGCTCTCTTGGGCGGGGAGCAGTTACGGAACGGTCGGGGTGTTTGGGCTTGCAGTGCGTCACGACATTGACCAGTGGTTCCCGGCGCCAATTCCCATGAATATTGCCGTTCAGGGCGCGTGGAACCAGTTTTCTCTCGAAAACGAACTCGGGCAGACAGGCGCCCAGGAGGTACTGGACGCTTCGGGATGGGCGTTTAACCTTCAGGCGAGCAAAGGCGTGCCTGTCCTTCCTGTTACGTTCTACGGCGGCGTCCAGTATGAGAAGTTCAACGTCGATTACAACTACACCTTCCCACTGAACACCGACGACGTTGAAGACCCGAAGATTTCGCTCAGTCAAACGGCGGCCAACCGGTTCCGCGCCCTCGCGGGATTCACGCTCACGTTTGCTGTGCTTCGGTTCAACGTTGACTATGCGATTGGAAGCGACAATAACGTCGTAACCACGGGGCTTGGCGTTCGCCTCTAGGAGAGCCCTCGTCCAACCGGCACTGCAGAGTTCGCACGAGGTCCTTCGCTCGTATGGCGGAGGACCTCTTTTGTATGCGGAGGGCTATCCCGCGTCCTCGATTTCCAGCTGGCGGTCGATCTCGGCAAGCTTCCGGCGCGCGAGGGCAAGGTTGGCGTCTGCCCGGTCGAGCACGACGTACGTGAAGATGTTCTCGGTGTCGTGGAAGAAGCGGATAAGGTGATACTGCTGGTCGAGAGAGATGAGAATATCTTCCATCTGCTCCTCCGGCACCAGATCCTCGAGGAGCTCTTTCTGGGTTTGCACGACCACAGTGCTTCCGGCTCCCGCCAGCTCCATGTCGAGCGACCCACCGCCGATGGTGCCCAGCGGCACGCCGGACTCGTCGTGCACAATCGATGCCCCGAGGGCGCCCTCGATGTTCATGACGGCCTTCAGGGAGTCACGGACATTAGCCATGGGATAGATTGGAGAGCGTCGTGAGAGGGTCGTTACTCAGTGCTTGAGGCGATCACTTCTTCGTACTGTTCTCCTGCTCCCGTAACCACGCTCTTTGCGCGATCGGGACCGAAGAAGTCTTGCACCCGCACGGTTTTGTCTTCAAGCGCTTTGTAGTCCTGGAAGAAGCGTCGAAGCTCCCGCAGGCGGTGGTCCGGCAGTTCCTTGATGTGCCAGTAGTCGTTAAAGGCAGGGTCGTCCATGTGGATGCAGATAATCTTCGCATCCTCCTCCTCATCGTCGAGCATGCTCATCATGCCGATCGGACGGGCACGGAGGATACTTAACGGATCGACCGCTTCCTGGGCCAGCACCAGTACGTCGAGCGGGTCGCCGTCATCGGCGTAGGTTTGCGGGATGAATCCGTAGTTGGCGGGATAGACGACCGACGAGTACAACATGCGATCTACCCGCAACATGCCGGTGTCTTTGTCAAGTTCGTACTTGACCTTACTGCCCTGGGGGATTTCGATAATTGCGTTGAACACGTCGGGCGCGTCGGTCCCCACGTTGACGTCGTGCCACGGGTGCGCCATTGAGGCCTCCGGGTTGGGGGAAGGGGGGAGCGAATTATGGGAAGGGGGCCGATGGAACGGACGATGAGCCGATTAGCGGGCCGTCGCGTCGTTGGGACGTTCCGTCTGCGGGTTCTCCTTCAAATGCTGGGACGGATCGAAAGATCGCTCTGTTGCACACCAGGCCGCAAGGGCTGCGCTTCGCATGTGTACGTCCACGTCGTCCAGAACCTCCAGGGTGGATCCGGAGGCCTCAGGAGTAGACTGATCGCCGTCGGCAGCGTCAAGGGTCTCCGCGGCGTGTTGGATCCCTCGTGCGAGCTGGGACGAGGCCTCCGAGGTATAGTCCTCCATTTCGAGCAACCCATCCCGGTGGAGCTCCGCGAGTGTCCGAACGGCATCGGACGTGCCCAGAGTGACGCCCTCCTCGTTTGCTTCCCCAGGGCCCGTGCCACGTCCGGTCGTCAGGGTCGCCACGACCGGGTCCAGTCCCCGGTTCTGGAGCGCCTCGACAAGGGCAGGTCCCGATTCGGCTCCCCGATTGACGACAATATTGGTGCGCCCGATGTAGGGTTGCTCAGCCACAAAGCTTTGAATATGGTCGGCGAGGGTATCGGGCGTTCCCCCATCGGCGTAGTGGCGCACGTGATTCAGTCGATAGCGGGCGACGCCCTCCGACTGCTCTTGCTCCTTCTCCAGCATGGTGAGCGTGACTTCGAGGGAGGCGTCGGGAGAAGAGGCGATGTCGACTCCAAGGAAGAAAGCATGTGCCATGACGAGAAGGGGGATGGTCCGAAAGGGTGTGGAGAGCACGAACCAGAACACCCGGACGGTCTCAGTGCATCTTCACGAGCAAGAGGCCTCTGCCGTGGGACGTGACATCTGGGTGTACGGATCGGTGTATCCATGACGTACCGCCGCGCGCGTTCCGACGTGCAGGCTTCGTGTGCATATTGCAACAGGTCTTCCCATGAGTGTGGGAGGCGCACGGAGGAGGCACGTGTCAAGGACGACGGGGACGCAACGAACCTCAGGCGTTAGCCGTCCACCGTGCAGTACTGAACACTGAAGTACGACTGGTCGTCTGTCCAGACCGTCTCGACGGAGAATCCGGCTGCCCCAACCAGTTCAGCAAAGTCCTCAAGGGTGTACTTGTAGGAGTACTCGGTGTGAATCCGCTCCCCTTTGGCAAACGAGAAGGAGTGCCCGGCCACCGTGACCGTCTGGGCTTCTCGGCTGCGGAGGAAGCTTTCCACACAGCCCTTTTCTTCGTTCCAGATGCTTTCGTGTTCGAACCGGTCAAGGTCGAAGGTGGCGTTGAGCTCCCGATTCATGCGGCGAAGCAAGTTTTTGTTGAAGGCGGCCGTGACGCCCGCCGCGTCGTTGTAGGCCGCCTCCATAACCGCCACGTCCTTCTTTAAGTCGACCCCAATCAGGAGGCCCCCGTTCGGGGCCACGGCCTCGGCGAGGCGAGAGAGGAATCGCTGAGCCTCTTCGGGGCGAAAATTGCCGACCGTAGACCCGGGATAATAGGCCACCGTCCGGTGTACCGGCTGGGGCGGCTCAGGGAGGTCGAAGGAGGTGGTATAGTCCGCACACAGCGGCTGCACCGGAATATGGGGATACGCCTCTGCCAGTGCCTCTGCGGCCTCGACCAGGTGGGATCGCGAAATATCGACGGGTACGTAGACGGCGAGGTCGTCGAGGTGGTCAAGCAGGATGCGCGTTTTCTGGCTACTGCCACTGCCAAGCTCTAACAACCGTGCCTGGGGCCCGATGGACTGGACCATGTCCTCGACATTGTCTCTCATAATGCCGATTTCGGTTCGGGTCGGGTAGTACTCCTCCAGCTCACAGATCTGATCGAAGAGCTTCGATCCGCGTTCGTCATACAAGAATTTCGATGGGATCTGCTTCTGAGATTTTCGGAGGCCGTCGAGTGCGGCGTCTCGGAACGACTCGGTGGCTGGGGCCTCATCGACAAGAGAAAGCGCCTGAGTGGTCGTTTCCATTCGAAAAGAGAAGGAGCTTTGAGAGAATACGAAGCTATGCGAGACGTACGGGATCCCCGACCCCCGGAGAGGACATCGGGGACAGGTTGAGATTCAGAGCAAACGGAGGAGACAACGTTGGGTCGCGCGCCAAACGAAGTCCCATAAATTGCTACGCCTCGTCGGGAGGGACGAAGTTGCGGTACGAGGAGGAATGTGAAAGGGAGCGGTTGCACACGAGCCGCCTCGGAGGACGAACTGCCCGGACATAAACTTGCCGTTGTCCTCACCAATCGCGCCCAGAAGAGGCTTGTAGCCGGGATGGGGCGAGTACTGGCTGCGAGTCCAGTCCCAGGCGTCCCCAATCTGGTACATGGCCCCGTCCCCTGTCGGCGGTGTATACCTAGCGTCGTCAGAAAAGGGGCATTGATCTTTCAGAAGGGACTGGGCAGGAGGTGCAGCAAGTCGTTTTCCCGTTTGGGGGCAGGAAGGGGAGACGAGACCCACCGGTATCAGTCTGTGGCGACGACCGTAACAGTTGTGTTTGTACGTCCGGTACGTACAGCCGCGCATGTTGAAAATTGGCGGACACCTCCGACGGACCGATAACAACGGGGGTTTCCCGTCGGAAGTCAAGGGGACGCGTCCGCAGTGAAAGGATTGTGCGGATTGTTACAGGCCGCGGGTTTTGTATTTAGCCTTGTGAGCCGTGTGCTCCCGCACGCGTAGGGGGAGGCGATTCTCCTTTCGGGAGGGGGGCGAAATGGCCGGAGAGCAGGAGAAAAGGGTTATGCGCTGCTTTCCAGATCGGCAAGTGGATCGGGGTGTTGGAACTCATAGTCGCAGTGGACTCTGATCTTCCGGTTGCGGATGAGCTTGCCGGTTGTCGTATCGGTAGGGTCGAAGGTGGGAGCATCGAGGCCGGCCACGTTGGCGGCACGGGTATAGAAGGCCTGTCGGGAGGGGTGCTTGTCGGCACAAGCGTTGAAGACCTCGTTTCTTACGTCCTGCTCGATGAGGGTCGCAAATACGCCTATGGCGTCGTCGCGATGCAGGAGATTTACCGGTGCGTTGGGACGTCCCACGTCGGTTCGTCCTGCGAGGAAGCGGCCGGGGGTGCGGTCCCCTCCGTACAATCCGCCGAGGCGAACAATGGTGGTGTCGACGTCGGGCGTATCCATGAGCAGGCCCTCCACGTCGAGCAGGGCCTCGCCCGTGGGGCGGCGGGGGCCGGGCAGCACCGCCGGCTGGCCCGGTGGACAGTCGGCCTCCGCGATGCTCAGCTCCACGCTGGGATAGACCCCTGTGGAGCTAGCAAAGAGGATCCATTCCACCGATCCCTCAACCGCCGCGTCGCGGACGGCCTCAATTTGGTGGCGATGTCGGGTGCGCACGTCGTCGGCACCGCGGGAGGGAGGAATGTTGAGGACCAGAATGGGCGATTGGAAGAGGGCGTCGGGAGGGGGCTCGGACAAGTCGGGGTCGAGGGTGAGAAGGACGGGCTCGATCCCGTCCTCACGCAGTGTCTCAAGCTTGTCAGGAGTGGTGGTCGATCCCCGAACCGTGTGTCCCCGTTCCACGAGGTGCTGTCCGAGGGGACGACCCAGCCACCCACAACCGAGAATGCTAACTGGAGCGGTCATACAGTGGACATTGATCGAGAATGGACGAGATCGAGCGAGCAGGGGACGGAAGACGAGGGCTGCGCGGCACGTGGCCGGACTGGAGGCGGCGAGCATCCGTTTCAGGCACGAACGCCTCTGGGCCTATGCGTCTCGCTTCGGTAAGCTAGGCGTTTGAGGACTGCATTTCCACTTCCACATCCGTAGGGTTCGTCTCCGGGACGGGAGACGCGTCGGGCGGCGTTGCGGGAAGCACCAGAGTAAATGTGCTTCCTTCGCCGGGTGCCGTCTCCACCTCGATCGTCCCGTCGTGGAGGTCGGCAATTTGCTTTACGATGTACAGGCCGAGGCCGGACGATCCCTCGTCTCCCGTGGGCTCGGCTGAAAGGCGTTGGAACGGGGTGAACATGCGCTGCTGATCGCTTTCACTCAGGCCCGGTCCCGTATCGACCACCGCGACCTGGACCGTTTGCTGTTCCCGCTCCACGATCACATTGATCTCCTGACCAGGCGGGGAGTACTTTAGCGCGTTGCTGATAAGGTTGCCGATGGCTTCCCGAAGCTTGCGCTTGTCGCCCCGGACCGTGCAGGGCGCCTCCGCCACGGAGCACTGGAGGGGTTGTTCCTTGCGCTGGGCCTGCGGCTCGAAGCTGCGAACCACCCACTGGACAAGGGCCGCCACATCCACATCCTCCTTGTTCAAGTCAGACTGGGTCGAGCCCGCTGCTGAGGCTAGAAGATCATCGATGAGGTGAAGCGTCTCATCGGCCGACTCGCGGATGAGGTTGAGCTTGCGGTGGTGTTTGGACGGCAGGTCATCGGCTTCTAGTACGATTTCGGAGAGGGCGCGGATGCCGAAGAGAGGATTCTTGAGGTCGTGGGCCGCCATGCCCAGAAGCTTGGATTTCTCTTCGACAGTGCGGCGCAGGGTTTGGTTCGTGCGAAGGAGCTCGCGGTTGTATGCCTCCAGCGTCTGCTTTTGCTCACGTACTTTTTCGGTTCGCTGGGCCACTACCTGTTCGAGACTCTCGTGCCGTTCGGCAAGATCGGCCGTGCGGCGCCGTACGAAAAATACGATTGCGCCCGCTACACCGAGCCCGTAGGTTGCCAAGGCCCACGGGGTTCGGTACCACGGGACCGGGCGGCTTACGGGGGATTGCTGGGGAGCCGTCGAGGAGGACAGTTGCACAGGCTCAGGAGCGGGGGGGCGTTGCTCCTCCAATTTGGCAAAGCTAATGCTTCCGATCACGAACACGGCCGAAAGCAGGGTGAGGATCAAGAATGCCCTGGCCTTCGGCGATGCTACGCGATACAAAAAATTAGGGTGTGTATGCATGCCGCATCTTCTCCGCTCCGAAGGAAGCTCAATATAGAGGGATGTCGATAAGGGATTGCAGAAGGATGGCGTATCGCACTTGTCGCGAATTGCGCATGGTCGGGTGAGGAATCGGAGTACTGCATCTACTCCGGATTGGAGGCGCCGGTTGCATGGACTGCCTTAAAACTATACAAGGGGAGGACGGAAGATGCCCGGAACGCCCTTATTATGTGTAGAACCGGGAATTTTTAGAGGCCGTGTCCCTTGAGGCGGTATCGGGTTGGGGAAACTTCCCCTTCCCCCTGCATTTCAAATAGCAAATCTAACAGACGCGTGTCTGCTCGCCCCCTCATTTAGTCCATGGAAACGTCTTCTTCCGGTACCGATCGTTCGGAGGTGCTGACGGGCGACGCCCTTCATCCGCTCGACACGTCCATCACGTCCATCTGGACGATTAAGCTTTTGGGCCTTGCGGTTCTTCTATTTTTGCCGGCCCTCTTTTATGACCTTACCCACATGTTTGCGCCCGACGCCTGGTTGCCGTTTGGGGTGCTGTCGGGGACGGTCCTGGGACTGGGGCTTCTTTATGGAATTGCCTGGCCTCGCCTCCGGTATCGGTCGTGGGGCTTTGCGCTGCGGCCGGAGGAATTGTACGTGGAGCATGGGGTTATCACGAACGTGCGAACGGTCGTGCCGCTCCGTCGCATCCAGCATGTGGACGTGTCCCAAGATCTGATTGAGCGGGAGTACGCCCTGGGTCGTCTGGTTGTGCACACGGCGGGCTCGCGGAGCAGCGACGTCGTTGTTCCCGGCCTGCCGCTTGCAGAGGCAGAGCGCATCCGAGACGAGGTGAAGCGCTTCATTCTCGAAGATCCCCTCACGGAAGACCCGGTGTAATGCCGTCCCCCTCGACACATTCAGAGTCTGAATCTGTCCCTTCCCCGCAAGGGGACGGGACTCCCGCTTCCTCGCAAGAGGGTGCGGCTACCGCCTCGTCGCCAGAAGAAGGGGCTGTGCCGTCTTCCCCAGAAGAGCCTTCGACGTCGGGCGAGGGGGAGCAAGGGAACAGTGAGGAAGCACGAGGAGATGTCCCGTCCGCTTCTGATCCCTCGGCCTCGACCGAGAAGGAGCCTTCGGCAGACGCGCCCGGCGTGTCATCGGCCACCCTCGGGGCCGTACAGGAGCCCCAGCGCCTGCATCCGCTCACGCTGCTGCTGCGAGTGGGGCAGAGTCTGCCCGCGCTGTTCGTGATTCTCCTGCCGACCCTGCAGAACCCGAGTTCGGAAAACGTCTTCTCCGTTGTCTTTAGTTTGCTGTACGGGCTGGTGGCCCTTCCGGCCATCGTTCTGCAGTATCTTCGGTTCAGCTACCGCATCACTCCGAAGCAGATCGTCATTCAGAAGGGCGTTCTCAAGCGGCAGAATCGGAGCATCCCGATCGAGCGAATCCAGAACATCCAGATTGAGGAGAATCTGGTGGCGCGGCTCTTGGGATTGGCGAAGGTTACCATCGAGACGGCCGGTAGTTCGGCCACCGAAGGGTCGCTCGAATACGTGAGCACGAGTGATGCCCACGATATTCGGCGGGCGGTCCGGTCCTTTCAACATCGTGGGGCCGCGGACGCGGACGAGGCAGACGGGGAAGAAGGGGAAACGACGGGCGAAGAACTGTTCTCGATGGCACTGCCGCACGTGCTGCTCTCCGGTGCCTTCCGGTTTTCGCTGCTCTACATTGCCCTGGTCTTTTCGGCCTTTCAGCTGGTGGATCCCGAAATAATCGTGCAGCGGGTGCTGCGGTCGCAAGGCCGGATTGACCAGATCACGGAGGCCATGGCTGCGCATCCCGGTCTCTCGATCCTCGCATCGATCATAGCGGCGGGGGTATTGGGATGGATCAGCGGCATTCTGATTCACCTGGCGCGGTACTACAATTTCCAGCTCTGGCTCGACGGCGATAAGCTGCGGAAGCGCCATGGCCTCTTTACGGTGACGGAGGGGACGATTCCCCTTAAGAAGGTACAAGCCCTCATTCTGCGCACGAATCCGCTGATGCGGGCGTTCGGGTGGTATGAGCTGGAGGTGCAAACCGTGGGGATGAACGTGGACGAGCAGGGTCATCGCGTGGTGGCGCCGTTTGCTCAGTACGGAGACGTTCTGTCCCTGGCGCGGCGCATTCGCTCGTTCGAGCTGCCGGATGCGTTTGGAAATGTCTCTCCGATCACGATCCGGCGCCGGTTCGTTCGGTACTCGATGGCGTTGGCCGCCGTCCTGGTCCCGAGTGCATACTTTTGGCCGACGGACTGGTGGATGCCGGGAGGGCTTGCGCTGCCGTGGTGGGGCTTCACGTTGATCCCGTTTGTTCTGGGGTGGGCAGTGCTCCAGTACCGAAATCACGACTATGCCGTTCGGGACGACGGCCTGTACATCCGGCGCGGCGTGTTGGCGCACTACCTCTGGATCATTCCCACTGAGAAACACCATGTCTTTCATACCACGGCGACGATCTTCCAGCGACGCCTTGACCTCAAAACCCTGTTTGTAGACACGGCCGGAGCTGCCACATTTGCCTATCCCGAGGTGATTGACCTGCCCGCCGACGAGGCTGAGGAGCAACTCGATCGGCTCTACGGGCGGTTCCAGACCCTCTATCGGGCCCGTATTGAGGCGGCGACCGGGGCGCCCGATACCCGCCTCGATGAAGAAGAGCGTCCGCAGTTGCCCGTTGCAGAGGATTCGTAGCGGCTCCACTGAGGCTTCGTGCAGGAGACACAAGTATGTCTTGTGATTCCCGTGCGCCTTCATTTCACTGAGGGCGAGTTCGTTCGCCGCCTTTTGACGACGGGGCTGATAGGATCCTGCACCGTGGCGGGAGATTCCCACCATCGCGTTGACCAGAGGCGGCTCGTGTTCCACCTTCGTTCTCTCCCTTTCGACCAACCGACTGCCTCCGTGGACTCTCAACGCGTCAGCGGCATTCTGCTGCACATCACCTCTTTGCCCAGTGCCTATGGGATCGGCGACCTCGGCCCGGCGGCCTACCGTTTTGCTGATTTTCTCACCCGCACCCACCAGAAGCTCTGGCAGGTGCTGCCCCTCGGCCCGGTGGGGGCCGGTGCCTCGCCCTATTCCAGCACGTCGACCTTTGCCGGCAATCCGCTTCTGATTAGCCCCGAGCCGCTCGTGGAGTACGGCCTCCTTACGGAGGAGGATCTTGCCCCCCTTGCCGAATTGCCGGACGGCCATGTCGACTATGAACGAGTGAGGACCCGGAAGCGCGCTGTGTTGCGCACGGCCTATGAGCGATACGAGACCGGCCGCTCCGTCGTCAGTGACACCGACCTCGCACAATTTCGGGCCGACCAGGCCTCGTGGCTCGACGACTACGCGCTCTACGCGGCTCTGAAGGATGCGTACGACGAAGCCCCTTGGATGCAGTGGCCGGATCCGCTGTCGCGCCGCGACCCAGAGGCTCTCGAACAGGCACGAGAGACGCACGCGGACGCCATTCGCATGCACGTGTTCTGGCAGTATCTCTTCCATCGCCAGTGGACGGCTCTGCAGTCCTATTGCCATGCACGCGACATTCGGCTGTTCGGCGATATTCCCATCTATGTGGCCCGCGACAGCGCCGACGTATGGGCTCATCAGGAGCTTTTTCATCTCGACGACGACGGCCGGCCCACTGTCGTGGCGGGGGTTCCGCCCGATTACTTCAGTCCCGAGGGCCAACGTTGGGGCAATCCGCTCTACCGATGGGACAAGATGGAGGCCAACGACTACCGATGGTGGAAGGAGCGACTGCGGCGTACGCTGGAGCGCGTGGATCTGGTGCGCCTCGACCATTTCCGTGGATTCGATGCGTACTGGGAAATTCCGGCGGAGGCTGAGACGGCCGTGAACGGAGAGTGGCGGGAAGGACCGGGCATGCCCTTTTTTGAGGAGGTGGAAGAGGAGCTCGGGACCCTCCCGGTGGTGGCGGAGGATCTCGGGGTGATTACCGATTCGGTAGAGGCGCTGCGAGAAGAGTGTGGATTTCCCGGCATGGCCGTGCTGCAGTTTGCGTTCGAGGACGATCCGACCAACGAGTTTCTCCCCCACAACTATCGGCGCAACCTGGTTGCCTATCCGGGCACGCACGACAATAACACGACCATGGGGTGGTGGGCCGACGATCTCACATCGTCCGAAGCCCAGGCGTTTGCGCGCGACTATCTCAACCTCGATCGTGTGGACGCCGGGGTGCATGAGCAAGCCCTGCGCGTCCTGATGGCCTCGGTGGCCGATCGCGTGGTGTTTCCCATGCAGGATCTTCTGGGGTTGGGATCGGACGCCCGAATGAATACGCCGGGGCACCCGAACGGGAATTGGGAGTGGCGCTTTACGCCTGCGCAGGTGACCGACCGCGCCGAAGAGCTGCTGGAAACGCTCACGCGGATCTACGGGCGAGCGGGCGACTACGACGCGTGAGTACACCGGGCAGACTGCGGTGCTACCGCATCCGCACATTTTCTTCGTCACCCCATCTTCAACGGGGACGAATGGGCGGCCGGATCTTTTGAGCAGGGCACAGGTGTGATATTCCCTCGTGACAATGTGGCAGAATAGCGCTGCGATCATCTGCCACGGTCGCCCTCTGCGTTGTTGTATCTTCTTGTTTTGTCTGACGTTATGGATCGTGCCTCCATTCAGGAACGCTTTGGTATTGTCGGGTCGTCCAATGCCATCAAAAACGTCATCGACCGGGCTCGACAGGTGGCGAAAACCGACATCAGCGTGCTTCTCCAGGGGGAGAGCGGAGTGGGCAAGGAGTTGATCGCGCAGGCGCTGCACGAGTTGTCGGTGCGCCGCCACGAGCCGATGGTGGTTGTCAACTGTGGGGCCATCCCCGAAGGTCTTATTGAAAGCGAGTTGTTCGGGGCTGAGAAGGGCGCCTATACGGGGGCGGTCGAACAGCGGGTTGGCTACTTTGAGGAGGCCGACGGCAGCACCATCTTTCTTGATGAAATTGGGGAGATGCCGAAGGAGGCACAGGTGCGGTTGTTGCGCGTGCTGGAGACCGGAAAGTTTAGCCGGGTAGGTGCCTCGCAACAGCAACAGGTGGACGTTCGTATCGTGGCGGCTACGAACAAGAACCTTGCGGAGGAAGTGCAGGCCGGTCGGTTTCGAAAAGACCTGTATTATCGGCTGAGCACCGTCCTCATCGACATCCCGCCGCTTCGGGAGCGTCCGGAAGACATTCTGCCCATCTTTGAGACCTTTCTCCACGAGTTTTCGAAGGAGTACAACTCATCGCGAAAGACGTTGACGGAGGACGCAGAGGACGTGCTGAAGGACTACCGGTGGCCGGGCAACGTGCGAGAACTCCGTAATGTGGCCGAGCAGGTAACCGTTCTACTGCGAGCGGACGAGGTGTCGGCCGATGAGCTGCGGCCACTCCTCCGCGACATCGGGGAAGCGGCGCCGTCGACCGAACTGATGCGGGTCGATCAGCAGGAGCAACGACAGGACGAAGACGACACGAGCACCGACATTCGCCAGCGGGAGCTGCTGTATCGCGCCATTCTGGAGATGCGCATGGACCTGCGTGAATTGAAGGATCAGATCGGCTCGTTGATGTCGAATGTGGGCGTCGTCGTGCCGCGGGACGTGGCTGAGCGCGGGGATTTTCCGGGCGACTACGACGATTTCGTGGTGGTCCGCAATGCGGAGGAGGCCGAGGACTTTCGGGATCGCCCCGAGCGGAATGAGCCCGGCGAGGTGGATTCGCTAATCCGGGATGTCGTGTATGAGGTCGATGAGGAGGGACCGGCCCGTCCCACGCCGCGGGGAGAGCGGGCAGGGCACAGGGAGCCTCCGCAGGGGGAAGATGTCGTGCCCGAGTCGACCGCACGTCGCCCGCGGGATGTGCCGGCGCCGAGTGAGGACGAGTCCGAGGACGTGGAGATGGAGCGGTCCGAGCCGGCAGCCGAGGAGGTGGAGGAGGCGCTACCCACGCTCGAAGAGGCCGAAAAGCAGCTTATCAGTCGGGCACTCAAGCAGTTCGATGGCAACCGGCGCAAGACCGCTCAGGCCCTGGGCATTAGCGAGCGTACCCTCTACCGCAAACTCAAGGACATCGATGAAGACCTTTAGTAGCGCGAGGGCTGGGGATCGATCGTCCCCATTCGGCCCACGTTGAGCGATTTAGAGTCCCTATCAAAACAGCGATTAGCAGGTCCTTCTGAGCCTGTCGAAGAAGCTTCTTGGTGCGGGCAGCCACGTTTAAGGAGCTCCTTCCACGATGGTCAGGAGGACGTGCCCGGTTTTGATAGGGACTCTTAGAAAGCGACGCTGAGGAAACGCGAGCTTGAAGTAGTATCAATTCCGGGAGCTCTACTCCAGGCAGAAGAAGGCATCCGTAGTGCGATTAGGGGGAGCTTACTGCCACTTATGCCAGGGACTTTGACGAGCAAGATGATCAAATTCCAGGACAGCGTGTTCGAGTGATTGCGAGCGTTGAGGACTGGTCCCCGAAGATTTGAAGTGCCATGACGGTCTTTTCTTCTATTTCCCGTTTTTTCTCGTCTCCGTGCCTTTCCTCGTTCAGGAGGAGATGCCTCCTGGTGGGAGTTCTGCTTTGTCTCGGGGCGGGGGGGGTCACGGGCTGCGCATACTACGGCTTTACGGGGGCGAGCATTCCCTCGCACCTGGAGACCATCGCCATCCCCATTGCTGAGGACAACACCTCCAGTCCCGTGACCAACCTCGGCAATCAGCTCACAGACCTGTTGACCGAGCAGTTTGTGGGGCGCACCAGTCTGTCACTGAACAACAACGAGACCGACGCGGATGCAGTGCTCTCGACCCGAATCGTGCAGTATACGAACCAGCCCACGGGCGTGAGTGGCGACGAACGCGCGACCCAGAATCGGGTAAGCATCGAGGTGGATGTGCGCTACTACGACCAGGTCACCGACTCGACGATGGTCCAGCAGACCTTTACGGGGACGGCCAACTACAATCCGGTACAGGCCGGGCTTGGGGGCGAGCAGCAGGCCGCCGAACTCGCTGTAGAACGCGTGGCGGAAGACATCTTTACCTCCGCCACGTCGGACTGGTAGAGTTTTCCTCGTTCGCCAGCGCTGATCTCAGCTCTCGTCGGGCTCCGGGGCTCCATCTCCTGCAGGCCGAGAGGGCTCCTCGTCTGCTCGCAGCGTAAACTCGTCGAGGGACAGGCCGTCGATGACCGACTCGTAACGTGTGAGGTCGGCCGGCAGAAGCACCTCGTTTTCCTTCTTCCCCAGCTTGGCAATCGTCTGCAGGTACTGTTCGGCCAGGCGCAGCTTCACCGCTTCCTCGCCACCGGGGGCCGACACGGCACCCGCCACGCGCTCGATCGCTTCCGCCGTCGCTTCAGCAATCGCCTCGATCTCCTTGGCGCGGCCCTCGGCCTCATTGATCCGGCGCTGCTTCTCGCCCTCGGACTGATTGATAAGTTCCTGCTTTTCCCCTTGCGCGTCGTTGACGGTGGACTGCTGCTTCCCTTCCGACCGAGCCACCGTGGCACGACGCTCGCGCTCGGCCGTCATTTGCCGCTCCATCGCCTTCTGCACCGTCCGCGGCGGGTCGATGTTCTTGATCTCGTAGCGGTGCACCTTGATGCCCCACGCCTGCTCTACCTCGCTCAGCACCTCCACGACGGCTCGGCTGATGGCGGCCCGCTCCTGGAAGGTCGTGTCCAACTCCATCCGACCGATCACCGAGCGCGTGGTGGTCTGGGCCAGTTGAATGGCCGCACGGTTGAAGTCCGTCACGCCGTAGCTGGCGTTCACGGGATTGGTCACGCTGAGGTAAATGACGCCGTCGACCTCCACGCGCACGTTATCCTCCGTGAAGCACTCCTGCGGCTCGACCGGGATGGCTTGCTCACGAAGGTCGTGCGTGTACTTCACCTTGTCGATGAAGGGAATGAGGGCGTGAAAGCCCGCTTCCAGCGTCTTGTGGTAGTTGCCGAGGCGCTCCACGACGTAGGCCCGCTGCTGTGGCACGAACCGGATGGCACGCAGAAATTTGTAGGCAACGTACAGGGCCAGCAGGGCGAGAATGCCGAGGCTGGCGTTGTTGAGGGCGGTGAACAATTCCATGACAGGGTTGAGCTGAGTTGGAGGGAGATAGGTGCAAAGAACGTCGGTGCCGGTCCCGTATGGGGATTGGGAGTAGAGGGAGCGTGGAAGTCAAGAGAGATCGTACGAGATGTTGGGGGCGTGCGTCTTGCTCGGGCGGCACCAGGGAGCAGGGTTCTGCATCATATTCACGAGACCGCCGCAAATTCGGTCGTATGTGGAGTCGAGTTTATCGAAAGACTCGCGATCGAGATAGCTGCAATCACGGCCGAACTGGAGCCACGTTCGTGTTTCCGCCGCTTCTGCATCTGCATCCGAGCGCTTGCTGACGAAGTGCTTTTCGTATCGGCGCTTGCGCCACGCTTCGGCAATGTTTGCGCACACGGATCGCGACGACCGTCGAATTTGATCCGTTAAAGAGTAGGGGGCTTCTTTCGGCCAGTCTTTCGACAGCTCAAAAATCTGCATGGCAACCTCGTGTGAGTGTTGGTACACGCGCAATTCTCTGAACTCTTGAATCGCCATGGCTGCAAAAGAGGCTTTGGCTGAATCGGATATGCTCCTCATCTCTGCTCTCTCCTCCCGTGCTCCCACGCCTCCACGCTCAAGTGGGAATCACTCCTTCCGAATCGGATTCGTCACCTCAGAGGCACCCTCAAAGAAGGATCGCATATTGGCGGCATCCATCGGGAGGACGCTCACGTTCGCGCCGTCGATGACGTCGCCGAGGCGGTCGATGAACTGCTCCGTGAGACGCATCTTTACGGCCAGCGAGCCCCCGGGCTGCGAAATAGCGTCGGCGATGCGCTCGATGCCGTTGGCCGTTGCTTCGGCGATGAGTTCCATCTCGCGGGCGTCGCCCTCCGCTTCGTTGATGCGCTGCTGTCGCCGACCTTCTGACAGCAGGATCGACTCCTGTTGCTCCCCTTCCGACACGTTAATGCGTGCGTCCCGCTCCCCGCTCGATTCCGTAATCTCGGCCCGCTTTTCACGCTCGGCCTCCATCTGTTTCTCCATCGTGCGCACGATGTCCTCGGCCGGCTGGATGTCCTTGAGTTCGTACCGCATCACCTTCACGCCCCATGGATCGGAAGCCTTGTCCAGTTCCTTCACAATGGCCTCGTTCATCGCGTCCCGTTCGCTGAACGTGTCGTCGAGCGTGATCTTACCGACCTCGCTCCGCATCGTCGTCTGTGCCAGGTTCACGGCCGCCAGCCGATAGTCGTTGATGCCGTAGCTGGCCTTGTAGGAATCCATTACCTTCAGGTACACGAGGCCGTCCACATCCACCTCAATGTTGTCCTTGGTAATACACTTCTGGTGCGGCACGTCGAGCACCTGCTCGCGCGTCTCCTGTCGGTAGGCCACGCGGTCCACAAATGGAATCACGAAATGAAAGCCGGGCGTGAGTGTATCGTGGTACTTGCCGAAACGCTCCAGAATGACCTCTTCCCGCATCTCCACGATGATGAACGTGTGGTAGATGATGAAGAAGGTGACGGCGAGAACGAGCAGAAGGAGGGTCCACATGGGAATAGAGAAAAGGGACAGGGAGTCAGCGAAATGGGGAGCCAACGGTCTCGCTTGAGGCGCCGGACGAGTCTATAGTCGTATTGCGTAGGATCCGGAGTTGGACGGAATACGCAGTACGCAATACAATCGTTACTCTTGCACGCGGGCGGACGGATCGTAGTCGAGACCGGAATCGGGAGGCGTGCTCTCGTTGCGAGCGTCGGATGTACCAGGGGCGGAAAGGTCTTTGCCGGTGGCCTCCGAAAGCTCCGCGTCGAGGTCGGAGTCGTCGGCTGCCTTTACGATCCACGTGAGGTTGTCGCGGTAGAGGAGTGTGGCGTCGGCCCCTTCGGGCAGCGTGCCGTCTACGGTGCGAGCATCCCACTCTGCGCCCCGGAATCGGATGCGGCCCGGCTCGTCTTCAGTCACCTCACTGAGGACGGGCACCGTCTGCCCCATTGCCTCCGCGTCCTCGTCGGTGAGGGATAGCGAAATGTCGCCCTGGATGAAGCGCATGGCCAGCGGGCGCAGCGCGATGGTGAGGGCGACGGACAAAAAGGCCCACGTGATGATCGCCGTCCAGGGATTGATGAGAAGGCCCAGCGCCCGAAGTCCTGCAATCACGAGCCCGCCGATCCCGAGGAAGCCGGCCACACCGCCGGGCAGCACCGTCTCCACCGCCATCAGCAGGAGGCCGCCGACGACAAAGGCCCAGGTTAGAAGGGTCGGATCCAGGTCCATGGCCAGAGGTGAAGGGTGGATGCAAGAGGAACCGGTTCCGTCACCGGCATGGGTAGGATAAGAGACGTATCAGGGAGGGACAAGTTCGTTTTCGAGGAGCGGAAGTGGTTTCTCATGAACCGGCGGATTGGCTTGTTGGCCTCCCGAAGGCAAGCTGCTCGGCGTCGGTCATAACGGCGCGCCCCATCAGCCCACTGCTGAGCAGGCTCGTGAGCCCCCCCGCGGCAAAGATCATGGCCATGATGACGAACTGGTAGAGCGCAGCGTATATCGGGTTGTCGCCCGCGAGAATCATGCCCGCCATGATGCCGGGAATCCAGACCCAGCCGAGGCTCTTTAGGGAGTCAACCACAGGGATGAGAGCCGATCGGACGCTGTCCCGCACGTGGGGCGCCAACACGCGTTGCGGCGGGCCGCCCAGGGCCAACCCCATTTCGATCACGTCCCGGTTGGCGGTCACCTCTTCTTTGAAGCGATCCAGCGCGAGGCCGTTGATTTTCATCGCATTGGCGATCACCATGCTGCCCACTGGGACGAGGCTGCGCACAGTGGCCTCAATTGCCCCGGCGGCCGTCATGAGCACGATGGTCAGTCCGGCGCCCACGCCAATAGAGAGAAGCGAGATCCACGTCACCTGCGGCAGCCCCTCTCCCCGCTGCTTCGAGATCCACGTGGCCCCGCCCACCATGCCAAGCAGAATGAGAGCGCTCCAGCCCAGTGGCACCGTAAGCAGCACGCCGATGAGCAATCCGACCGCGACGATCTGCACGAAGCCGCGCACGAAGGCCGTGCTCAGCTCCGTTTCGAGCTCGAGCCGCCGTCCCCACGAGAGTCCGATCACGAGGAGGGCGAGCAGCGACGCTGCCCCAACCTGCACGAGACCCTCGAGCACCACAGGCTCTTGTGCCTGCGCCCACACGTCGGTGAGGGTAGACCAAAACGACATAGTCGGAGGCGTCTGATTCGAATCAAGGGGGCAGCCTGCGTGCTCGTATGTTACCCGACGGTGGACGGCAGACCACAGTCGGCATCTAGGGCAGGAGGGGGGCGCTCGACCCCGCTGGTTTCAAGCCCCGACGGAGGGAACGCCCCTATTTCAACGGGCTCGGAAGGCTGAGTCCTGAGGGACAAGACGTGATGCGTGAGTGCGCTGTTTGTGGGCAGTTCCGCTTCACGGTTCATGGCTGTCGCTCAGTCCACTCGTAGAGGGCCCGATGCTTCACCGCGTCCCCGAACAAGCAGAGGCCTGCATTCAAGACCGCGAGGCTCACAGTCCCGAGGGCCACCCATTTCCAGGTCGACGTTCGTTTGGACTTGAGAATGGCTGACTGTCCGATTAGGCTTGCCCCGAGTCCCACAGTCACGAGTCCGAGAGGCGCGAGAGATTTCCACTTTTGATAGTGTTTGGCGGCCGTTTCGGCGTCAAGGTCGGTGTGCATAGCGGGGGATGTGCTTGAAGACGGAAGCGCAATGTCCAATCATCGCAGAAGGCAACGAGAGCTCCGGTGGAGCAAACGAGGCGTCCGGGTCGCAGATTTCCTGATTAGCGGGGCGGGCATCACGACAGTGTTATAATTCCTCGTCTTCAAATAGTACCGTGACGCTGGGCAAGAGGTCGTGCTCACGGGCGAGGCTGAGCGTCGCGTTGGCGGCCACTTCCGGAATGTCGTAGGTGCCGTGGACCGTACTTTCCGTAGCGAGGGCATAGGCCACGTCCTCCTCGTCCTCCAATTCGGGCGGATTTTCCCACGCCGTGGCCTCTTCAATCATGTATGTGCCGTCGTTGGGCATGAACGAGACGATGTACCGCTCTTTTTCGGCGTCGGCGTCGATGAGGCTCACACTACCAATGAGCCCGTACTCGAGGTCGTAGAACAGAGATTCCGCAAGGAGGCGATGCGTGAAATTTTCTAGGTCGAAAGACGGCATGGAGAATAAACCAGATTCGAAAGGGACGAGGACGTGTAGGGTATTTACCGCTATCGAGCTTGTCAATCCGGTGCGGGCGAGGCCGGCACAGATTGGCATCGCGTCGAGGGAGCGGGATCCAATGCGGATGGGGGGGCGGTGGTGGACGCCCGACCTGAGCGACCACGTGCTCCAGCCGCGCCTTGTGGGGCAAAGCAGATTTGCATCGGTTACGGAGACGTGAAATTTTGAAACGAAGCGTAAAGACGAAGGGAAGCAGAGGCGGTTTTGCCTGCAAAAATCGGCCAATGGGTCGGGGGAACCGAGTGGCCAGCTCCTGCACGATTTTTGTGTTGTGAACGTGATCCCCGACTGCCGTGCCCTTCACGACTCCCCATTTTCAGTTCATGGAACTCACATCAGCCGATATTCGCAACCGTTCATTTTCCCAAAGTCTCCGCGGTCTCGACGAGGAGGAGGTGCAGTCATTCCTTGGTGAGGTGGCCGATCGATGGAGTGAAATGCAGCGTCGTGTCCAGAAATTGCAGAGTAAGATCGACGAGATTGGCGACACGGCCGACAAGGTCCAGAAGGCTCGGGCGCGTGCCGAGGAGGAGAGGAAGGAGATTAAGGAACAGCAGGAAGCGGTCGATGCCAGAGAAAAGCAGCTCGATGAGCGCGAGCAGAAGCTGGAGGAGAAGCGAGACCGAGTCGAACAGAAGGAGGCCAAACTGCAAGCGGTGGCTCGGCGCTTGCAGGATGCTCTTCAGAAGGAGCAGGAGGCCCTGTCGGCGCTTTCCCCCGAATCCGCTCCGGCGTCGGGGGGCGAGGCCTCAAGTACAACAAATGGCGAGGCGGCGTCCAGCGAGGAGAAATCGACGGAGGAATGGGTCGACTCCCTTTTTCCGAACCGGCTTCCGGAGACCGAAGACACCGCATCGGCGGAGGAGGCCTCAGAGGCGGTAGATGAGGAGACCGACGACGAACCGTCGGCGAGCGAGTCCCAGTTTGAGGCCATCAAGGAGGACGTGCAAGGCATGGGGCCGTCCGAAAGCTCGTCCTCCACGTCGGCATCCACCGATGAGGAGGACGAGAGTCCCCCGACGGACGAGATGGAGCGGATTTGGGACGTCTTCGACGAGACGGGACAGGCGTAGCGACGCCTGGATTTGGAGGTGCGCAGTGGCCGATGCCGAACGTCTGTGTGGGTTCGGCGTTTTATAGCTGCGTCGGCTTTCCACAACACCACTGTGCTCATGCCCCTACTTCGTCTGCGATTGTTTTTCCTCATCGGAGTGTTCGGCCTGTGTGCATTGCCCGCCGCGGCCCAGTCCGAGAACGTGACGACAGTAGAGGGGGCGGATGGCGAGCAAATGACGCTTACGGCCCAGCCGCACAGTGTGGCCGACGGCCTCTCGGTGCGGGCCATGGGCATCGAGGCGACAGATACCGCTACCCGCTGGGTGCTCAGTCTCATTGGAGCAGATCCCGAGGACGAGATCTCACTGACGTACGGGGACCAGTCGCTGCGAATTCTGGAGGTCAACCGCCCGGACGATGGCGTCGGGCCCACCAAGGTGTACGTTACGCAAGAGGACTTTCTCACGATGGCCGAAACCGGAACGGTAACGCTCACGGTTGGGGACGTGTCGACCACGCTTCCCGAGCAGCTCCGCCGCGAGATGCGGATGATCTTTGACAAGATCACCTGAACGGAGGCGTGTGGGCGCGGGGACTAAGAGACTGTTTTGATTTCACACGATCGCATTTCAGGCTGAGCGTAACGACCGCAGGTCGTCGAAATCTCTCTGTTAGGGGCTTCCGAACTATGAACGGTCTCCTCAGGTCGGCGAAACACCTCTGCGATTTTCAATCCGGCCAAAAATCAAAACAGTCTCTAAGGGCCTTGGCGGAAGGAGACTGCTGAGGGAGAGGGTTCCTCGTCCTTTAACCCGCTCTTCGTTCCAATTGAGAAAAGAAGCGCTTACATTGGAAGACGCGCTTTCGCTCTTTTCTCGATGTGTCTCTCGCCATGACTGATACCCTCCGCGCTGCTCTCTGGACCGTGGTGGGGCTGCTTCTTGCCGGACCCGCCCTCGGCCAGACTGTGCCTCAGCACAACCTCGAATCCTTTGAACCCCTCGACCTGCCCGATCCCAACGAGTATCGCGCCGCCGATGGCCGGCCCGGCGATCAGTACTGGCAGAACGAGGCGGATTATCAGATCGATGTCGAGCTCGACACGGCCAACAACCGGCTTACGGGCCAGCAGACGATCACGTATACGAACAACTCGCCGAAGGAGCTGGAACGACTCTGGGTGCAGTTGGAGCAAAACTACTTTAAGCCCGACAGTCGGGGGGCGCGGGTCGTCCCATCCGACGCCCGGTTTAGCGGCTTTTTCGAAGGGGCGGGCTATGAGTTGTCGAATGTGCAGGTCACGCGCAACGGGGACACCGTCTCCCCCGACTACGCTGTGCATGGGACGCGCCTTCTCGTGCCGTTGAGGGAGGCGCTGTCGGCCAATG